>DATLOQ010000014.1:0-53099 GCA_035536235.1 Mycobacteriales bacterium
CTCGTGGCGCATCCGCACGTCGATGTCGAACTTCGAGCGGAAGACCTCCGGCGTGCGGCTGATCAGCTTCGCCGGCTCGTCGACGACGTCGCCGACGAGGTAGGGGATGCCGCAGGCGGAGTACGACGTGAAGTCGCCTCGCTCGAAGGCGACGATCTCCCAGTCGTCGAGATCTCGTCGCTTGCGCGCCTGTGACGCTGCGCTCATACCCGCGGCGTCGCCGCCGATCACCAGCAGTCGCTCCGTCATCGCTCGATTCTGGCCCGCGCCGTCCGCCGAAGGACAGCCGCCTGTCGCCGCGTAAGGTGACCGTCACATCCCGCCGCTGTCGAGAGGGCCCCGCTGTGACCTTTGCGATCGGTCCGGAGATCGGCTTCGACTCGGCGTCGGCGCTGGCGATCTACCTGATCGTCTGGACGATCGTCTACGTCGAGTCCGGCCTGCTGATCGGCTTCTTCCTCCCCGGGGACACCCTCCTCTTCGCGGCCGGAGTGGCGTGTGCCGGCGGGCGAGCGGACATCGCAGTCCTCTGCCTGGGGGTGGTGCTGGCCGCGATCGTCGGCGACTCCACGGGTTACGCGATCGGCCGCCGCATGGGACGGCCGCTGCTCGAGCGCCGCGATGGTCGTGTCCTCAACCAGACGAACCTGCGCCGCGCGACAGGCTTCTACGACCGCTACGGCAGCGCCACCATCGTCATCGCCCGGGTCGTGCCGATGGTGCGCACCTTCGCACCGCTGATCGCCGGCTGCACGGAGATGCCCTACAGAAAGTTCCTCACCTGGAACATCCTCGGCGGGATAGCCTGGGGTGTCGGCGTGCCGGTGGCGGGCTATCTCGTCGGCGAGACGGTCCCCGGTCTGGAGAAGTACGCCCTCGCGGCGGCGGGCGTCATGGTGGTGGTCTCGATCGTGCCCGCCGTCATCCACTACCTCCGGTCGGGCAGCCACAGCGATCCCAGCGTCCTCGACGAGCAGAACGAGCTCATCGAGGACGCCGTCGACGGCTGACATGTCCGACATCGCCGTGGGGCGCAGCGCCGACTCCGCGGCGATGCTGCCGGGGATCCGCGGCCTGCTCGACTCCGCGTTCGCCGGCGACTTCTCCGACGCCGACTGGGATCACACTCTCGGCGGCTGGCACGCCGTCGCGCGCGCGGGCGACACCGTGATCGCGCACGCTGCAGTCGTCCCGCGCACTCTCTACGTCGCAGCGCGACCGGTGCGAGTGGGCTACGTCGAAGGGGTCGCGACGGCGCCAGAGCGGCAAGGCGAAGGGCTGGGCAGCGCAGTGATGACGGAGATCACCGCAGTTGTTCGCCGGGATTTCGACATGGGTGCTCTCTCCACGAGCCGCCCGGCGTTCTACGAGCGACTCGGCTGGGAGCGCTGGCGCGGTCCGACGTATGTGCGCCGGGGGGAAGCGACGGTCCGCACGGCCGAGGAGGACGCGGGGATCATGGTGCTGCGGTTCGGCGCCAGCCGGGACATCAGCCTCGTCGAGCCGATCTGCTGCGAGGAGCGCCCCGGCGACGACTGGTAGGGCTAGCGAGTCGGCCGCGGGCCGAAGTCGGCCTTGGTCTCACGCCCGTCCAGCTGAGTCGTCAGGGTCGGCGTCGGGTTGTTGGCGGCCGCCGCCGCCTCGTCCCCGGCAAGGTTGCTGGTGCGGGCCCGGCGCGGGATCGGCAGCAGCAGCTCACCGCTCTGCAGGGTGACGGTGCCGCCCTTGTAGGTCGGCTGGTACATGAGGGCATCGTCGGCCGAGAGCTGCACGGCGATCCGGTGACCCTTGGGCAGCAGCCAGTCCTGCGGCCAGAGGTCGAAGGACACGCCGTCTTGTGCACTGTTGACGGCGGAGGCGCCGCGGCTGATGAGCCGGCTCTCGCCGTCCGCGTCAACGTCGTAGACGAGAGCGACGAGGTTGCCGCCGGCCGGATTCTGCACGGCGACCTGCGCGGTGAGCCGCAGGAGACCGGCCAGCCGTACGTCATGCGGCGCCGGCTGGGACACCGACCACGTGCCCCCCTCGGGGGAGGCAGCACTGTTGCCAGCCTCGTCGGTCCACGAGCCGGGGCGCAGCGTCATCGAGCGCATGACGACGTCGGCCGGCGGCCACGCCTTCTCCGCGCGCCAGGCCCCGTCGCCATCCTGGATCTCCACCGCGGGCGCCTTCTTCAACGGCAACCCCTTGAGCCAGTGGTCCAGCCAGTTCATCGCCTCGGCCATGAATCCGTCCCGACCGACGAGGTCGGCCTGGTTGCCGCGGATGTGGTCCCACTGCCCGAACCAAGCGCGCTTAGGGCCCTTCAGCGCGCTGTAGACGGGGAAGACGTTGGTGGGCTTGGTGTTGACATCGTTGAACCCATGCGACCAGAGAGTCGGCACCGTCGACTCGCCAGCCTTCTTGATGATGTTGCGGGCCTTCCAGTAGGCCGCCGACGGGTCCGGGTTGACCGGCCCGGCCGCGTTCGCCGCGTAGCAGTCGGGCTTGGTCGCCGTACCGGTCAGCGCGTGGACGAACTCCTGCGGGTCGTCGTTCGCCGTCGGCGGGGTGAGGTCGTAGCCGGCGTACAACCCGGGGGTGGCGTACCAGAGGGCGTCGTAGTGGACGCCGTTCTCGAAGAACCCGCGGTAACCCTCGATGAGCGGGGCCTGGATGACCGTCGCGGCCAGCCCCTTCGGCTTGCCGGCCAGCGCCATGACCTGGGTCCAGCCGTCGTAGCTCTTGCCCCACATGCCGACCTTGCCGGTGGAGAACGGCTGCGTGGCCGCCCACTCGACGGCTGCCTTGGCATCGGACTGCTCGCCCGGCCCACCGAGGTCGTTGCAACCCCCGCTGCTGCCATACCCCCGGCTGTCGACCAGGACCAGTGCGTAGCCCTTCTGGAAGATCCGGCCTTCCTCGATGAGGTCGTTGAAGCGGTCGCTGGGGCCTTTGCCCATCGGGTCGTACGCCGGGAAGCCCTGGCTGCCAGATCCGTAGTAGGGCCCGATGGAAAGGATCACCGGGTGGCGCGTATTGCTCTTGCGGTTCTCCGGCAGGAGCACGTCGGCATGCAGCTTGGTGCCGTCGCGGCTCGTGATGTAGGCCTCGGACCAGGTGGCCCCCTCGGGCACCGGTCCGGCGTCGGCGGGCGCGACGACCAGGACGCCGGCAGCCAGTGAAGCGGCAGAGAGCAGACGAAGCGCAGAAAGGGACATGGCGCGACATTCGTCACCTCCGCGCGAAATCCTGCTTGCGACTCGGCTGCCCGTCACCCCGGCGTAGCCCGCGGCAGTGCGGCACCGACCGCGGCGCGCCGTCAGGGGCGCGGGGGGAGGACGCGGAGCACGCCTTCCTGTACGACGGAGACGAGCAGGCGGCCGTCGGCGCCGAAGAGGTGGCCCCGAGCGAGCCCGCGCCCGCCGTACGCCGTGGCGCTCTCCTGGTCGTAGAGCAGCCATTCGTCGGCTCGAAAGGGGCGGTGGAACCACATCGCGTGGTCCAGGCTCGCGCCACGGATCTCCCCTCGCCCCCACGACTTGCCGTGCGCGAGCAGCACCGAGTCGAGCAGCGTGAAGTCCGACGCAAACGTGACCGCACACACGTGGATCAGCGGGTCGTCGGGCAGCGCGCCATCGGTGCGCAGCCACACCTGCTGGCGTGGCTCGCGCAGATCCCCACCGGAGATCGTGATCGGCGGTGCCCCGACGTAGCGGAAGTCGATCGGGCGCAGAAGCTCGAAGCGCTCACCGATCTCGGCGGCGTAGGGCGCCAGCCGCTCGCCCAAGGTGGGCAGGAACGCGGGGTCGGGCGCGTCCGGCATCGCCACCTGATGCTCGAGGCCTGACTCCGCGACGTGGAAGGAGGCCGAGAGGTGGAAGATCGCCTCGTCGTGCTGGATCGCGACGACGCGACGGGTCGTGAACGACCGGCCGTCGCGAATCAGGTCCACTTCGTAGTCGATCAACACGCTGGGGTCGCCGGGGCGCAGGAAGTAGGCGTGCAGCGAGTGCACGGGACGGTCGGCGGGCACGGTCCGGCCGGCCGCGACGAGTGCCTGCGCCGCGACCTGACCCCCGAAGACCCGGGGCAGCCCGGTCTGCGCCGTACGGCCGCGAAAGGTGGCGGCCGACACCTGCTCGAGGTCTAGCAAGTGAACGAGGGCGTCGGCGTGCCCGCTCACTACAGGCCGAGGTCCGTGGTGGAGAAGGCGTGCACATAGGGCAGACCCTCGGCTCGGACCGCCTCGGCTGCCCCCCGCTCCACGAGGACCGCGACGCCGACGACGTCAGCGCCGGACTCCCGCAGGGCGCGGACCGCAGTGAGCACAGAGCCACCGGTGGTGCTGGTGTCCTCGACCGCGAGCACCCGCCGACCGGCGACTTCAGGCCCTTCGATCCGACGCTGCAGGCCGTGCGCCTTCCCTTCCTTCCGCACGACGAATGCGTCCAAGGAGCGTCCCTGCGCGGCGGCAGCATGCAGCATGGCCGCCGCCACCGGGTCGGCGCCGAGCGTCAACCCACCGACTGCGTCGAAGTCGAGATCAACGGTCGCGGCAAGCATCACCCGGCCGACCAGCGGGGCCGCAGCGGCGGCCAGCGTGATACGTCGGAGGTCCACGTAGTAGTCGGCCTCGCGGCCACTGCTGAGCGTGACCCGGCCATGGACCACTGCGTCTCGTCGGATGAGCTCGAGCAGAGCACTTCGGTCGTCCGACACCAGGCGCCTCCCGTTGCGGATGCCGCCGCCGCTGTGGCGGCGGATCGATCCCAGCCCGGGAGCCTACGGCGGTGAGTCCATGCTTTCCTCAGCTTTACCGAGGTCTCAGATGCGTTTGGGGTGCTCCGGCATCGGAGAGGTCTTCCGTAGGGGCGCTCCAGCCGCGGCAGCCGCTGAGCTGTCAATGGTGCCCTGAGACGAGGTGATCGGTGTACGCGCAGACGCAAGCCGCGCGCGTCGAGCTATCCGCGGACCGGACATCCGCCCGCGACGCTCGCCGGTTTCTCGTCACGACGCTGGACGAGTGGCAGATCCCGGAAGGCTCCACCGACACCGCCTGCCTGCTGGCCACCGAGCTGGTGACCAACGCCGTCCTCTACGCGATCGCGCCGATCGACCTCGTCGTGGAGCGGTGGGACAGCATGCTGCGCGTGCAAGTTCGCGACCACGCGCCCCAGCTCCCCATCCCCCGCGAGCGGAGCGACTCATTGTCGCTGACCGGCCGCGGCTTGGCGTTGGTCAAGGAGCTGTCGAAGTCCTGGGGTGTGACACCGCGCGACTACGGCAAGAGCGTGTGGTTCGAGCTGTCCACTGCGGCGCAGTAGGCGACTGGGCACCGCTGCGGCTCAGACTTTTGCTCGCCGGATCCGGCCCGCAACGCGGCGGGTCAGCGATCTCGGGGCGAGGCGGGTGACCACCGCGATCGCTTTGTACGCCGCACCGGGCACGCTCACCGCTTTGCCGGCCGCGAGGTCGCTCAGGCCGTCCCGGACCACCTGCTCGGCGGACAGCCACATCCGGTCCGGGCTGCCGCTGGTGTCGATGCCCGCGCGGGCGTGGAACTCGGTGTGGGTGTAGCCGGGGCACAGGGCCATCACCCGCACCCCCCGGTCGCGAAGCTGCTCGTGCAGGGACTCGCTGAACGCAGTGACGAAGGCCTTCGAGGCGCCGTACGTCGCATTCGGCAGGCCGGGCACGAGGCCGGCGACCGAGGACACGTTGACGACTGCGCCCCGACGCCGCTCGAGCATGGGCTGCACAGCGGCATGGGTCAGGCGCACCACCGCCAGCACGTTGAGCCGCACCTCCGCGTCCTCCGCCTCCACGTCGAGGTCCGCGAAGTTCCCGTGGTTGCCGAACCCGGCATTGTTGACTAGCAGGTCCACCCCCTCCCGCAGTCGGTGTTCGACGACGAGGCGCTGGGTCTCGTCGGTGAGGTCTGCAGGCAGCACGGTGACCTCGACCCGACAGCGCTCGCGGAGCTCCTTGGCCAGGGTGTCGAGGCGAGCCGCATCCCGGGCGACGATGACCAGGTCGTGCCCGCGGCCGGCGAGCTGCCGCGCGAACTCTGCGCCGATGCCGCTGGAGGCACCGGTGACGAGCGAGGTGGGTCGGGTCATAGCGAGATCTTGCCGCATAGAGTTCGGGCATGGCCGACCAGGAAAGCGAGAAGACCCGGGTCGACCGCGAGCTCATCGAGTTCCTGAACGAGCTGCGGCTGGCGCTGCCCGGGGTACAAGTGCTCTTGGCCTTTTTGCTCATCGTGCCGTTCAGCGAGCGGTTCGCCACCCTCGACGCGGCCCAGAAGCGGGTTTATCTCACTGCCGTCATAACGAGTGCCCTGTCCTCGGTGCTCCTCATCGCGCCGGCCGTCCAGCATCGGCTGCGCTTTCGTCGCGTCGACAAGGCCCAGCTGATCGCAGTGTCTACGGTCTTCGCTGTCGTCGGTACTGCTCTCCTGGCGGTCGCTATCGGAGCCTCGGTTCACCTTGTCACCGGGTTCATCTTCGCCGCGCGCGCTGCCGCTGTTGTGGCGGCGATGGTCACCGGCGTCGCCGTTCTCACCTGGTTCGTGACCCCGCTGTTCTACCGGGGCTCGCCCCACCGAGACTAGGTTCCCGGCGAGCCTACGGCGAGGGCGTCGCCGGACGGTGCGAGGTCGACCCGCACCTCATCACCGTCCCGGATCTCGCCAGCGATGATCGCGCGGGCCAGCTCGTCGCCGATCGCCGTCGCGACGAGCCGACGCAGCGGTCGGGCGCCGTACGCCGGGTCGTAGCCAGAGCGGGCCAACCAGGCACGAGCCGCATCGCTCACCGACAGCGTCAACCGCCGGTCGGCGACGCGCTGCGCGAGCTGCGCCACTTGGATGTCGACGATGCGAGCGAGATCGGCCTCGGTGAGCGCGTCGAACACGACGATCTCGTCGAGTCGGTTGACGAACTCCGGCTTGAAGGCCAGACGCATCGTGCTCAGCACCCCTTCGCGCTGCTCAGCGGCAGAAAGGGAGTCATCGACCAGGAAAGCTGACCCGAGGTTGGAGGTCAGCACGAGGATGGCGTTGCGGAAGTCGACCGTGCGTCCCTGGCCGTCGGTGAGCCGGCCGTCGTCGAGCACCTGCAGCAGCACGTCGAAGACGTCGGGGTGCGCCTTCTCCACTTCGTCGAGCAGCACCACGCTGTACGGCCGGCGGCGCACCGCCTCGGTGAGCTGGCCCCCCTGGTCGTAGCCGACGTAGCCCGGCGGGGCCCCGACCAGCCGCGCGACGGAGTGCTTCTCGGCGTACTCGCTCATGTCGATGCGCACCATGGCGCGGTCGTCATCGAAGAGGAACCCCGCGAGCGCCTTGGCGAGCTCCGTCTTGCCGACCCCCGTGGGCCCTAGGAAGAGGAACGACCCGGTCGGCCGGTCGGGATCGGCGACACCTGCCCGCGACCGACGTACGGCGGCGCTGACCGCGCGCACCGCGTCGACCTGGCCGACAACGCGCTGGCCGAGCGCGTCCTCCATCCGCAGCAGCTTTCCGCTCTCACTCTCCAGCAGACGTCCTGCGGGAATCCCGGTCCACTGTGCGACGACTTCGGCAACGTCGTCGGCGCCGACCTCCTCTTTGACCATGGGCGCCTCATCGTCGGCCGCCAGGGCGAGGGCGACCTCCAACTCGCGCTCCAGGCCGGGCACCCGGCCGTAGAGCAGCTCGCTCGCCGTCGCTAGGTCGCCCTCGCGTTGAGCGCGCTCGGCCTGGCCGCGCACCTCGTCCAGCTGCTCCTTGATCTCACCGACCCGGTTGAGCCCGGACTTCTCGCGCTCCCAGCGCGCTTCCAGCCCCCGCAGCTGCTCCTCGGTGTCCGCCAGCTCCCGGCGCACCATCTCCAGCCGCTCCCGGGAGCCGGCGTCGGACTCCTTGGACAGCGCCAGCTCTTCCATCCGCAGCCGGTCCGCTCCCCGGCGCAGCTCGTCGATCTCGATTGGTGACGAGTCGATCTCCATGCGCAACCGCGACGCGGCTTCGTCCACGAGGTCGATGGCCTTGTCCGGCAGCTGCCGAGCCGGGATGTAGCGCGCCGACAGCGTCGCCGCCGCCACCAGGGCCGAGTCAGTGATCGCGACCTTGTGGTGCGCCTCGTACCGCTGCTTGAGCCCTCGGAGGATACCGATGGTGTCCTGGACGCTGGGCTGGTCCACGAAGACAGGCTGAAAGCGTCGTTCGAGCGCTGCGTCCTTCTCGATGTGCTGGCGATACTCGTCGAGGGTCGTCGCGCCGACCATCCGGAGCTCACCCCGCGCCAGCAACGGCTTGAGCATGTTGCTGGCATCCATCGAGCCTTCGGCCGCTCCGGCGCCGACCACGGTGTGCAGCTCGTCGATGAAGGTGACGACGTGGCCGTCGCTCGCCTGGATCTCCGCGAGCACGGCCTTGAGCCGCTCCTCGAACTCGCCTCGGTACTTCGCACCCGCGACCATGGCCGCCAGGTCGAGCGTCAGCAGCCGCTTACCCCGCAGCGACTCGGGCACGTCGCCGGCGACGATACGCAGCGCGAGACCCTCGACGATGGCGGTCTTCCCGACGCCGGGCTCACCGATGAGAACGGGGTTGTTCTTCGTGCGGCGGGCCAGCACCTGGACCACCCGGCGGATCTCGGTGTCCCGCCCGATGACCGGGTCGAGCTTGCCAGTGCGCGCCGCCTCAGTGAGGTCCCGCGCGTACTTCTCCAGTGCCTGATACGTCGCCTCCGGGTCTTTGCTGGTGACCCGCTGGGTGCCGCGCACCTGGGCGAGGGCCTTGCTGATGGAGTCGGGGGAGACGCCGGCATCGCGGAGCAGCACGGCGACGTCGCCGCCGGCTTCGGCCAAGCCCAGCAGCAGGTGCTCGGTCGACACGTAGTCGTCGCCCAAAGCCTGCGCCCGGCTCACGGCATCGTCGAGCACGGCGAGGACGGCGCGCGACAGCCCCGGTGCACCCGTGGTCGCACCGTGCGCGCGAGGCAGGCGACGTACCAGCTGGTCAACCCGCTCGCTGAGATCCCCGGCGTCGGCGCCGATGGCCTCGAGCAGCGGTCGAGCAGTCCCGTCCGGCTGGGCGAGCAGGGCGAGGGCGAGGTGAGCAGGCTCGGTCTGAGGGTGTCCCGCCGAGGCGGCCCGGCTGACCGCGGCCGACAGCGCCTCTGCGCTCTTCGTCGTCAAGCTATCCGGGTTCATGACTCAACCTCCACAGATCTCAATCTCCGCGACGCTCCGGTCGCCAGACCACGACGTCGGTGTGGGCGACCGGGACCAGCTCTCGTCGGTAGGACGCGCGCACCGACGACTCTCGACGCTCGCTCTCCTCACGACACCTGGCCAACTCGGCCTGCATCTCGGACACGCGCAGCTGCAGGGCCAGCACCTGGTTCTGCAGCTCGATGATCTGCTTGATGCCGGCCAGGTTGACGCCATCCGTCTGCGACAGCCGCTGGACCTCCCGCAGTCGGGCGACGTCGCGCTCGCTGTAGCGACGGCCGCGGCCTACCGCCCGTCCCGGGGTGACCAAGCCGAGGCGGTCGTAGCCGCGCAGGGTCTGCGGGTGCATGCCGGCGAGCTCCGCCGCCACGGAGATCACGTAGACCGGACGGTCCTCGGGGGGCTCAGCCACGGTGCGGCTCCGCGGCCAGATGCGCACGCAGCTCCCCGCCGGGCTGTTCCGTGGCGAGCGTTTCCAGAGCTGCCCGCGCGGAGGAGGAGAGCTGCTGTGGCACGGTGACCTCGACGGTGACGAGCAGGTCGCCGACCGCTCCCGTCTGGCGCTCGACCCCCCGCCCCTTGACCCGAAAGGTCCGTCCGGACGAGGTGCCGGGGGGGATGCGCAACGTCACTGGCTCGGTCAATGTCGGCACCGTGATCTCGGCGCCGAGGGCGGCCTCGCTGATGGTGACGGGAAGGGTCAGCGTCAGGTGGTCGCCGGACCGTTTGAAGACGGGGTGGGACCGCACCCGCGTCGTCACGATGAGGTCGCCGGCCGGCCCACCCTGCGCACCCGCCGAGCCCTTGCCGCGCAGCCGGATGCGCTGACCGTCGGCGACCCCGGCCGGGATACGTACCGTGATGGTGCGCTCCTTTGTGGCCGTCCCGGTGCCACGGCACTCGGGGCACGGGTTGTCGATGACGCTCCCCTCCCCCCGGCAGTCCCGGCACGGCTCGGACAGGGCGAAGCCGCCTTGCGCATGCATGACAGACCCACTGCCCCCGCATCCGGTGCAGGTCCGCGGTGCGGTCCCGGCCCGGGCGCCGCTGCCCCCGCACGGTGCGCACGAGGCGGGGACAGCGAGGTGCAGCGGCACCGTGACGCCGCGTACGGCGTCGGCGAAGGCGAGGGTGACTTCCGTCTCCAGGTCTCCCCCGCGACGGGGCGCCCGTCCACGGGCAGCGCTGGCACCCCCGAAGATGTTGCCGAACAGCCCACCCGGCCCGCCGCCCTGGCGCTGCAGATCTTCCTGGTTGACCCCGCCCGCGTACGGACCCCCGCCGCCGGAGCGGCGGCCGCCGGAGCGAAACCCTCCCCCGGCGAAGAGCGCCCGCGCCTCGTCGTACTCGGCCCGCCGAGCGGGATCGGAGAGCACGTCGTAGGCCTCCGAGACCTCCTTGAAGCGTGCTTCAGACTTGGCGTCACCGGAGTTCTTGTCAGGATGGAGCTTGCGCGCCAGCTTCCGATAGGCCTTCTTGATCTCCGCGGCCGTGGCGTCCTTGCCCACGCCGAGCATGGCGTAGAAGTCCTTCTCCATCGAGTCCCGAGCACTCATCGACGCACCCGCTGGGTCTACTCGCCCGCTGCTGGGCCCGCGGGCTCGTCGGCGGCGTCCGCGACAGCGACGACGGCGGGGCGCAGCAGCCGACCCGCGAAGGTGTAGCCCGGCCGCATCACCTCGACGCAAGTGGGTCCGTCGACGTCGGGAGACTGCGAGTGCAGCACGGCCTCGTGCCGAGTGGGGTCGAACGGCTCGCCCACCTCACCGAACCGCTCGAGCCCCATCCGGGACAGCGTCGAGATCAGCGAGTCGGTGACTGCCTTGAAGCCACCATCGACCTCGCCGTGCTGACGGGCGAGCTCGACGTCATCGAGCACCGGGAGCAGCTCGGCCACCACGCGAGCGGCGGCCTGCTCGACCACGGCAAGTCGATCTCGTTCGACCCGCTTGCGGTAGTTGTCGAACTCAGCCTTGACCCGCTGCAGGTCCGCCAGCAGCTCCGCGCTGCGATCGCCTGCCGCAGCGCTCCCCTCCGCGGGCTCCGGCGTACTCCCACCCTCGGAGGGCCCGGGCAGGTCCGCGGCCGGCCGTACCTCGCCCGACGTGGGATCCAGCCGGCGCTTGTCCCGGATCACCACCCGCGGCTCCTCGTCGTGCACGAGGTTCTGCTCGCTCATGCCGACTCGTCTGCCGTCGGCTCGTCCACGATCTCCGCGTCCACGACGTCGTCGTCATTGTCAGGTGCGGCGGCTGCGCCGGGCGCCTCCGCTGACGCGGCGTTGGCGTACATCGCCTGGCCCAGCTTCTGGCTGGCGGTGGCGAGCGTCTCGGTCGCCGACCGGATCGCAGCGCTGTCCGTGCCCTCGAGCGCGGCCTTGAGCCCGGCGAGCGCCGTGTCGACCTCTTCCCGGTCGCCGATCTTCTCGGCGTTGTCGGTGAGGAACGTCTCGGTCTGGTGGATCAGGCTCTCGGCGTTGTTGCGTGTCTCGACCTCGTCCCGCCGACGGCGGTCCTCCTCGGCGAACTGCTCGGCGTCGCGGACCATCCGCTCGATGTCCTCCTTGGGCAGCGCGCTGCCGCCCGTGATGGTCATCGACTGCTCCTTGCCGGTGCCGAGGTCCTTCGCCGAGACGTGCACGATGCCATTCGCGTCGATGTCGAAGGTGACCTCGATCTGCGGGACGTTGCGCGGCGCGGGAGCGATCCCGCTCAGCTCGAACATGCCGAGCTTCTTGTTGAACTCGGCCATCTGGCGCTCGCCCTGGTACACCTCGATGTTGACCGATGGCTGCCCGTCGACGGCCGTGGTGAACGTCTTGGAGCGCTTGGTGGGGATGGTGGTGTTGCGCTCGATCAGCGGCTCCATCAGCCCGCCCTTGACCTCGATGCCAAGGGTCAGCGGCGTGACGTCGAGGAGCAGGACGTCCTTGACCTCGCCGCGAAGCACGCCGGCCTGGAGGCTGGCACCGACGGCGACGACCTCGTCAGGGTTCACGCCCTTGTTGGGCTCCTTGCCGCCGGTCAGCTCGCGGACCAGATCGGTGACCGCCGGCATTCGGGTCGAGCCGCCGACGAGGATGACGTGGTCGATGTCGCCCACCGAGATGTTGGCATCCTTGATCGCCTGCTGGAACGGGCCCTTGCACCGCTCAAGCAGGTCGGCGGTGTGCTTCTGGAACTCGGCGCGGGTCAACGTGGCCTCCAAGTGCAGGGGGCCGTCCGACGACGCGGTGATGTAGGCGAGGTTGATGCTGGTCTCGGCAGAGCCGGAGAGCTCGATCTTGGCCTTCTCCGCGGCCTCCCGGAGGCGCTGGAGGGCCATCTTGTCCTTGGCCAGGTCGACGCCGTGCTTGCCCTTGAAGTCCTTCACCAGCCAGTCGACGACCCGCTCGTCCCAGTCGTCTCCGCCGAGGCGGTTGTCGCCCGACGTGGCCTTGACCTCGATCACCCCGTCGCCGATCTCGAGCAGGGACACGTCGAAGGTGCCGCCACCCAGGTCGAAGACCAGGATGGTCTGCTCCTTCTCGCCCTTGTCGAGACCGTAGGCCAGCGCCGCGGCAGTCGGCTCGTTGACGATGCGCAGCACGTTGAGCCCCGCGATCTCACCGGCCTCCTTCGTGGCCTGTCGCTCCGCGTCGGAGAAGTAGGCCGGCACGGTGATGACCGCGTCGTTGACCGGCTCGCCGAGGTAGGACTCCGCGTCGCGCTTGAGCTTCTGCAGCACGAAGGCGCTGATCTGCTGCGGGGTGAAGTTCTTACCGTCGATGGTCGTCTTCCAGTCGGTGCCCATGTGCCGCTTCACGGACCGAATGGTCCGCTCGACGTTGGTGACCGCCTGCCGCTTGGCGACCTCGCCGACGAGCACCTCGCCGTTCTTGGCGAAGGCGACGATCGACGGGGTGGTCCGGGCACCCTCGGCGTTGGCGATGACGGCTGGCTCACCACCCTCGAGAACGCTGACACAGGAGTTGGTGGTGCCGAGGTCGATGCCGACTGCTCGTGACATGGAGGGCTCTCTTTCGTGTGTTCGGGTCTGACCCTTCTCATCGTGACCAGCGCGGACCCGGATGTCAACCAATGTTGAGTGAATAGGACTCAATCTTCTTGCGTGTGGGAAAGCCCTGTCCGGTTTCGTCGTATTTCCTTGCGCAAAGGTGTACCGAGGGCGGATAGTTTGGAGTGGCTTGGTTGCGGACAGTGACAATCCATGGGTGGCGGTGAGATGACGGTGTACCGGAGCTGGCGAGCTGGCTCGTCCGTCCGCCGCGCCGAGCTGGCTGTCCTCGCCGGCGCGCTGGCCACGTCACTGGCCGGAGTGAGCCTGCTCGGCAATCTCGTGCCGGGCGTAGTGCCGCGCCGGCCCGTCGACGGCCGGGCTGTCGCGACGTCGGCAGGTCGGCTGCCTGCCGACGTCAGCGTGAGCGCGACCCTGTCCAGCACCAGGATTCGTCCGCCGCGCGCCGAGGCCTCGCCCGTGCGCCCGCCCTCGACGCGACCGGGCCCCGTGCTGGCGCCTGATCGTCCGGTCTCCCCGGCCCCGGCCATCGATCCCCGGCTGCCCACCGCTGTTGAGCCAGCTCGGCGTCCGACCGGCCGAGCTCTGCCGACGACGCGGCGGGACTCGGCTGCCCCGCGGAGCGTCGCCGCGGCCCCCGTCGCCCCCCCGCCGAGCTCGACGACCCCGGCCCCTGCGGCGACCCCGACCTCCCCCACCACGTCTGCACCAGCGGATCGGGTCACCCGCTTCGGCGCTGTCCCGCCCGCCGCCGGGCAGCCGGTCGCAGGGCAGCCGGACAGCCCGTCGGACCCCGAGGACGCGTCGCCCACCGCCGGGCCAGCACGGCACGAGGACCGGGCCAAGAAGAAGCATCCACAGAAGCACGACCGAGCTCCGCGGCGGCCTGCGGCCGCTGAGGGCATTGAGCAGGACGAGGCCGAAGGCTCGCACGACAAGCCGCGAGACGACGAGCCGCGAGACGACGAGAGCAAGGACCGGGGCGCGGATCAAGACCGGGGAGCAGACAAAGAGCGGGAAGTCGGTCGGAAGGAAGAGAAGTCCGACTCGTAGTCCGGCGCCGAGCTACTCCGGCGCCGCGGTCTCGCCGATGATCCGGATCACGCTGCCCGGGCGGACGCCGTGCCGCGAGAAGAACCCGGCCGGTGCCTCCACTGCCATCGTGTACGGACCGCTCGGCGGGTAAGACCGACATATCTGTCCCGGGCACGGCCGCATCTCCGCCGTCGACACCACCCGGTCGCCGTCGACATAGGCGATAGAGAGTGGGATGAGCGTGCCCAGCATGTAGAAGCCGCCCTCCCCCCGCGCCGGGAAGAGGAACACCATGCCCGCATCGTCGGCCAGCTCGCTGCGCTGCATCAGCCCCCGGGCCCGCTGGTCCGGCCGACGGGCGACCTCTGCGATCAGCGTGGGCGCACCTTCGACGCTCACCCGCACTGGCGGGTCGAACCCGCCGACCGGCGGCGGCGGCAGGCGCAACGTCGACGAGGGCGCCGGTGCGGTGGACGGCGACGCGCGGCTGCACGCGGTCAACGCCGCGACCACCAGCAGCGCCGCCACCGCGGCCCGGGGTGTCCTGAAGCGCCCGTCCACCTGGTCACCCTACGACGTATCCCGCGCGCCGGGTTAGCCCCTGCGCGGGCGCGGTCGTAGGCTCCGTTCCGCACGATCTCTCTGCTCACCGCACCGCCACCTCACCAACGGACGAGGGGTCACCCGCTCGATGCAGACCTTCGCGATCATCGTGTCGCTGGGCGTGACCGCTGTGGCCCTGACCTTGGTAGTCCGGGCCGCGTGGTTCCTGATCCAGGTGCTGCGCCTCGGGCAGCCCGACGCCGGCCGCACTGACCGACCGGGGCGCCGGCTTCGCGTCATGCTCACCGAGACGCTCGGTCACACCCGAATGCTGAAGTGGGGCATCCCTGGGGCGGCCCACTGGTTCGTCTTCGTCGGCTTCGGAGTGCTGTTCTCCACCTTGCTCGAGGCCTACTTCGAGCTCTTCGACCGCAACTTCCACCTGCCTCTCGTCGGCGAGACCGATGCCTACGCGATGCTCATCGAGGTCGTCACCACGCTGACGCTGCTCGGCATCCTCACCCTGATCGGCATCCGGATCGCGAATCGACCAGGCCAGGCCGGGCGCAAGTCTCGGTTCACCGGATCCACCACCTGGCACGCAGTCTTCATCGAGCTGACGATTCTCGGCGTCTGCCTCGGCGTCTTCTCCATCCGGGGCGTCCGACTCGCTGATGGGAGCGCGCACTACCCCGACGCGGCGCTGGTGTCGCGGGCCTTCGGGGAGCTCTTCGGTGGGCTCAGCGCGACCGGTCTGGAAGCCGCGTTCTACACCGCGGTGACCCTCAAGATCCTCACGTCCATGCAGTGGTTCATCATCATCGCGGCCAACCCGCACATGGGCCTGGCCTGGCACCGCTTCACGGCCTTCTTCAACATCTTCTACAAGCGCCAGCCCAAGGCGCTCGGCCCGCTGCAGCCGATGGCAGCAGACTTCGACGACTTCACCGAGGACGACCTGCTCGGCGTCGGCAAGGTGGAGGACTTCACCTGGAAGCAGCTGCTGGACACCGTCACCTGCACCGAGTGCGGGCGCTGCCAGTCGCAGTGCCCCGCGTGGAACACCGGCAAGCCGCTGTCTCCCAAGCTGGTGATCCTCAACCTGCGGGACCACCTGATCGCGAAGGCCCCCTACCTGCTGGCCGGAGCTGACGGCCCGAACACGGCGGGCGGCGAGGGTGTCGGCGGCAACGAGACCCGAGCGGAATCAGCGGCCGAGTCACAGCGCCCGCTCGTGGGCACGTACGAGCAGGGTGGGGTCATCGACCCGGACGTGCTCTGGTCGTGCACCATGTGCGGCGCCTGTGTCGAGCAGTGCCCGGTCGACATCGAGCACATCGACGCGATCGTGGACATGCGCCGTTACCAGGTGCTCTTCGAGTCGAGCTTCCCGAGCGAGGCCGGCGTCATGCTGCGCAACCTCGAGAGCCAGGGCAACCCGTGGGGCGTCAGCCCGCGCGTGCGCACCGACTGGACCGAGGGCCTGCCCTTCGAGGTGCGGGTGTTCGCTGACCGCGTCCCAGACGACGTCGAGTGGGTCTTCTGGGTCGGCTGTGCCGGAGCGATCGAGGACCGGTCGAAGAAGGTGACCCGCGCGGTGGCCGAGCTGCTCCACGCGTCCGGCGTGAGCTGGGGCATCCTCGGCGGCCAGGAGACGTGCAGCGGAGATCCGGCGCGCCGGCTCGGCCATGAGGCCGTCTACCAGCAGCTGGCCTCGGCCAACGTCGAGATGCTCAACAGCAAGAACGTCAAGAAGATCGTGGCCACCTGCCCGCACTGCTTCAACACGCTGGGCCGCGAGTACCCGCAGATCGGCGGCCACTATGAGGTGGTCCACCACACCCAGCTGCTCCAGGCTCTGGTCGAGCAGGGCCGCCTCGTGCCCGTGACCCCGGTCAACGAGCGGGTGACCTACCACGACCCGTGCTTCCTGGGCCGGCACAACAACGTCTACTCGCCGCCGAGAGACGTCTTGGAGTCGGTCCCAGGCCTGCAGTCACAGGAGATGCATCGCTGCAAGGAGCGCGGGTTCTGCTGCGGCGCCGGCGGCGCACGCATGTGGATGGAAGAGAAGATCGGCAAGCAGATCAACGTCGAGCGCACCGAGGAGGCGCTCGCGACGGGCGCCGGCATCGTCTCCACAGCGTGCCCGTTCTGCATGGTGATGCTCAGCGACGCGGTCACCGCCAAGCAGCAGTCGGGAGATGCGAAGAACAAGGTCGAGGTGCTCGACGTCGCGCAGATCCTGGCTCGGTCGTTGGTGCGCCCAGACGCGGCACAGCGCGCCGCCGCAGCCCCGGTCGAGGTCGCCCCCGACGTCGCGCCGAACCCACCACTCGAGGAGGCAGCAGCCAGCACCACGCCGGCACCTGAGGGCGTGCAGAGCTGAGACCGCCGTGGCGCCGCAGCCCCTCGACCGGTGAGTCAAGCGACCCGTACGAGGCAACGGCGGCCCGCCTCGAAGCCAGCCGGCGCGCCCACGATGCCGGCGATCCCGTCGCCGCCCACGACCTCCTGCTCCCGCCGGGACCACCGCGGCGCAACCTCTTCATCGTGCTGCTGGGCGTCTTCGCAGTCGGCTTGACGTTCCAGCTCGTGAACTCCGGCAGCCCTGACGTGGCGGTCAGCTGTGACGCCCCAGCCTTCGCCCTTGCGAAGGAGGAGACGCGACTGACCAAGGCGGTCCAGTGGACCGTCACCGGGCCGGACGACGGCGTCTACTTCCTGGCCCTCAACGTCGAGTCGTTCGAGCGCGCCGCCGACGGCACGTTCCGCTCTGTTCCAGCCAGCGGCCGGACGCGTGACCAGACTCAGCAGCTCTCCGACGACGTCGATGTAGGAGGGGACTGCCGAGGCACCGGGGTCTTCGGCGTGCTCGCTCCGGTGCAGGTCGGCGACCACACCGTCGGCCTCTTCCGCCGTACGCCGACCACCATCGAGCGGGTCGCGTCGAAGAAGCTCACGGTCATCCCCGGCGACTAGCCGGTCAGAGCCACCCGTTGCGCCGAAAGGCGCGGTAGAGCAGCAGACAGGCGACGACCATCAGGCCGAGCACGAACGGGTAGCCGTAGAGCCAGCCCAGCTCGGGCATGTGATCGAAGTTCATCCCGTAGACGCCGGCGATCATCGTCGGCACCGCCATGATGGCCACCCACGCGGAGATCTTGCGCATGTCCTCGTTCTGCCGGACGCTGACCTCGGCCAGATGGGCGTTGAGCGCACTGCTGAGGAGTGCGTCGAGCGACTCCACGTGGTCGGTGACCCGCTGCAGCCGGCCCGCCAGGTCCCGGAAGGACTCGTAGGTGCCCGGGTCGACGTGCGCGACGTCGCCCGCCGCCAGGCGGTGCAGAGGCTGGCTCAGCGGGGCGGTGGCGCGACGGAACTCGAGCACCTCGCGCTTGAGCTTGAAGATTCGCTGCCCGCGGTTCGCCCGCTCACCGGAGAAGACCTGCGACTCGATCTCGTCGATGTCGTTGTCGAGCCCCTCCAGGACGTTCTCGTAGTCCGCCACCACCTGGTCCGCGACCGCGTGGAGCACGGCACCCGGGCCGCAGCCGAGCAGCTCGGGCTTGGACTCCAGAGAGGCGCGCACATCCGACAGCGCGGTGCTCTCGCCATGGCGCACCGACACCACGAAGTCGCTGCCGATGAACAGGGCGATCTTGCCGAGTTCGACGACTTCTTCGGAGTCGACGTAGCGGGCCGTCTTGAGGACGAGCAGCACCACTCCGCCGTACGTCGCCAGCTTGGGCCGCTGGTGGACGCCGAGTGCATCACGCACCGCAGCCTGCGGCAGGCCGAACTCGCGTCGCACCTGGTCGAACTCCCCGGGAGTCGGATCGTGCAGGCCGAGCCAGACGAAGCCGGATGTCCGGTTCGCTGCATCGGCGACGCCGTCGATCTCCGGTGCTTGCGGGCGTCGTACCCCGTGCTCGTAGACAGCACAGTCGACGATCACGGCGCGCCCCACTGGCTCGACGCGGCCCAGCTGCGGCCCGCGCGTACCCGTGCGGGCGCACCCGATCCCTCGGCCAACCCCAAAGCGGCGTCGAGCCACTCGCGCCTCTCCTGCGGCGTCAACCCGGCGATCGCCCAGACCTGGGCTCGGCGCAGCCCGTCGTAGGTACCAGCTGACCAGTCGGCGTCGGCCGGGCGCCGCTCACCGTTCATCGGTGGAAGCCCTCATCCGCCAATGCCATCAGCGACTCGATCATTCGGCCACTGTACGAGCGTCCCAACGTCCGTGCCGCGCGGCACGACCGACACGCGCTGGCGCCGAATGCGTTTGCTGCGCGAGCGCCGCCACCGTTGACTGACGGCATGACGCGCTTCCTGGCTAAGACGCGCGCCCGCGTCGGCGCCAGCGTGCTCGGCATCCGTGACTTCCGGCTGCTCTGGGCCGGACAGGCGATCAGTGCCGTTGGCGACCAGATCTTCCCGATCGCCGTCGCGGTACGGGTCCTGCAGGAGGGGGGAAGTGCGGGCGACCTCGGTCTCGTGCTCGCCGCGCGATCGCTGTCCTTCGTCCTCTTCCTGCTGATCGGCGGGATCGTCGCGGACCGTCTCCCGCGGACCCGGGTGATGATCGGCGCCGACGCGTTGCGCGCCCTCGGCACCTTCGCCCTCGTGCTGACCCCGGGCAGGGCTTCGATCGGCGTGCTCGCGGCCATGACGTTCGTCATCGGCTCGGGCGAGGCGTTCTTCCGGCCGGCGTACGGCGCCGTCGTGCCGACTGTCGTGCCAGAGAGCCGGCTCACCGCGGCGAACGCGGTGAATTCACTCACCTTCAGTTCCGCCACCATCATCGGCCCGGCCATTGCCGGCGTGCTGGTGGCCACGGTCGGGTGGCGCACAGCGTTCGCGGTCGACGGGGCCACCTTCGTCGTCAGCCTGCTGACGCTGCTGCGCATCCGCGAGCCCGCCGTCGAGCGCGCCGAGCGCACATCGGCCTGGCGCGAAGCCACCGCCGGCCTCCGAGCGGTACGCGACCGTCCGTGGATCCTCGCGGTGCTGCTCTACTTCTGCGTCCACCTGATGATCTCGCTCGCGCCGTTCATCGTGCTGCGCCCGGTCATCGCCGGTCAGCGCTTCGGCAGTGAAGCTCTAGTCGGCGCCATGCTCTCGGCGTTCGGAGTGGGCGCGGTGATCGGCGCACTGGTGGCGACCCGATGGCGGCCACGCCGCCGCGGGGCGGTTGCCATGGCCGGGTTGATCCCGTCGGCTGTCGCCATGGTCGCGCTGGCCTACTCCGATTCGTTGGCGCTCGTCATCGCGGCCGAGCTCGCGGCCGGCATCGGGGCCGAGATCTTCCAGCTCTACTGGGTCACCTCCATCCAGCAAGGCGTGCCTCGCCACCTGCTGGCCAGGGTGATCTCGCTGGACTGGCTGCTCAGCATTGGGCTCATGCCGCTCGGGTTCGCGCTCACCGGCACAGCAGTCGACGCATTCGGCATGGAAGCGGTGCTCGTCACCGGGGCCGTGGTCACGGTGCTCGGGATGTGCCTGCTGGCCGTGCCGGGGGTGTCAGAGCTCCGCACGCCCGGCACGAGCACCGGGCCACTGCCGGATGATCTTGCACCGTTGGAGACGACTTTGCTGAACGTGGAGTCCGGCGCCATCCCTGCGGCCCTGGACCGACCGGGCTGAGGCTCGGCTAGCATGTCGCGCGCCACTGCGGGTGTAGTTCAGAGGCAGAACACGAGCTTCCCAAGCTTGCAACGCGGGTTCGATTCCCGTCACCCGCTCCACACGAAACAGCGCCACGATCTGGCCCAGTTATGAGCATGATCTTTGTCGGCTCGTGGCGCGCCCAGTGCGTCGTCGAGGTCCCCGCGGACCTGTCGCCTAGCCGACAGATCGGTCGGCGTCGCGGCGCTACCGTCGCGCGCGTGAGACGTCGTAGGTGGGCAGTGGCAATCGCCACCGCTTCCGTGCTAACCGTGCCCGGCGCGGGCGGCCTCGGAGGGCCCGCAAGCGGCTCCCCGCGTGAAGACCTGGGGGCGCTCGAGCACGTGCGGATCCCGAGCCACGACGGCGTGGTGCTCAACGGGTGGGTCGCCCGGCCGAAAGGGCCGCAGAAGAACCTGCCGACAGTGCTGATCAACACGCCGTACCTGGGCACCTGTTCGCCGTTGCAGCTTGCCTGCCCGCTGCAACCGAGCTGGGGCGACGAGGTCCCGGCCCCGGTCGCCGACGCGCTCGACGAGAACCACGGCTCGTACTGGGACGAGTGGGAGCCCCACCCGGGCGCGTCGTCGATCAACCGCTTCAGCAACTCACTCGGGTTCCCCCTCATCCACCTGGTGAAGGCCGGCTACGCGGTGGCTCTGGTCTCGGTGCGGGGGACCGGGGACTCCGGTGGCTGCTTCGAACACGGGGGCCAGAACGAGCAGCAAGACGCGAAGCTGCTCGTCGAGTGGCTCGCGAAGCAGCCCTGGTCTAACCGCAAGCTCGCCATGGGTGGCCTGTCCTACATCTCGTTCACGACGTGGCAGGCCGCGGTGCAGGCGCCCGCAGCGCTTAAGGCCACCATCACCGCGGGGGAGCTGATCCACCCCTGGGAGTTCAGCTTCACGCCGCAGGGTGCGCGCAACGCCACCAGCGTGTGGAACGACCCCGGGTGGAACGCCAACTACGCCGCGCACCTCCCCGGGCCGGGCTCTCACCCCCTGGACTTCCAGCCCACCCTTTGCCCTGGACAGGTCGTTGCGAGCGCCCACCCAATTCCCGAATGGGCCACCGACACCCGCGACCAGCAGTGGTTCGCCGAGCGGAGCCTGCGGCAGCGGATGAGGAACGTGCGAGCGGCGGTCCTGAGCTCTCAGGGATTTCTCGAAGTCGCTCCCCACGGCTTCCAGGACTCGCTCATGTGGGAGACGCTGCCGGCGCGGGTGCCGAAGCGGTTCGTTCGGGGGTGGTGGGGTCACACCTGGCCCTCGGCCCACGCCCCGCGTGGGGCCATTCCGACGCTGAACCCCTCGTGGGGCAAGCCGGGGTGGGAGGCCATCGTCCTCGAATGGCTCGACGCCTACCTGCGCGGCGGCAAGAAGCCGCAGCGCGTCGGCGTCATGGACTTCTCCGACGGCACCGCGTGGCACTCCTCACGCAAGGGCTGGAAGGTGCGGCAGGAAGTGCTGTACCTCGGCGGCTCTACGGTCCGACCGACGGCGAGCTCCGCGTCCACGACATTCCGAAACGTCCCCATCTCGTCGTTCAACAGTTCGTATAGCCCCCTGTCGCAGCTCGGCCGGTTCCCGTCGTACGACGCTGCGGTGTGCGAGCCAGCGACCTCCAACGGCACGGTGGCGGCGGTCTACGACTCTGCGCCGCTGCCGCGGCCGGCGGTCGTGGCAGGTAACCCATTCGCCTACCTGAACGTGTCGAGCGACCAGCCCCGTGGCCTGGTCAACGTCGAGGTCTACGACGTCGCACCGGACGCGCACTGCGCCGACCCGAACTCGGAGACCGGCACGGTCGGAGTGCGATGGGTCTCCAGCGGCACGGTCGACCTGGCCTTCTACGCCTCGCACTTCGCGGCCACGCCGTTCCCGGTGAACTCCGCGCAACGGGTGCGGGTGGACCTGCTCGACACGGCGGCCTCCGTTCCAGCCGGACACCGGCTCCGGGTCGTCGTGTCGTACGGCAGCGCCATGGAGCACCGGATCGGGCGGCTCCAGGACGTCCCGCTCATCACCATCCGGGGCGACAGCCAGCTGGTGCTCCCGGTGTTCCAGGGGACGCTCGGCGGGCGTCAGCCCGCCCAGCAGTACCCACCCAGGCCGTTCCTCCAGTAAGACGGGAGCCTGGACACGTGGTCTGGCCGGCGGCACTCGTCGAACTCGACTCCGCTGTCAGCCCCTGACTCATTCAGATCGACCAGCAGCCGCAGCAACCCGAAGCGGCTGAGCGCCAGTTGACGAACCCGACCGGGGGGCGCCTCGAGCTCGTATCCCAGCGCGGCGGCCCAGAAGCGCGCGAGCGACTCGGGGGCCGCGCAGTCGATCACCAGCTGAAAACGCACCGGGTCCACCTCTCATCGCCTAGGTTGCGACAGTGTCCATCCGAGCGCTGTGGGCGTGCTTTCTGGCCGGATTCCGGCGATGGTCGGCGTACCGGGCCGCCACCGCCGCCGGGGCATTCACCAACACGATGTTCGGCCTGACGAAGGCCAGCATCACCGTGGCCGCGATCGGGGCAGCGGGCGGGACGTTGGCCGGGTACGACGTCCGCGCCGGTGCGACGTACGCCTGGCTGACCCAGGCCCTGCTCGGGCCTGTGTATGTGTTCCACTGGGACGAGCTGGCGCAGCGAGTCCGCACGGGGGACATCGCGGTGGACTTCGCCCGCCCGGTCGACCTGCAGCTGTCCTGGCTGGCCGCGGACCTCGGGCGGGCGGCCGTCACGGTCCTGCCCCGCGGGATCCCGCCGATCGTCGTGGGAGCACTCACGTTCGGGCTGACCGGCCCGGATGAGGTCGACGCCTATGTGCTTGGCGCGCTGAGCATCGTGCTCGCGGTCTCTATCTCGTTCCTGTGCCGATTCGCCGTGAACCTCTGCGCGTTCTGGCTCATCGAGATCCGCGGAGCGCTCACCCTCTACATGGTGGTCTCCGGGGTCCTGTGCGGGCTCATCATCCCGGTGCACTGGTTTCCGTCTTGGCTCAAAGCCCTCGCGAATGCCACGCCGTTCCCATCGACGTTGCAGACGCCCGTCGACATCCTGTCCGGACGGGTGACCGGGGTCGAAGCCGTGGGGGTGTTCGTCGTGCAGATCGGGTGGCTCGTGGCCACCCTGGTCCTGGGCCGGCTGGTCCTTGCCCGGGGCACGCATCGACTGGTGGTGCAGGGTGGCTGACGCCTACCGAGCCCTGCTCGGCGCCCGGCTGCGCGCGCAGACGTCGTACCGGGCAAGTTTCGCGCTCGACCTGCTCGCCAATGTCGGGATCGGACTGCTGGAGTTCTGCGAGATCTATGTGATCTTCCACAACATCGATGTCCTTGGCGGTCTGGACTGGCAGGAGGCACTGCTCGTCTTCGCGCTGTCCAACATCGCCTTCTCGCTCGCCGACCTCGGCTTCGGGCACCTCGACGAGCTGCCGAGATATCTGCGCGCCGGCACCCTCGACGCGATGCTGCTGCGCCCCTTGCCACTGCTGGGTCAGCTGGTGACGAGCGACATCTCGCTGCGGCGCCTCGGACGCACGGCAATCGCTCTCGTCGTGTTGGCCTACGCACTCCCCACGGCTGTTGCCGACTGGACGCCCGCGAAGCTGCTCCTAGTTCTCGTGACTCCGATCGCCGGAGCTGCGGTCTTCGCAGCGCTCTTCGTCTGCGCTGCTGCGCTGCAGTTCTGGTTGGTTGACGGAGGCGAGGTGGCGAATGCCTTCACGTACGGCGGCTCGTACGTCTCGCAGTACCCGTCCTCGGTGCTGCACGTGCTGCTCCGCAGCTTCTTCACGTTCGTCGTACCGGCGAGCTTCGTCGCGTACCTGCCGACCCTCGTGCTGCTCGACAGATCGCCGCCGACCGGTCTGCCCGCCGCCCTCGGCTGGTGCGCGCCCCTCGCCGCGATGGCGATGTCGGTGGTAGCTGCAGCCTGGTGGCGCCAGGGCATCCGGCACTACACGGGGGCCGGCGGATGAGCGCTGTCGTTGTCACCGACCTGGTCCGCGAGTTCGTCGTGCGCCGGTCTACAGGACGCTTGCGCCGGGACAAGCAGGTCATCCGGGCTGTCGACGGCATCTCGTTCGAGATCGCGTTGGGAGACGCGGTCGGCTACATCGGTGCCAACGGTGCGGGTAAGTCCACCACCATCAAGATGCTGACGGGCATCCTCGTGCCCACCGCCGGCACGGTCCAGACGCTCGGGCTCGACCCGGTGTCCCGGCGGCGCGAGCTGGCGCGCGGCATCGGCGCCGTCTTCGGTCAGCGCTCCCAGCTGTGGTGGGACCTGCCGCTGGGCGAGTCCTTCCGGATCCTGGCCGCGCTGCATGAGCTCCGGGAATGGCAGCCGCGGGTCGCGCAGCTCGTCGAACGACTCGAGCTCGGGGACTTCCTCCGCACTCCGGTGCGGCAGCTCTCGCTGGGCGAGCGCATGCGCGGGGAGGTGGCTGCGGCACTCGTCCACTCGCCCGCGCTGCTCGTGCTCGACGAGCCCACGATCGGCCTGGATGTGCTGAGCAAGGAGAAGCTGCGGGTCTTCCTGCGCGAAGAGCGGACGAACCACGGCACGACCCTGCTGCTGACCACCCACGACATGACGGACATCGAGCGGCTCTGCGACCGCGTCCTCGTCGTTGACAAGGGGCGGCTCGCCTACGACGGCACCCTCACCGGCCTCGCCGCCACGATGGGCGCCGAACGAGTCCTTGTCGTGGACTTGGTCGAGCCGCGGGCGGCGCTGTCGGACATCCCTGGCACCAGGCTGCTCTCCGTGGAGGGCGGCGGCCTAAGGCAACGACTGGCGTTCACCACATCAGCGGCCGCGGTCCTCGCAGCCGTCGCCGATCGATGTGAGATACGTGACCTCACCCTGGAAGAGCCGGACATCGACGACGTCGTCCGCAAGCTCTACGCGCGGGGCGGCCGCTAGACCGTCACGCGCCTGCGAGCGCCCTGCTCATCGCATCGATGTGCAGGGAGCTGGTGCCGCAGCATCCGCCCAGCACGCGCAGCGCTGGCAGCCGCTCGTGCAGCTCTCGACACCGAGCCGCAAGGTCGACCGGATCTCCGGCATCGAGCTCCTCCGCCGCGTCGAGCTCGGCGTGGCTCAAGGTCGAGGCGTTGGCCCGAACACCGCCCACCCGCGCTGCCCAGGTCGGCACTCGATCGAACAACTGGGAGAAGTGCGTGGGGTGCGCGCAGGTGAGCATGTAGTAGACCGGGTACGACGACGTCGCGGCGTCGACGGCTTCGATGGCATCGCCCAGGTGCTGTCCGGATGGCAGCCGTCCATCGGTCTCGACCACGAAAGAGACGACGACCGGCAGGCCGGCGGCGCGCGCCGCCTCAGTCACTCCAACTGCTTCCTCGACGTACGGAATGGTGATCGTCGTGACGAGGTCGACTTCGGTGTCGGCAAACGTCCGGATCTGCTCCGCGTGGTAGGCCTGTGCTTCAGCAGGCGTCATGGTCGCCATCACCCGGTAGCCGTCGCCGCGCGGCCCGATGCACCCACTGATGACTACTGGCGTCGCGGGCGCCTCGTAGCGCTGGCGCAGCTCCAGCAGCAGCTCGACGGCATCACGGTTGACCTGCACCAGGTCGGTCGGCGAATAGCCGAGCCGGGTTCCCCAGTCCGCGCTGGCGCGCCAGGTCGGGGTCTCGAGGACGATGCCGACGCCGTCGCGCCTAGCAATATCGAGGTAGGGCTCGAAGTAGCGAACGAGGGCGGTCCGACCGGCCGCGTCGTCGAGGAGTGGGAACGCGGCGAAGTCGGGCAGCTCGAAGCCGTCGTCGAAGATCAGAGTCGTCTCGATGCCGCCGTCGGTGAGGAAGACGTCAGCGTCGAGCTGCGGCAGCTGCTGGCGATAACTCGGCACTCTCGTCCCCCGTCGGCCGTCGGCACTCTGCCACAGCACTGGCGACTACACCATCGGTCGGTAGTCCCAGGGGGTGGTGGTGTAGGCGTGCCGGTGGGGCTGGTCCAGGTGGTGTTGTTGTTGTCGGGGGCTCGGCTGAGCTGCCAGCCGCCTTCGTGGCGCAGGGGGTGGTCGCGTTCGCAGACGGGGTGCAGGTTGGCGCCGGTGGTGGTGCCGTGGTGGCTGAACGGCTGGGTGTGGTCGAGGTCGCAGCTGCGGGCCTGGGCGTTGTGCAGGAAATTTAGTCTCAGCTTTCCGGCGCTTCGGCCAGCACCGCGTCGAGGCGCCGGCGGGCCGCAGCGACCGCGCTGGGGATCGTGTGTCGGTAGTACGGGATGAAGGTCACCGCCTGCTGAAGAGCCCAGCCGCGGCCGCGGGCCCACGTCGCATCATCGATCTCCAGCGCGGCGCGGTAGACAGCCCGGGCATCGGCCGGCAGGGCCCATGCCAGCATGGCGTCACATGCAGGATCACCCACGCCCGCGGGACTCCAGTCGATGACGCCGGTCAGGCGACCCTCGACTACCACTAGGTTGCCGGGCAAGAGATCGCCATGAACCCACACGGGTTCTCCGCTCCAGGGTGACGCGGCGAGCGCTTCGTTCCAGACCGCAGTCGCGGCCGCGACGTCGATCTCGCCGGCCAGCGCGGCGATGGCCCGCCGAGTGCTCTCGTCCTGTCTGACCAGGCTCCCGCCCCGTGCCCCGGGAGTCGGCCCGCCTGCCGTGTCGACCTGCTGGAGTGCCACCACGAACGACGCGACGTCGGCCGCCAACTCGCACCAGTCGCCAACGCGGCCGACGAGTGCGTCTTCACCGTCGAGCCATTGGTAGACCAACCACGGATAGGGGTAGCCGTGACCGGGTGCTCCTAAGCCGAGCGGCGCAGGCACCGCCGCCGGCAGGTGCGGCGCCAGCCTCGGCAGCCACTCGTGCTCTTTACCGATCTGATCCACCGCCCAGTGGATGCGCGGGAGACGTACGCCGAGATCAGCGCCGAGTCGGAAGATGGCGTTGTCGGTGCCGGTCGACAGCAGACGGCGCAGTGGAAGGTGCGCCCACCGCGGGAACTGCTCGTTGATCAGCGACCGGACGCGGAAGTCATCGACCTCGACTTCGTCGGTGTGCATCTTCGGCGGCGACATGGCGTCCGGCAGCGCAGCAGCCCACGTGCCTCGACGCAAGCGAATTTCGATCAACCCAGCCCAGCCCGGCTCAGGCCACGGACAGGCTCTGCCGGCGCGCCGACAAGAAGCGGCGCTCGACCTCGTTGCCGGTCAGTGCCAGCGCAGCGTCGTACGCCGACGCGGCTTCGACCGCCCGATCCAGACGGCGCAGCAGATCGGCCCGCGTGGCGTGCAGCAGGTAGTAGCCGTCAAGGTCGAGCTGATCCACGAGGGCGAGTGCGGCCTCAGGCCCGTGGACCTCTGCGACGGCGATCGCTCGGTTGAGCGCAACCACAGGAGTCGGCGTGATCGCGAGCAGCTGGTCGTAGAGCGCGAGGATCTGCACCCAGTCCGTGTCCTGCGCGACGACGGCGTCGCAGTGCACCGCGTTGATCGCGGCCTGCAGCTGGTACGGACCCGGCTTGTCGCGACGCAGGCAGACCCGGACGAGGTCGTGCCCCTCGGCGACCAGGGTCTGGTCCCAACGCGACCTGTCCTGATCCGGCAGCAGAACCAGAGACCCGTCTGAGGTGGCCCGCGCACCCCGCCGAGCTTCGGTCAGCAGCAGCAGTGCGAGCAGCCCGATCACTTCGGGCTCGTCCGGCATCAGCTCGACCAGCACCCGGGCGAGCCGGATAGCTTCGGCCGAGAGGTCGGTTCGGGTCAGGTCGACGCCCGCACTCGCGAGGTATCCCTCGTTGAAGATGAGGTAGACGACGGCCAGCACTGGTCGGAGCCGGTCCGGCAGGTCGGCGTCACGCGGCACGCGATACGGGATGTGGGCCGCCCGGATCTTGCGCTTGGCCCGGACGAGCCGCTGGGCCATCGTCGCCTCCGGCACCATAAACGCCGAGGCGATCTCCGGAGTCTCGAGACCGCCGAGCAGCCGCAGGCTCAGTGCAACCTGAGCGCTCGTCGACAGCGCCGGGTGGCAGCAGGTGAAGATCAGCCGGAGCCTGTCGTCCCGCACTGCGCCCCTCTCCCCGGGCTCGTCGTGGTCGTAGAGACGCGCGGACTCGACCTGCCGATGGTGCCGGGTCGACTCCCGGCGGAGCCGGTCGATGGCCCGATTGCGGGCCGTCGTGACGATCCAGCCGCCGGGGTTCGGCGGCACCCCGTCGGCCGCCCAGCGCTCGCACGCGACCACGAACGCGTCCTGGACCGCCTCTTCGGCGAGATCGATGTCGCCGAAGAGGCGGACCAGCGTGGACACGGCGCGGCCGAACTCCTGCCGGAACGTCTCCTCCACCCGCTCGATCACTGCGGACGTCCCCGGTCAGGTCAGCTAGCAGTCCGCCTGGAAGGGCCGGACCTCGACCGGCCCGCGGCAGGCCCGCGCGCCGCGCGCGGCCAGTGCCAGCGCGGCGTCGAGATCCGCCGCCTCGACCACCCAGAAGCCGCCGAGCTGCTCCTTCGACTCCGCGAACGGGCCGTCCGTCATCACCGTCTCGCCGTCCGCGATCCGTACGACGGTCGCGGTGTCAGCTGGGTGCAGGCCCCCGGCGAAGACCCACGCACCCTCGGCCTGGATCTCGTTGTTGAACGCGTCGACGTCCTTGTACATCAGCTCGACTACGTCGGCGGTCGGCTCCGGCTCGCCCTCCACCGTGTGCACGGACAGCAGGTACTGCGCCATGTCTGGCTCCTTGTCGTTGCGGCTCGGCCACGCTACCGAACCCTTCATCCACTCCACGAACAAGGTCTGCCCGGATCGACACGTCGCTCGAAATTCTTTTCCGGCCACGACGTGGAGCCGGGTGCGTATCATGTAGTTACTCGTCAGTAGCTTTTGGCCGGAGGACTGCGTGAGCCACTACAGATCCAACCTGCGCGACATCGAGTTCACCCTCTATGACGTGCTGGGGACCGACGCGGGACTAGGCGTGGGTCCGTTCTCCCAGATGGACCTCGAGACCGCTCGGGGCGTGCTCGCCGAGGTGGAGCGGCTGTCCACTCACGAGCTGGCCGAGTCGTTCGAGGCAGGCGATCGCACGCCGCCGACGTTCGATGTAGCGACCGGCACCGTCACCCTTCCGCCCTCTTTCCACAAGAGCCTGACCGCGTTCTTCGACGGCGAGTGGTTCCGGCTCGACCTGCCGGAGCACCTCGGCGGATTCGGCGCACCGCCCACCCTGCGATGGGCGGCGGCGGAGATGATGCTGGGCGCCAATCCCGCGGTCTTCATGTATGCCGCCGGGCCCAGCTTTGCCGCGATAGTCGAGCGCAACGGCACCGAGGCGCAGAAGCGATTCGCCGTCCAGGCGATCGAGCGGCGCTGGGGCTCCACCATGGTGCTCACCGAGCCCGACGCCGGCTCCGACGTCGGGGCTGGACGCACCAAGGCGATCGAGCAGGCCGACGGCACCTGGCACATCGAGGGCACCAAGCGCTTCATCACATCGGGCGACTTCGACTGGCCGGAGAACATCTTCCACTTGGTGCTCGCCCGTCCGGAGGGAGCCGGACCGGGCACCAAGGGGCTGAGCCTGTTCGTCGTACCGAAGTTCCTCGTCGACGACGACGGCCACCTCGGTGAGCGCAACGGCGTCTACGTCAGCAACGTCGAGCACAAGATGGGCCTCAAGGCCTCCGCCACCTGTGAGCTGACGTTCGGCGAGAAGCACCCGGCGATCGGCACCCTCGTGGGTGACGTGCACGACGGCATCGCCCAGATGTTCCAAGTGATCGAGTACGCCCGGATGATGGTCGGCACCAAGGCCATCGCGACGCTGTCGACCGGCTACCTCAACGCCCTGGCCTACGCGAAGGAGCGGGTGCAGGGCGCGGACATGACCCAGCTCACTGACAAGACCGCACCGCGAGTCACGATCATCCATCACCCCGACGTACGCCGGATGCTGATGCTCCAGAAGTCCTACGCCGAAGGCATGCGCGCGCTGGTGCTCTACACGGCGAGCATCCAGGACAAGGTCGAGCTGGCCAAGGCAGCGGGCGACGCGGACGCCCTCGAAGCGGCGGACCGCCTCAACGACCTGCTGCTGCCCATCGTCAAGGGCTTCGGGTCGGAGAAGTCCTACGAGCTGCTCGCGCTGTCACTGCAGACGCTTGGCGGGTCCGGCTACGTGCAGGACTACCCGATGGAGCAGTACATCCGCGACGCCAAGATCGACACGCTCTACGAGGGCACCACGTCAATTCAGGGCATGGACTTCTTCTTCCGAAAGATCGCCCGCGACCAAGGCCGGGCGCTGACCGCCCTGCTGTCCGAGATCCAGGCCACCGCCAAGGGTGGCGGGGGTGGTGACGCACTCGCGCTCGAGCGGGGCCTGCTGGGCACGGCGCTGGAAGACGTCCAGGCGATCGTCGGCCACATGGTGGCTGACCTGATGGCCTCCCAGGAGGACCCGGCTGCCATCTACCAGGTCGGCCTCAACACGACGCGGCTGCTGATGAGCTGCGGTGATCTCGTCGTCGCCTGGTTGCTGGTGCGTCAGGCCGAGGTGGCCCTCACCCGACTCGAGGGCGGCGCAACGGGTGCCGACCGCGCCTTCTACGAGGGCAAGGTGGCTGCGGCCCGATTCCTCACCCGCACAGTGCTCCCCGAGCTGTCAGCTCGCCGTCAGGTCGCCGAGAGCACCGACCTCGCGCTGATGGAGCTCGACGAAGCCGCCTTCTAGCCAGCCCTCCATCGATCGGCCCGACGCGACAGGAGTGCCGTTGATAACCCGGCCGTCGCCACACCTCGACGCTGAGCGCGACGCGTGCGGCATCGGCTTCGTCGCGGACTCGTCGGGTCGGCCGTCGCACGCGATTGTGGCGACCGCCCTCGCGGCCCTCGGCCGGGTCGAGCATCGGGGCGCCATCCACGATGACCCGCAGGCCGGCGACGGCGCTGGGCTTCTGCTTCCGATCGACGCCGCGTTCTTCGCTGCCCGCATGGACCTCTCAGCAGACGACACGTCGCTCCTAGGTGTCGCCATGGCCTTCCTGCCGGACGACTTCGCAGGGGGCGAGCCGATCCAGGCCGCCGCGCGACGTGCGCTCGAGGATGCCTGCCTGCACGAAGGCATCGGTGTCGCCGGTTGGCGGCGGGTGCCGGTCCACGACGGCGCTCTCGGTGAGCACGCGCGTAGACATGCTCCCCGAATCGAGCAGGCGATCCTGCTTCGTACGACGAGCGTGCCGGTCGAGGAGGCGGAGCGCCGTGCCTTCCGCGCTCGCAAGCGATTCGCGCGTACGGTCGCCGGCCGAGCTATCCCGGCCTACCTGGCCTCCATTAGCTTTCGGACGGTCACCTACAAGGCGCTGTGTGCGGCGGAGCAGCTGGCTCACTTCTACGCCGACGTGTCCGATCCAGAGCTCACGGCGTCCTTCGCCGTGTTCCACCAGCGCTACTCCACCAACACCACGCCCACCTGGAACCGGGCACAGCCCTTCCGATTCCTCTGTCACAACGGCGAGATCAACACCATCCAGGGCAACGTCAACTGGATGGCTGCCCGAGAAGGCTCGCTCGGCACCGGTGACCTCATTGACGAGGAGCTGGTGCGCCCCGTGATCGAGCCGGACGGGTCCGACTCCGCGATGCTCGACAACGCCGTGGAGCTGCTGGTCCGCGGTGGACGGGACGTGCGTCATGCGATGGCGATGCTCGTCCCCGAGGCCTGGGAGGAAGCCGGCCACCTCCCCGGTCCGGTGCGCGACTTCTACGCCTATCACGCAGGTCTCACGGAGCCCTGGGACGGCCCGGCGGGGCTCGTCTTCACCGACGGGCTGCGAGTTGGCGCCTGCCTTGACCGCAACGGCCTTCGTCCGCTGCGTTACGCCGTCTGCGAGGACGGCTTGGTCGTCTGCTCGTCGGAGGCCGGCGTCGTGCCCCTGGACGACCATGGTGCGGTACGGCGGGGCCGCCTCGGTCCGGGTCAGATGATCTGCGTCGATCCGGTGGACGGCTTCCAGGAGGACGCCGCGATCAAGTCGTGGCTCGCCGATCGGGGCCCTTACGGCGAATGGATCTCTCGCGGCCTGCGTCGCCTGCCGGGGTGGGCGCCGGTGCTCGAGCCGAGCCCTGGGCTGACCGTGCAGCAGGTCGCGTTCGGCTTCACTCGCGAGGAGCTCACCACCGTCCTGCGGGCGATGGGCAGCGCCGGCAAGGAGCCGGTGTCGTCGATGGGCGACGACACCGCGCTGGCCGTGCTCTCGGGCACCCGCCGGGGCGTGTCGTCGTACCTCAAGCAGCGCTTCGCCCAAGTGACCAACCCGGCGATCGACCACCTGCGAGAGCGTGCGGTGATGTCGCTCCGCACCCGTCTCGGCATGCTCGAGCCACTGCTCACCGAGCGCCCCGAAGCCGCACACGGCATCGAGCTGGACGGTTTCCTGCTGACCCCGGGCGGGCTAGCGGACCTCGTGGCGGCGGGGGAGGAAGTCGGTCGCTTCGCGCACCTCGATGCGACCTTCCGCGTGAGCGACGGTACGGCAGGCCTGGAGAGCGCACTTCTTCGGCTGTCCTTCGCGGCTGAGGCTGCCGTCATCGCCGGCGCCGAGCTGCTCGTGCTCGATGACGGCGCCATCACCCCGGACCGGGCTCCGGTGCCGATGCTGCTGGCGGTCGGCGCGGTTCACCAGCACCTCATCTCGTCCCAGCTGCGGTCCCGGGCCTCGATCATCGCCGACACCGGTGAGCCGCGGGACACCCACCACTTCGCCGCCCTGCTCGGCTACGGCGCCGAGGTGATCTGCCCGCGGGTCGCCCTGGAGACGATGGCCGCTCTCGCGGTGAAGATCGGAGCGTCGCCGGCGGAGCAGCAGGACGCCTATCGGCGCGCGATCGAAGACGGCGTCCTCAAGATCATGTCCAAGATGGGCATCTCCTGCCTCGACTCCTACCGCGGCGCGCAGATCTTCGACGCAGTGGGGCTGGCAGCCGAGGTCGTGCAGCGGTGCTTCACGGGCACCGCATCACCGATCGGCGGCGTCGGCTTCGCCGAGCTCGCGGAGGACGTGCTGGCGCGCCACGAGGCGGCCTTCGCCCCGAAGGCCGTGCTCGACAACCCAGGGTTCGTGAAGTGGCGACGGGGCGGCGAGCACCACGGCAACAACCCCGACGTCATCCAGCTGCTGCGCGGCGTCGCTCAGCCCGACGCCGCGTCCGCCGTACCGGGTGCCAGCAAAGCGCTCATCCCCGAAGAGGATGAGGTGGCCGTCGCTGCTGCGCACCAGCTACACCGGGCAGTCCGCGTCGGTGACAAAGCGGCCTACAACCGCTTCGCGGCGATGGTCAACGGCCGACCGCCTGCGTCCCCCCGTGACCTCCTCGAGCTGATTCCCGCAGCGGTGCCCTTGCCGCTCGAGGAGGTGGAGCCGGCCGCCGAGATCGCGAAGCGCTTCTCGACGGGGGCGATGTCCCACGGGTCGATCGGCGCGGAGGCGCACGAGACGCTCGCGCTCGCGATGGCCTTGATCGGTGGGATGAGCAACTGCGGTGAAGGCGGCGAGGACCCGGCGCGGTTCCGGGACGCGCGCAACAGCAGGATCAAGCAAGTCGCATCCGGTCGCTTCGGAGTCACTCCCGAGTATGCGGCGTACGCCGACGAGCTCCAGATCAAGGTGGCCCAGGGATCGAAGCCCGGAGAGGGCGGGCAGCTGCCGGGCCACAAGGTCAGCGAGGAGATCGCGCGGCTTCGGCACACCAACCCCGGCGTCGGCCTCATCTCACCTCCCCCGCACCACGACATCTACTCGATCGAGGACCTCTCCCAGCTGATCTACGACCTCAAGCAGGTCAACCCGCGAGCGGACGTGTCGGTCAAGCTGGTCGCCGCGGCTGGCGTCGGCACCATCGCCTCTGGCGTAGCCAAGGCCTTCGCTGAGATCGTCCACATCTCCGGCGCCGACGGTGGCACGGGAGCCTCGGCGCTGGCGTCGATCAAGAACGCGGGCCTGCCCTGGGAGTTCGGTCTCGCGCAAGCACAGCAGTCGCTGATGGCCAATGGACTCCGATCACGCATCCGGGTCCGGGTGGACGGCGGCTTCAAGACAGGTCGCGACGTCGTGCTGGCCGCGCTGCTCGGCGCTGACGAGTACTCGTTCGGCACCGCCGCGCTGCTCGCCGAGGGATGCATCATGGTGCGCGCCTGCCACCGCAACACCTGCCCGGTCGGCATCGCCACCCAAGACCCGGAGCTGCGGGCGAAGTACACCGGCACGCCGGAGCAGGTCGCCGCCTACCTGCTCTTCGTGGCCGAGGAGGTGCGGGAGCACCTGTCGCTGCTCGGCATGCGATCGATTGCCGATGCGATCGGGCGCACTGAGGCGCTGCGGCAGCGTCGTACCGACCACGCACGCGCCGAGCTGGTCGATCTCCGTCCGCTGCTCGCCGTGGCCGGATCACGCGACGTCGACCGCCGCTTCGTGACAGCCCTGCCCATCCAGCGCCAGCACGCCGAGCTCGGTGACCGTCTGCACGACGAGGCTCTTCCAGCGATTCGCCGTGGTGAGCACCTCATCCTCGACTGGCGGATCACCAACGGCGACCGGTCAGTCGGTGCGCGGCTCGGCGGGGCTATCGGTCACAGCTACGGCGCGCGAACCCCACCCGGATCGGTCACCCTGCGCCTCGTCGGCACTGCCGGGCAGAGCTTCGGTGCTTTCCTGACCGAGGGAGTCACCCTCGATCTCACCGGCGAGGCCAACGACTACGTCGGCAAGTCGATGGGGGGCGGGGTCATCGCGATGCGGCCGCCCGCCGATGACATCGGCGACCCGGTCCTCGCCGGCAACACTGTGCTTTACGGAGCGACGGGCGGTGCGGTGTTCATCGCCGGCCGTGCAGGCGAGCGCTTTGCAGTGCGCAACTCCGGTGCCACAGCAGTGGTGGAGGGGGTCGGCGACCACGCGTGCGAGTACATGACCGGCGGCACCGTCGTGGTGCTCGGTCGCACTGGGCGCAACCTCGGTGCCGGGATGAGCGGCGGATCTGCCTTCGTGTACGACGCCGACACGTCCTTCCCAGCACGGGTCAACACCGCGATGGTGCGGGTCGACCGGGTCTCGCTTCCCTACGGCGAGCAGCTGCGAGCCCTCGTCGAGAGGCATGTGCAGTCCACCGACTCTGTCGTGGGACGTGCGTTGCTCGGCGACTGGGCCGAGAGCCTGACGCGGTTCTGGCGAGTCGCTCCTAGGCCACCCACAGCCGAGGTCGAGGTGGAGGACGACGAGAAGTCCGCGGCCGGCGCGAGCCGCTGAGGGACGCAGCCAGCTAGGCGGGCTCGGGCTCGGACACCGCACTCTCGCTAGACAGCTCGCACCAGACGATCTTGCCGCCCTGGTCGGGATCCACTCCCCAGGAGTGAGCCAGAGCGGCGACGATGAGCAGGCCCCTGCCGCCCTCCGCGGCCGGGGTCGGCAGCCCCCCGGGGGTGGGCTGCCAGTCGGGCGGCCCTTCGTCGCGGACAGAGATGCGCACGGCACTGGACGGATCGAGGCGCACTCCGACGCACATGTCGGTGCCGGCGTGACGTACGGCGTTGGTGACCAGCTCGCTGACGACCAGCTCGGCCGCTTCCACGAGATCGTGTCGACCTGCTCCGCGGACGAGCTCGGCGACGGCGCGCCGGGCGCGCCCTACGCTGCTCGGCACCGCGGGGAGATTCCACGACGCCACGGTGGAGGCCCCGGTCAGCCCGAGAGCGAGCAGTGCCACGTCGTCATCACTGGCGCCTGCCTCGGACATGGTGGCGACAACGTGGTCGCACAGCCCGTCGAGGTCTGCTGGACCGGCGGTGCAAGCCTTGAGCAGCCGGTTCAGGCCGTCATCGAGGGACTCGCCGCGGCGCTCGATCAACCCATCGGAGTACATCAAAAGGACGGAGCCGGTAGGCATCGTCACGACGCCGTGCGCCTTCGGCCCGGGTCCGCCGAGCCCGAGCGGACCGGTGAGCGCGCCGTCGAGCAGCTGGGTCTCCCCTGCTGCCGAAAGAAGCACCGGCGCGGGATGGCCGGCGCTCACGTAGTGCACCTCCTGCGCGGCCGGGTCGACCACCCCGTAGAAGAGGGTGGCGACGTAGCCCTCGATCGTGTCTCCGGCCACGGCAAGCAAGTGCTCCAGCCGCGCGAGCACCGCGAGGGGAGCCGAGTCAACGACGGCATAGGCCCGCAGCGCTGCGCGCAGCTGGCCCATCGTGGCGGCGGCGCGCAGCCCGTGGCCCACCACGTCACCCAAGACGACCGCGACGCGGCCCCCGTCGAGCGGCAGCACGTCGTACCAGTCGCCGCCGACCCGCGTGCCGCGGGAGCCGGGGAAATAGCGGGTGACGATCGCGGTCCCAGGCGGAGCGGAGAGGTGCTCGGGCAGCAGGCTGCGCTGGAGTGTCTCGGCGATGTCATGCTCACGCTCGAACTCACGAGTGTTCTGCAGCGCGATGGCCGCGACTTGGGCGAGTTGCACGAGCACCGCCTCGTCGTTGTCGGTGAAGTCGCCCACCACCTTGTCGGACAGCTGCACCAGGCCCATGTTCGAGCCGTCGGGTGCGACGAGCGGAGCTGCCAGCCAGCCGTTCATCGGCGGATGCTCCGCAGCGTGCTCACCGAAGCCGCGCCAGGCCGGGTGCGCCTCGAGCTCGTCCTGCCGGAGCCGCATGGGTTCGTTGCGCTCGCAGACCAGGTGATAGATGCCCGAGCCGTCCGGCGGCGTCCCGTAGTCGTGCCAGGCGGCATAGGCATCTGACAAATGCACGGAAGTGATCGCCTGAGCCCACTTGAAGTCGATCGTCATGCTCGCGACCGCTTGGTGTGCACCGATGACGCGCGCTGCGGCGGCCGTGACAACGTCGAGAATCTCGGCGGTGGACGACGCCGAGTTGACGTCGATCGACGCGGCGGCCAGCCCCCGGAGCTGGCTCGACCGCAACGAGAGCTCGCCCAGGATCGAATCGCGACGAGCAGACTCCTCAAGTGCCGTGGCCTCGAGCACCTCGATCAGCTGCTCCAGTGACGCGACCGTGGAGCGCAGTCGGGCGACTTCGGAGTCGAACGCGCTCATGCCGGGGGTGCCACAAAGGTGCGTCCGACGAGCGGGAGGATGGCCACCTTGACGTTCAGCGCGATGGTGCGGAGCAGGTCGGCGGTCGCTCGCGAGATCGGCACTCGGGAGAACAGCACGAGGGCGAACATCTCTCCGCTCGGCAGCATGCCGCCGAAGCCGACCGCCGACCGGACGCCGTAGGGCACTACGAAGTCGGCCTGAGCCGGCACGTAGGGACTTCCCACTGCTTCGGCCACGTGGAAGACGTTGTACTGGCGCTGGTCCAGGTCGATGATCACCTCTGGATCCGGGCTCAGCAAAGAGGAGAGCTCGAGTCCGAGCTGGCTGAGCAGCTGGGCGATCATCGGAGACTTGGCGACCGTCTCCGGGCTGGGCAGCGGAATGGCCCGGTGGTGCTGTGACAACGCAGCGTCGTTCCACGCCGGCTCCACCCCGGCGGAGGCAAGCAGCGTCAGGCACGGCAGCTCAGGCCACGGCGCAGTGTCCCCGAGCACTCCGCGGGCGAAGTCCTGACGTCCGGCGTCGAGCTCGGCGTAGGGCACCGTGAGGTAGAAGCGGACGAGCACACACTCGGCCGCGTCGCCCGGCCCGGAGAAGTCGACGAACAGCCGGTGGACCACCTCGCCGGCCGCTTGCTCCATCGTCGCTGCGCCCAGGCAAGATGTGCGCACGGCTGCGCCACACCGAATCATGTCCGAGAGTGAGAAGGAGGCCAGCGTCGACGACATCGTCGTCCCAGACTAGCGAAGTCGGCTGCCCAGCCTCGCTCAGCGCGTGCGGAGGCGGTTCAGCCGCCGAGTGCCCACCGCCGCGGCAGCTCCGACCAGTCCCAGCCAGGCGAGTCCGGCGGGCAATCCCGTCGCCGGCAAGGGCGTCGGCTTCGGCGCAGGGCGGGGCGTGGGCGGCCGAGGGGCGACCGGGGCAGCCGGAGCTCGGACCGGAGCCGCCAGACCAGGGCCGCTGAGCTGGCGGATGGCGATGCCGAGCGCTGACGGGGCACGGACGCCGTCTGGGGTGTTGCACTTCTGCTCTGCCGTGCAGGTGTCCGTGGCCGCTGCCCAGATCTCCCCGGCGCGACTGATCTCGACGTCGATGAAGTCGAACATGCCAGCGCAGCGACCCGGCCCGCAGTTGCCCCGGTGGATCGGATCACTCACCGGTTGCGCTGTCGTGGAGACGAAGAGTGGCTGTGGCGCGTCGGCATTCAGCGACGTCATCACGTAGTAGTTCCACGGCCGCGACGTCGGGTCGACCTTGGGGTCGTCGCTGTCGCGGTCGACCGTCGTACCCGGGAAGGAGATCGCGATCTGACCCGGCTTGCCGACGTCGATGGTCGGGAAGTTGACCTCGAGCACGCCGGGAGGTGCGACGAGGATCGGCTCGGTCCAGGTGTCACCACCGTCGAAGGAGCGCGAGAGCAGCGGCACCCGCTCCTCGGCAGTCCACCACAGGTAGTAGATCGTGCCGTTGTCGTCGACCTCGACGGAGAGGTGCGTGCCCGCCGAGCCGAACTTGTCGTTGACCTGCACGGCCTTCCAGGTCTGCGCCCCGTCCTCGCTGATGGCGAGCCACGGGAAGCCGCAGTGCCCCTTGGGCAGGTAGAGGTTGCCCCGGACGTCAGTGACGATGTGCCCGTGCAGACCACCGCACAGCTGGCGGTTGTCGTTGACGCCGAGGAATGCCGGCTCGCCGGCCGGCAGCCAGGTCAGCCCGCCGTCGAGGCTGCGCCCACAGGAGGCGTCCGCCACCCGGTTGAAGCAGTAGTACACGAAGTTGGGGTAGCTGCCGAGAGTCTGCATTCCCTCCGGCGGCGCACCGGTGACGACTGTCTGATGGTCGTTGAGCCCAGGCTGGCCGCAGGCGACCGGGCTCTGCTGCCAGGTCTCGCCCTTGTCGTCGCTGTACTGCAGGTAGTTGCACGCGAGGTAGAGGTCCGGGGTGAAGACCCGACCGGTGTCCTCGTCGACGTAGACATAGGGGTCGAGGGTGGTCGGCGGCACCGTGGTGAGGTCAGCCGGGGTCGTGGTCTGCACGGACTCCCAGGTCTTGCCGCCATCGGTGGAGCGCTTGATCTCCGTCCGGGCCAACGCGCGCGGCACCCCGAGATTGGCCAGCGCGTCAAAAGCGCCAGCCGCCATGAAGGCGACGCCGTCCTCGTCGATGCCGACCGTCGGCTCGGCTGCATCCCGCTCGATGGAGTGCGCCTGCACCTCGAGCCGCGGCCCGGCGTACCGGGCCTGCGTGTTCTGCTGCCGCTTCGGCGCCGCCGCAGCAGCCTTGAACACGGCCTTCGAGGGCTGCGTGCGGGAGCCGTAGTGGACGAGCAACGCCTCTGAGTCCGATGTCGGCACTGGGCGAGCCTGCAGGAGCAGCTCCTTGGCCGCGACCCCGTCGACCTGCAGCGCAGTGACGTTGCGCTCGGGGCGCGCCCCAGCCCGCACGGTCACCTCGGTGCGTCCGATCACCCGCTCGGCCTTGGTGCCCGGGTCAGCGATCGCGGACACGGCCACGACCTCGTCGTTGAGCGTCGGCGTCGGGGAGCTCCACCACCAGGTGAGCTCCAGGGCGCCGAGCAGTCGACCCTGAGCAGGGAGACGCCAGCCCGCGACCTGCGGGTGCCCGGCACGGTCCTCGTCCCCTTGGCGCGTGGCGCGCTGGGTCAACGCCACCGGTGCGGTGGGCGACAGGACGGCCGACCGCCCGTCGTTCGGCGCGCCGGCGAGGAAGTACGTCGCGGTGGCACCCGTCGCCGCAGCCTGAGGTGGGCCGGTGTACTTCGCCGCGCGGAACGCCTGATGGAGACCCTTGACCGCCGGGCCTGGAGCCGGCGGTACCGCGCCGGTCGCCGGGCCGGACAAGGCCGCTCCAGCCGCGGTGGCGGAGAGCAGCACGACGATGGCGAACGCGCGACGTGGGCGCAAGGGGGTTCTCCTGGCTCTGGGTTACCTGCTGCGTTCGCCAGGGGGGAGCGCGAGTCCTGCCTCGCCAGCCTGGCAGGTTGCTGCTAAGACCGGTTGAGCCGCGTCACTTCGGCCTGAGACCGGTCTCGGACGATGGTGTAGGCCGCGTCCCCGGGGCATACCGTGCTGGACATCTTGCGGTGGCCCTCGATGGTACGGGTGCGCACCGTGCTGCCTCTCGGAAAACGGCTGGAACCGCGCGAGACGAACGACGTCGTCGACCCCGGATCAGTGCGCACGGCGTACTTGCGAGCGAGCCAGGCGAGCATCGAGATCATCGACTGCTGCGCGGCAGTGGTGGGCGCAGTGGAGCGGTGGTCGCCGATCCAGCAGACGATCTGCGAGAAGCCCTGCGTCCCACCGGTCGCCGACGGTACGACGGGCCGGGTAGCGCTGCCGGCCCGGCCTTCCCAGATGCCGCCGTGCCGGTCGACGAGGAAGTTGTAGGCGAGATCCGGCCAGCCCTTGTCGACGTGCAGCCGGTAGAAGCTGCGGAGGATGCCGGGGACGGCGGCAGCGGTGTAGGAGTTGCTCGACGCGGAGTGGTGCTCGAGCAGCACCTTGACGTCGCCGGCTCGCTCGACCTGCAGGGGGCCGCGCACAGGGCTGCCGCTGCCGGCCCACTGCGACCGTGGTCGGATCCGGGGCGTCTTAGTCAGGAATGGCTCGGCATCGGCGTACGTCGGCCACACCCCGGTGACTGCCGCCGTGCCACCGAGCGCCGCGCCGAGGAGGATTGAGCGACGCGAGGGGCCTAGCGCACTGCTGTTCTCAGCGTTGGGGCCGTCATCAACGTCGGGGTGGTCGTCGCACATGTCGGCTCGAGCACCCGCCCCGTCATCGTCGTGTGGTGACCGCAAGTGCGCCGGCGGCGCCGGGTCGATTGACGTTGTCGCCGGAGATCACAGTGTAGACACGCAGCGTCTGCCCGCACGTGTACGGCGTACGCACCAGGAACCGGCCGTCCTGCTGTACGACCCCGGTGCCCAACGCCACGGTCGAACCCGAGCTGGTGATACCCCTGACGTACACCGCCGCCCCGGGCTTCGGCTCGAACACGGCACCGGACACCTGCACTACACAGCCGGTCAGCGCGGCAACCGACTGGCGCACCGCGGTGCTGACCGCGATGAAGCGGGTCGCCGAGCGGAGGTCCCCGACGCGCGCTTGCAGGTTCACGTTGCGCAGCGGCCGGATCGCCTTCGACCACTGCCCAGCCGCATCCACCTCCACGGTCGGCGTGTTCACTCGGGTAATCGTCCCGGACGGGGCGGTCACCCCCCACAGCTCCACGATGTCGCCCGGTCGACCCGTGCCGCTCACCGTCACCACCACGCCGGCTGTCGCCGTGGTCGGCGCCGCCAAGGTAGGTGCCTGCATCGGCCCTGAGCTCGGCGCCGGGGACGGTGGGCCACCGCCTGGCGCGCAGCCGGTGCCGTCGCTGTAGATCGACGTCTCGAATGGCGCGAAGTCGTTCCAGCTGCTGCGTCCGGCCGCGGACGGGTAGCTGACCGGGATGTCGCCGTGACAGGCCTTGAGCGGTGTCGGTTCCTGCCGAACGCCGTTGACGACGATCTCGAAGTGGAGGTGGTTCGTCGGGCACGGCTCGTTGTACCCAGTCGACCCCATCGAGCCCAACACAGTGTCCTGGTCGACCCATTGGCCTTCTGCGGCTGAGAAGGACGCGAGGTGGTAGTAGACGCTTCGCACCCCGCTCCCGTGGTCGATGTAGGCGTAGTTGCCGGGCGTGCCGGGACCGCCGCAGGCGCTGGACTGGCTGGTGATGTGGAACTGGCCCGCGCCAGCTGCGTAGACAGGGTCCCCAGGCGCGTTGTCCGGATCGAGCAGGTCAATTGCCCAGTAGCCGTGGTACGGGCCAGGGCAGTTCGTCCGGATGCAGCCGATCACGGCGGGGGCGCGCAGCGGCAACCACTCGGGGTAGCTCTGCCTGCCAGGAGGAGCAGGCTCAGCGGCCGACGCGCTCGGCGAGACCCGGGAGCCGAACCAGGCCAGAAGCGCCACGACGACCAGGACGGCGGCTGCCCGCCGGTCCCGCCTCACCGAGGTCTTAGCTCCAGGCAAGGAAGGTGGCCGGGTCGTGCAGCATCGCGGCGATGTCGGCGAGGAACTGCGAGCCGAGCTGGCCGTCGACGATGCGGTGGTCGAAAGACAGCGACAGCTGGGTCACCTGGCGGATCGCGATCTGACCCTCATGGACCCACGGCATGTCACGGACGGCGCCGAAGCAAAGGATCGCGGACTCGCCGGGGTTGAGGATCGGGGTGCCGGTGTCCACGCCGAAGACGCCGACGTTGGTGATGGTGATCGTGCCCCCCACCATGTCGGCCGGCGCTGTCTTGCCATCGCGGGCCACTGCGGTGAGCGCGCCGAGCGCCGCCGCCAGCTCCGGCAGGGAGTGCTGGTCGGCGTCTTTGATGTTGGGCACGATCAGCCCGCGCGGGGTCGCTGCGGCGATGCCGAGGTTCACGTAGTGCTTCAGCACGATCTCCTGGGCGGCGTCGTCCCACGAGGAGTTGATCATCGGGTTGCGCTTGACTGCGACGAGCATCGCCTTGGCGAGCAGGAGCAGTGGGGTGACCTTCTGCCCGGCGAAGTCGGGCAGGGCGGCCAGCCGCTTGCGCATCTCCATCATCTCTGTCACGTCGACAGTGATGAACTCCGTCACGTGCGGCGCCGTGAAAGCCGACGCGACCATGGCGGACGCGGTGAGCTTGCGCACTCCCTTGATCGGGATGCGCTCCTCCCGCGGGCCGTCGCCGGGCCGCCGTGCCACTGGCGCTGACCCGGCGGTGCCAGCGCCGTTGCTGCTGGCGCCGCTCGCGACTGCGCCGGCCGCAGCGGTCTGCACGTCGTCGCGGGTGATGCTGCCCTGCGGACCCGTGCCGGCAACCGAGGCCAGGGCAACGCCGAGGTCCTTGGCGAGCTTGCGCACCGGCGGCTTCGCTTTGATCGTTCCCGCACTCGGGTGCAGGGAGACCTCGTTCGCGTGCTTGGCGACGGGCCCAGCCGACTCCCGGTCGGAGCGGGGCTGAGTCGGCGCGGGGTTCAGCGCCGCGTCACGACGCGGTCGACGTACGGCGTGGGTGTCCTTGATGCCGTAGCCGACGAGGACGGCCGTGCGACCGCTGGAGGTCTTGCCGCCGATCTTGCCTTCTTCAATGCCGTCATCCGGATCGCCCTCGACCACGTCGGTGGACGGCGGAGCGGTGCCGGACAGCTCGGTCTGCATCGCTTGGCGGGCGCGGTCCTGCGCGACGTCGTCAACAGCGTCGACGGGACCGGAGCCGGGCGCGGTGTCCACGGCGATGATCGGCTGGCCGACGTCGACGGTCGTGCCCTCGTCGTAGTAGAGCTTGGTGACGATCCCAGTGAAGGGCGAGGGCACCTCAACGGCAGCCTTGGCGGTCTCGACTTCAACGATCGGCTGACCGTCCTTGACCTCGTCACCGATGGCGACGAGCCACTTGAGGATCTCCCCCTCGGTCAGTCCCTCTCCGAGGTCGGGGAGCTTGAACTCCTTGATGCGCGACACGAGGTATGGGCCCCTCTTAGTAGGCGAGCGAGCGGTCGACTGCGTCGAGCACCCGGTCCAGGTCGGGCAAGTACTCCTCTTCAAGCCGTGATGGCGGATACGGCGTGTCGAACCCGCTGACCCGGAGGACCGGCGCCTCGAGGGAGTAGAACGCCTTCTCCGTGATCCGGGCCGCCAGCTCGGCGGCGATGCTGCAGTTGCTCGGCGCCTCCGACACCACCACCACTCGGCCGGTGTGTTCCGCTGACGTGAGGACGGTGTCCATGTCGAGCGGGGAGAGCGTTCGCAGGTCGATCACTTCCAGCGACGGCCCGCCGTCTTTCGCCGATGCTGCGGCCGCGTCGAGCGCGACCTTCACCATCGGACCGTATGCGAGCACGGTCACGTCACGACCCTCGCGAAGGAGTCGGGCCTGCCACAGCGGGTCGGGGCGCGAGGCCACGTCGAGCTCCGCCTTCTCCCAATAGCGCCTCTTCGGCTCGAAGAACACGATCGGGTCGTCGCAGGCGATGGCCTGCTGGATCATGAAGTAGGCGTCGACCGGGTTGCTGCAGGCGACGACCTTGAGCCCTGCGGTATGCGCGAAGTAGGCCTCGGGCGACTCGCTGTGGTGCTCGACCGCACCGATGCCCCCGCCGAACGGGATCCGGATGGTGATCGGGAGGCGCACGTGGCCCCCGGAGCGGTAGGGGTACTTCGCTAGCTGCGTGACGATCTGGTCGAATGCCGGGTAGACGAAGCCGTCGAACTGGATCTCGCACACTGGGCGGTACCCGCGCAGAGCCAGGCCGATCGCCGTGCCGACGATGCCTGACTCAGCGAGAGGGGTGTCGATGACCCGGTCCTCACCGAAGTCCTTCTGCAGCCCATCGGTGATGCGGAAGACGCCGCCGAGCTTGCCGACGTCCTCGCCCATGATGAGGACCTTGGGGTCGTCCTCCATGCTCTTGCGCAGGCCTTCGTTGAGGGCCTTGCCCAGCGTGACCTGCGCCATCAGTGCGACCCTCCGGTGCTGCCCTCGAAGCTGGCCAGGTAGGACTGGAACGTTGCGCGCTCCTCGTCGATCAGCGGGGAGCCCTCCACGTAGACGTTGGCGAAGAGGTTGTCGGTCGACGGGTTGGGCATCGAGCGGCAGCCCTCTCGCAGCCGTACGGCAAGCTCCTCGGCCTCGAGGTCGAGCTTGTCGAAGAAGTCCTTGTCGGCCAGCTGCTGGCGAACGAGGAAGGCCTTCATCCGCTCGAGCGGGTCCTTGAGCTTCCACGCCTCGAGGTCGCTGGAGAGCCGATAGCGGGTCGGGTCGTCCGACGTGGTGTGCGCACCCATCCGGTAGGTGAACGCCTCGATCAGGGTCGGGCCGCTGCCCTCGCGGGCACGCTCGAGCGCGGCCCGGGTCACCGCGAGGGTGGCCAGTACGTCGTTGCCGTCGACCCGTACGCCGGGGAAGCCGAAGCCCCGGGCGCGCTGGTAGAGCGGGATGCGCGTCTGCCGCTCCAGCGGCTCCGAGATGGCCCACTGGTTGTTCTGGCAGAAGAAGACGATAGGTGCGTTGAAGACGGCGGCCCAGATGAAGGCCTCGTTGACGTCGCCCTGGCTCGACGCTCCGTCACCGAAGTAGGCGATGACCGCGTCGTCAGAACCATCCTTCTGGATACCCATCGCGTAGCCGGTCGCGTGCAGGGTCTGCGACCCGATGACGATGCAGTAGAGGCCGAAGTTCTTCTCGAACGGATCCCAGCCGCCGTTGCTGACGCCGCGGAACAATCCGAGCAGGGTCAGCGGGTCCACGCCCCGGCTGATCGCGACGCCGTGCTCGCGATAGGTGGGGAAGGCGAAGTCGTTGGGCCGCATGGCCCGACCCGAGCCGACCTGCGCGGCCTCCTGGCCCAGCAGCGAGGCCCAGATGCCCAGCTCACCCTGGCGTTGCAGGGCAGTGGCCTCGACGTCGACCCGCCTGGTCAAGGCGAGGTCGCGGTAGAGGTCGCGGTACTCCCCGTCGGTCAGCGTTAGCTCGTAGTCGGGATGGGTGACCCGCTCGCCCTCCGGAGTCAGCAGCTGGACCAGCTCGGCCGGCTCATGGAGCTCGGCAGTGCCCGATGGTGCAGGCGCTTTACCGCCCATGGATGTCTCTCCTCGCGCCGGCGCACCCTCGCGGGGTCGCCGCCCTTAGGTGCTCGTACGGACAGGTGCCTCCAGGTTCGCCGGACGCACGCCCATTGTTGCCCATGAGCGGGCTTCTGCCCTAACGAGTGGAGTGCCTAGCCCGACGCGGGCGTGGGTGAGGACGTCGAGCGGCACCGGCCGGTGCGATCACGCTGCGCGCAGCTCGGTGACGGCGCGGGTGCCGGCGACGACGCCCGCGGTCGTGCGGTGGGACTGCTCGAGGGAGCCGGCCGCGGGGCCGCTGTCCGCGCCGCAGTGGCTCGGGGGGTCGACCTGGTCGCTGTCGGGGCAGCTGCGGCGGCCGGGGTGGCACGCGGGGACGCGACGACATCTGCCGGCCGCGGGCGTGACGTGCGCAGCCGTGCCGGAGTGGGTGCCGGGGCCGGCGTGCGCGGCGCCACGGGTGACTCCCGCACGACCACATCACCCGGAGCGTCGGGACCGGTGCTCTCCTCGGTGCTGGACTGAAGGGTCGGTATCGACGCGCGCACGCCGACGAGAACCAGCAGCCCGGTGGCAATCGTGGCCAGGGCGGCCAGCGCCATGCTGGTCAGCAGGGGGCCCCGATCCTTGCGTGTGGTCATCGGGTCACCTCCGTCAGCCTGTACCCGGCGGATTCCCGCTGCACTGGGCATCGGCTGACGGCCCCGGCGACTGAAAGATGCTGTCGGCTAGAGCGAGTAGCCCTCGGACACGAAGGTCGCAATCGCCCACAAGGTGACCAGCAGGCCCACCACGATCCCGGCGAGGATCCGCGTTCGGGACGGCAGCGGCGTGTCCGACACCGCCTTACGTCCGCGGGGAGCCGGGGTGACGGTGGCAGGTCGGTCGGGGGGCCAGTTACCGGCCCGGCGAAGCTTGGCGAAAGCCACGGCGTTGGCACCGAAGAGCGCCAACCCGAAGGCCACCAGAAACTCGCACAGGATGACGGGGACTGGAACCACGGCTGCATTCTCCCATAAGGGCTGCAGCCGACCCTCGCGTGTCGGGGAATTGACTATGGGCGCGCCGCTGTTCCTAGGACAGAATGGACTGCGCGGGCGATGTCTGCCCCGCGGAGGGGAGAGGGGGGTCATGGCAGTCTCGACCACGCAGCCCGGTCCACCTCTCGTCGCCCTCAGCTCGCCTCCCGCTCACAATTGGCGGGCGCGAGTGAGCCGCCAGCTCGTCGTCGAGCTCGTCGTCCTCGGCTCGTTGTTTCTCCTCTACCGATTCGGCCGCACCCTGAGCGGCGACCACGTCGAGGCAGCCCTGCGCAACGCGGATCAGGTGTGGCTGTTCGAGCGGTCGTGGAATCTCGTCAGCGAGCTTCACCTCCAGCGCTTTGTGCTGGGCAGCCCGGACCTCGTCGTCTGGCTCAACCGCTACTACATCGGCATGCACTTCCCGACGACGATCCTGTTCCTGGTCTGGACCTACGTGTTCCACCCCCAGTCCTACCCGCGCACGCGGTGGCGGTTCGTCATCCCGACGTTCCTGGCCCTCGTCGTCCACACCGTCTACCCGCTGGCGCCGCCGCGGATGCTGGACAGCCTGGGCTTCGTCGACACGATGGCGGTCTACGGCCCGTCGGCGTACGGCCCGCCCGACCCTGGGGCGGTGGCCAACCAGTTCGCCGCGATGCCGTCCCTGCATTTCGGCTGGGCCGTGCTGGTGGCATTCGGCGTCGTCACCCTGGGCACGAGCCATTGGCGCTGGATCGTGCTGCTCCACCCGGTCATCACGCTGGCCGTCATCGTGCTGACCGCCAACCACTACTGGGTGGACGCGATCGCCGTCATCGTCCTCATCGGCGCTGCCTTCGCCGTCGAGCGCATGGTTCTCGTGACCAAGCCCCGGCTGCGCGGTGTACGCCGACACGGCGACGCTCAGCACGCCTGAAAGTCAGGGCCTGACCTTCACGTCGGGGCGCCGGTTCGGAAGGTGCGCTGGTAAGCCTGCGGTGACGTGCCACGCCACCTCGTGAAGTGCTGGCGCAGCGTTGCGGCCGCGCCGAAGCCGCATCGGTGCGCCACCTCCTCCACGGACAGGTCGCCCTCCTCGAGCAGTCGCTGCGCCAGCAGCATCCGCTGGTCGAGCAGCCAGCGGTACGGCGTCGTGCCCGTGGCAGCCGCGAAACGACGGGCGAAGGTGCGTGACGACATCAGCGCGTGCGCAGCCAGTGCCTCGACGGTGAGCGGCTCGTGGAGAGAGGCGATCGCCCAGTCGAGAACCTCCGCGAGGTCCTCGCTCGACCGCGGCTCGGGCACCGGAGTCTCGATGTACTGCGCCTGACCGCCCGCGCGGTGCGGGGGCACCACCATGCGCCGCGCGACGGCGTTGGCAATCGCACCCCCGTGCGCTTCGCGGACGATATGCAGGCACAGGTCGATGCCCGCGGCCGTGCCCGCGCTGGTGTAGACGGGGTCGGCGTCGACGTAGAGGACGTCGCGGTCGACCTCGGCAGCCGGATAGCGCTCGGCCAGCGCATCCGTGTAGCGCCAGTGCGTGGTCGCTCGGCGACCGTCGAGCAGGCCGGCTTGGCCGAGCACGAAGGCGCCGCTGCACACGCTCATCACCCGGGCACCACGACCGACGGCCGCCCGCAGCGCATCGATCAGGGGGGCTGGGGCGGGCTCGTGAGCGTCGCGCCACGCTGGCACAGCGATCAGGTCCGCCCTCGCCAGCCGATCCACCCCGTGCGCCGTCGCGAGGTCGAAGCCGGACTGGGTGCGGATCGGTCCGGGCTCGGCTGCGCACACGGCGAAGTCGTAAGCCGGCAGGCCGTCGGCGCTGCGGTCCATGCCGAAGACCTCGCACACCACCCCGAGCTCGAACGGGCTGACCCCGTGGCACACCGCAACGGCCACGTTGCGCAGATGCCATGGCTTCCGCGGGATGGCAGGATTCATGCGAGCAGTGTCAGTCCTGCCACTCGTCTTGGCAAGTGCCGGGGCGCACCATCAGCCCATGACGATTCTGCTGATCCTCCTGGCCGTGCTGGCTCTCACCGAGCTCGCTCCGTGGTTCGGCGCGGACACCCGCGACGACTGCAGCTGGACGCGGCACTGCTGATGGCGGCGACCCCTGATCGGGTCGCCCTGCTCGAGCGCTACGACGACGGCGCTCGCGCCGTTCGCGCGGCGCTGGCTGAGGCGACCGATGCCGAGCTGGATCGGCGTGCGGCAGACGGCTGGTCGGCCCGGCAGGTCGTACACCACCTGGCCGACAGCGAGATGACCTCCGCCATCCGGCTGCGACGCCTGCTGTGCGAGGAGTCGCCGGTGCTGTCGGCGTACGACGAGGAGGAGTTCGCCCGGCGGCTGCACTACGACGTCCGGCCGATCGAGCCCTCGCTGGCCGCGCTCGAAGCAGCCCGGCGTACGTCGAGCGACATCCTGCGGCTCGCCGGCGAGGCCGACTGGTCCCGGGCCGGCACCCACTCGGAGAGCGGCGCCTACTCGGTCGACGACTGGCTGGCGACGTACGCGGTGCACGCCCACGACCACGCCGACCAGATCCGCCGCGCCCTCGGCCGCTGAGCCGGGATCTAGAACAGCCGCGGCGTTGACGGCTCGATGCCGCGAAGGTCGTCGTAGTCGAGGGTGACACAGGTGATGCCGCGGTCCGCCGCGAGCACCCGGGCTTGCGGTGTGAACTGCTGGGCGGCCAGCACCCCGCGCACCGGAGCGAGCAGTGGGTCGAGGTTGAGCCGCTGCAGGTAGCGCGCGAGCTGCTCCACCCCGTGGATCTCGGCCCGGCGCTTGATCTCCACGGCTACGCGCGCACCGGACCCGTCCCGGCAGAGCAGGTCCACCGGGCCGATGTCGGTCGGGTGCTCACGGCGGACCAGCGACCAGCCGGCACCGAGCACCTCGCACCGGTCGGCGAGCAGCTCCTGCAGATGCTTCTCGACCCCGTCCTTCTGCAGTCCCGGGTCGACGCCGAGGTCGTGCCGTACGTCGTGGAGCACCTCGTCGATGGTGATGACGAGCTCTTCACCGCTCGTCCCCACCACTCGCCAAGCCCCGTCCGTCTCGCTCAGCGTGCAGGGTGGGCTCATCCAGTTCAGCGGCTTGTAAGCCCGGTCATCGGCGTGGACCGACACCGAGCCGTCGGCCTTGACCATGATCAGCCGCACCGCCGAAGGTAGGTGAGCTGTCAGACGTCCGATGTAGTCCACGGTGCAACGAGCGATGACCAGACGCATGGCGGAGACGGTATGGCAGGTGTCGGGTGGGCGCACCGTGGACGCCGTCACGGGGATGCTGACCCGGGTTCGGCTTCAGCGGCGTCGCGGTCAGGCCCCGCGGTGGGCCGCTCGCTCGGCGCTACCGCCGGCCGCGGCCCCGGTAGTAACCGCCGCCGCCGAGGAGCAGAACCAAGACGAGGATGATCAGCAGGATTGTCATGGCCTCGGTCTACCCCGTACGGACGCGCCCACGCGCTTCGTCAGGGGGACGGGATTCCCGGCAGGCCGTCGATGCTCACAGCGTTCTTCTGGGCGCGGTAGGCGGCGAGGCCGTCAGGTCCGCGCCGCTCAGCGCCTAGTCGCAGCAGGTCACGCTCACCTACCTGCTCCATGATCGGCACACCGAATCCGCACGAGTCGCTGACTCGGTCGACCTCGACGACGATGACCGCTCGAGTGCTCGGATGGACTGGATGGCGAGAGACGACATCGTCGTACGCCGGTGCGCCGGGGAAATGGACCGCACCGCGGCCGTGCAGGCGTACGACGCGAGGTCGGTCGCCGAAGGAGCAGAACATCACGCAGATGCGAGCGTTCTCCTGAAGGTGCGCGATCGTCTCCACGCCGCTGCCGGTGTAGTCCACCCAGGCAACGCGGTGCGGGCCGAGCACGGAGAAGGTGTCGTGCCCGCGGGGTGAGACGTTGACCCGACCGTCAGCAGCGAGCGGGGCTGTGGCGACGAAGTACATCGGCTGCTCGGCGATCCACGCCGCGAGCGACTCGTCGATGCCGTCGAAGACTTGACCCACGCAGGGAGCCTAGAGGGCTGGTTGCCGCAGGTCGCCGCGATGCCGGAAGTAGAAGTAAGAGCCGCCGCCGAGACGGAGCGCCAGAGCGAAGACGCTTAGCGTGAACACCATGCCATCGGTCTACCCCGTGTTGGCGTGCGCACCCGCTCCTTGGGGGCTAGCTCGGCAGTAGGCTGGCCCGCATCAACCCGAACCGATGCACCCTCGCCCTCGCCATCGACGGGCAGCTCTGATGACCACCCCGGCGGACGAGCACCGGCGCATCGCCGGCGCGTTCACGGCGACCGTCGAGGACACGCCCCCAGCGGCGTGGGACAGCCCCGCCCCGCCGGCAGGCTGGGTCGCCCGTGACGTCGTCCGGCACCTCGTGGAGTGGTTCCCGTCATTCCTCCAGGGCGCGATCGGCCTCACCCTGCCCGCGGGTCCGTCAGTCGACGACGACCCCGTCGGCGCCTGGCGCAGCCAGGTCAGCGCTGTGCAGGCTCTCCTCGACGACCCGGCTACGGCTGAGAGGGTGCATGTCTTCCCGCACATCGGCGAGATGTCGCTGGCACAGGCGATCGGCATGATCTACACCAGTGACGTGTTCCTGCACCGCTGGGATCTCGCGCGGGCCACCGGCCAGGACGAGACCCTCGACCCGGACAAGTGCGCCCAGCTGCTCGAGGGCATGCGGCCGATGGAGGAAGCACTGCGGCAGAGCGGCCACTACGGACCGCGAGTCGATGCGCCCGCCGACGCCGACGTGCAGACCCAGCTGCTGACGTTCATCGGCCGCACGCCGTAGCCGTCGGGCTGTCAGCTCCACCCCGGCAGGGCTTGATCCACAGTGCGGCGCGCACACCCATGTCGAACGGTAAGAGCCCGCGGGCGGTTTCCTTACTTTGCTCTCACCTCCGTCTTGCGCGGGGGCGGTTCACTACAGCCATGTTCTCCTTCCTGTACGTCGTCCGCGAGCTTCGGCGCCGGCTCGGCCGCACCGTGCTCACCGCGCTCGGTCTCGCCCTCGGCACCGGCCTGGTCGTCGCCATCATGGGCGTGTCGCAAGGGCTCGACGACGCGCAGGACCGCGTCCTCGCCCCGCTCGGGTCGGTCGGCACTGACATCCTGGTCACCAGGGTTGTCGGGTCGAGCACCGCGTCGAGCGCGAGTCCGGCGCCGACCGCGAGCGCGGCACCGGGTGGCCTCGAGGTCCCCGGCCCCGGCGCCGGCGCGGGCGGCGGATTCTTCGGCGGCGGCGGCGGCGGCGGCCGTGGCGGTGTCGGGCTGAACCAGGCTGACGCCCAGGCACTGCTCGAGGAGAACAGCAATGTCACCACCGACCTGTCGAAGCTGGGCAAGCCCGGCACGACGTTCACCCGCGACTTCTTCCTGTCCGCGACGCTGCTGAGCTTCCCCGACGACGCGGTCGCGCAGGTGGCGACGCTGCCCGGAGTGGAGTCCGCAGTCGGCGGGTTGGTCCAGCTCGCGCAGCACCAGACCGGCAAGGTGCCTGAAATCGTGGCGAGCATCCAGACCGGGGGCCAGACGTTCACCCAGACCGTTCGGCCGGCGCCGCTGACCGAAGCCGAGCGGGCGGCGGTCGAGGCGTGTGCCGCCAGCCAGCGGGGCCGGCGCAGCCGAGCCCGGGCGCGTCGCCTGGCGGCCCCCGCCCGGTGGGGCGAGGTGCCTTCGACGAGTGCCTTCCCGAGCGCTTCCGCGAGTTCCGGGCGAGCTTCACGACTCCGGTCCAGACGCTGCGACAGCTCGTCGCGCCACCGAGCACCGACATCACGAACGTCAGCTACACCGCGGCCGGTGTCGGACCCCAGCCATCCCGAAGTCGGGCTGGTCACCGCCGATCAGCTGGTGACTGGTCGGTGGATCGCGCCGGAGACGCCCGACGAGATCCTGCTCAACGT
>DATLOQ010000015.1:0-12803 GCA_035536235.1 Mycobacteriales bacterium
CACCCGCTCTGGATCAGGACGGCGCAGCTCGAGATCCAGGAAGAGCGCGGCGATCACCGGCCGGGTGCCGGTTCGGGTCGTCACCTCGACCGCCAGCGGCAAGCCGGTCCGGGGCTCGGCCCAGATGTCGACCCGGCCGATGGTTGTCTCTGCCGACCGCGGGGTGATCCGCAGGCCCGGTGCCGCCCGGCCGGCGACCCGACGCGGCGGGATCCGGGTCACCTCCTCGGCTTTTGCGGCCGCCGCCATCCGTCGGCTCAGCTCGGGCGGCAGCAGGTCAGCGGGGCGGGCCAGCCGCACCTCGCTCTCACCCTCCATCCGGGTGGCCCGCTGCTCGAAGGAGTCCCAGATCCAGCTGCCCGTCCCGTCGACGGCGAGGTTTTTCTCCCCCGCCGGGTGCAGCGCGTCGACCCGGAAGGCCTGCGGACCGGCGTACCAGACCCGCATCGAGGTCGACTCGCCGAGCAGCTCGAGGACGTCGCCCACCTCGCGGACGTCGGGCAGCGTCAGCCCGGCTCGCGACTCGGCGTAACCCTGGTAGGCCACCGGAGTCGAGGCGCGGATGCGGGTCAGCAGGTCGGCCGCGCTGATGGAGGAGTCGGCGACCGGCAGGGCTGCGATAGCTGCTGGCAGGCTCGCCAGCACGGCGACCCCGCTCAGCACCGCCGCCCACCGTCTCCACCGCACCGAGCCACGGTACGTCGGCCGGCACATCGCCGCTCGCGCCCCGCTAGCGCAGCGGCGCCCTGGCGGTTGCTTCGGCCCGCACGGTCCACTGGTCGATGCCGAGGATGGCGGCGAAGCGCAGGTCGACTACCCGCTCGGCTCGTACGGTGACAGCGCTTCCCTCGACTGTCGGGAGGCCGAAGGTCACGCCAGGGTGCTGTCGCTCGACGAAGTCGACGACCCGGCGTACCCCCGCCAGCTGCAGCGGCAGCCGGCTGCGCGGCCCGCCGGTGTAGAGCTCGGCGACGTCGACCTGCTGGGCGGCGGCGACCGCCGCGCTGTCGACCGCCGACACCAGCTCACGCCGAGCCAGGTAGACGCTCGAGACCGACGTCGTCAGCACCACCATGAGCGCCGCGATGACGGTGAAGCCGATGATAAGCAGGGTCAGCACCCCGTCATCGCCGCGCGGCCGGCGGCTACTCCGCGACACGGGCGCGGAACGAGTCGAAGGCCGCGAAGTGCTCGCCGGTCACCGGGATCGAGCCGAGGTCGAGTGCACCGAAGAGGTCACCGAAGACGGGCAGGGTGACCACGTGGCGCACCCGGATCGGGACGCCGCGCGTGGCTGGCACTCCCGGCGCATCGCTGTCCACGGTGCGCACCGCCCCGAGCTCCACCGGATCCCCGGAGAAGCTGAGCCCGTGGTCGGTCAGGGTCAGCGCGGCGGCCGCCCTCGCGCGAGCCTCCCCTTGAGCGGCGCTGTCGGCCGTGACGTAAGCGCGACCGGCCTCGCGCGCTGCGGCGCTCACCGCGAAGGCCGCACGCTGCAGGGTGAAGACCAGCAGCAGGATGTAGACGAGCGGGATCATCAGCAGCACCGCGAGGTAGGTGAACTCGACCAGCGCTGTGCCGTCGTCGTCGTACGCCGGGCGGCTCACCCTTCTCCTCATTGGCCCTCCTTGATCGCGCGGCCGGTAGCCGACACCGACACCGAGCCGAACGGGAGGAACACCAGCGGCAGGTCGACGTCGACGTCGATGCGGACCAGTGCCGCGCCCGACGCCGGGTCGCCGTCGGGACCACACGCGATCGGCGTGCGGATGCCGTCGGACACCCGCGTCGAGAGCGAGTCGTGGACGAGCCGGCGGAACCGGTCGCGGGCATCAGCGCAGGTGCGGTCGGCGTTGGCCGCGGTGCGCGCCGCCTCGCTCGCGCTGGAGACCACGACGTTGCGCATGTGCAGGAGCAGGCCGAGCTGCAGGATGCCGAGGAAGAGGAAGATCACCAACGAGCCGACCAGAACGAACTCGACCGGGGCCGAGCCGACGTCGTCCCGAGGACGGGCCACGGGCTCAGCCGCAGGATGCCGAGGAGTCGTTGACGCCCACGGTGCACAGAGCGTCCTCGAGGATGCCGGTGAGCGCGCCTTCGGCGAAGGTCCACAGGCCCGCAACGATGACCGCGGTCATCAAGGTGATGAGCACCCACCCCGGCACGTCACCGCGATCCGAGCCCCCGACGATGACCCTGCTGTGCGCGGCACGAGCAAAGTCCCAGAGTTCCCCGACCATGGGCGTCCCCTCCCCCTAGTGCTGCGAAGCACACTACGACTACCTGCGGGCAGGCCACTAGCCCCATCCACAGGACCTGTACCGCAGCAAGAGTCATGCAGGGTGCGCGTCGACCGGTCCTCACAGCCGGCGGAGCGCCATAGCGAGCAGCTCCTCGACGCGACCCGTCATGCCGCGCACATCGACCGGCGCGCGCCCGGCGACCTGGACCGGGATGAAGTCCTGCCAGCTGTCGTCGTAGTCGAGCAGCTGGTGGATGTCCCACCAGGGTTCGACGCGCCGGCCGGCCTCGGACTCGTACGCCTGCCGGAAGCGCTCGGCGACCTCGGCGGAGTAGAGCACCGCGAGGTTCAGGCGGCAGTGACCTACGTCGAGATCGGGAGGCGCGGTCTGCGACCCGCTCCAGTCCACGAGCGCGCTGAGGCGACCGCGCAACCAGAGCACATTGAAGTGCTGATAGTCGCCGTGCACGAAGACTGCGTCGCCGGCCGGCGGTTCAGTGGCGATCACCTTCCGCGCTTCAGTCCACACCTGCGATCGGCGTGCGGATCTGGGCACCGTGAGCGCATCGTCGTCGCGAGCCTGGCGCGTCCCACTACCTGCCGTTCCACCGTGCAGAAGAGGCAGCTTCGTAGCGAGCTGACGGGTCCACGAGTCTAGGTCGGGAGGTGTCAACCAGACTCGGCCAGGCGCTCGCGTCATGAGCAGCGACGGCGCGCCCTCGGTGTCGGCCCCGTCCGGTGACGCGCCCATGAGCCGCGGCGCTGAGATGCCGGCTGACTCGACGGCCGCCAGCGCCGCCGCCTCATTCCGGACAATCGCTGGCCCGTCACCCCACTCGGGATCGGTATAGCGCTTCAGGACGACCTGCATGGAGGTGCCGCCGAGAAGGCGGAGTGACAGCCGGTGGACCGAGGACGAGATGCCGCCCAACATCCGACGGCCGCCGGTCACCCGTGCGCCGACCCCGACGGTGCGCTCGACCCAGGCGAGCTGCGTCGCTGTCGGCGACCGGCGGAGAGAGTCCCTGCCTGCGGTCACGCGCCGGCGCTGGATCCCTCGCCGGCCCCCGTCGTCACCTCGGCGACGCCCTGCAGCTCGACGAGCGCCTCGGCATCCCACAGGCGGGTCACGCCCACAGCAGCAGTCGCCGGGTAGTCGGTGCCGGCGAGCTGGCGCCAGACCGCCCCGATCTCGCGGGCGTGGCTGCGGTAGTCCTCCAGATCGACGATGTAGATCGTGAGACTCGTCAGGTCACCCGGCTGGCCGCCAGCCGCGCGCAGAGCCTTGAGGAGGTTGCTCAGGGCCTGCTCGAACTGCTCGACGACGCCACGGCCGACGATGCGACCGTCCAGGTCGAGCGCTGTCTGCCCGGCGAGCCAGACCGTCGAGCGACCCGTGACGCGTACGGCGTGCGAGAACCCCGAGGCGTGGGCGAGCTCCGGCGGATTGACCCGCTCGATCGTCATGACTGCACCGCTCCTTCGACGTTGATGCCCGGACCTGTGTCGCAGCTCAGTGTCCGGTCCACTGCGACGGCCTGCTCTCAGTGAATGCGGCGTGGAACTCCGCGTGGTCATCGGTCGTCATCAGCAGGGCCTGGGTCATGGCATCGAGCTCGACGGCGGCCGCGAGCGACATCTCGAGCTCGCGGTGAAGGAGCGACTTGGTCTGGGAGAAGGCGAGGGTGGGGCCGTCGGCCAGCCGTCGCGACAGTGCATCGACCGCCTCGTCCAGCTCCCCGTCGGCCACGAGCTCGCTGACCAGGCCGTACCGATCCGCCGTAGCGGCGTCGATGGTGTCTCCGAGCATCAGCAGCTGGGTCGCACGTCCGGTGCCGACGACGCGTGGGAGCAGCCAGGCGGCACCCATGTCCCCGCCCGACAGCCCGACCCTGGTGAACAGGAAGGCGAACCGAGCTGACGTCGTGCAGACGCGGAAGTCCGAGGCGAGGGCGATGACGGAACCGGCGCCTGCCGCGATCCCTTGGATGCCGGCAATGATCGGGACCGGGCACTCGCGCATCGCCTTGATGACATCGCCCGTCATGCGCGTGAAGCGGATCAGCTCGTGAGGGCGCATCTTCAGCAGCTCGCCGATGATCTCGTGCACGTCACCACCGGCGCAGAACGCCTTGCCGGCGCCGCGAATGACCAGCACGTCCGTGTCGCCGCGATGCGGCAGCTCGTGAAGCAGGTCGCGCAGGTCTGCGTAGCTCTCGAACGTCAGCGGGTTGAGCTTCTCTGGGCGGTTCAGCGTCACGGTGGCGACCCGGTCCTGCACGGAGAAGTCGAAGTGCTGCCACTGCTGGGTGATCGGCACGGAGGCCCGGAAGCGGTCCATGTCAGCTCCCACTGCTCTGGGCCGCAGCGACCAGCGACCGGCCGATGATGGTGCGTTGCACTTCCGAGGCGCCCTCGTAGATGCGCGGGGCGCGCACCTCGCGGTAGAGGTGCTCGAGCAGGTGACCCTTCTGCAGGGCGCGGGCCCCGTGCAGCTGCACCGCCGCATCGACGACGACCTGAGCCGTCTCGGTGGCGAAGAGTTTCGCCATGGCCGCACGTCGGGTGATCTCGGCCGGTGGTGCGCCCGCGTCGTAGGCCTGCGCTGCGGCGTAGACCAGCAGGCGACCGGCCTCAAGGCTGGTGGCCAGGTCCGCGAGCCGGTGCAGCACCGCCTGCTGGGCAATCAGCGGACCACCGAAGACCTGTCGCGTGGTGGTATGGCCGATGGCAGCATCCAAAGCAGCCTGAGCCATGCCGACCGCGAAGGCTCCGACGCTCGGGCGGAACAGGTCGAGGGTGCGCATCGCGACGGCGAAACCGGCGTCGACCTCACCCAGCACGTCCGTGGGCTCCACCCGCACGCCGTCGAAGTTCAGCGTGCCGATGGCGTGCGGGGAGAGCAGGTCCAGATGCTCCCCACTCAGACCCAGGGCGTCACCGGCGACGACGAACGCGGTGACGCCACGGGCCCCGGTGTCGGGGGTAGTGCGGGCGAAGACGGTGTAGACGTCGGCCTCGGGGGCGTTGGAGATCCACGTCTTGATGCCGGTCAGCCGCCAACCGTCCCCATCACGCTCCGCGGCGAGCGACAGAGCCGCCGCATCGGACCCGGCGTCGGGCTCGGACAGCGCGAAAGCGGCCACCAGCTCACCGCTCACCACCCCGGGCATCCACTGCTGGATCTGCGTCGGCGTCCCGGACAGCAGGATCGGGTAGCTGCCAAGTCCCTGCAGGGCCAGGGCGGTCTCCGCGTCGGTGGACACCGACGCCAGCGCCTCTCGCATGAGGCACAGCTCGACGGCCGCCGCCCCGTGGGGCAGCCCGCTCGCGTCCACGCCGAAGAGCCGACGCAACAGCCCGTGTTTGCCCAGCGCCAGCAAGAGCGGCCGGTTCACCCGTCCGTCGTGCGGCGCCGCGGCCACATCGCGAAACTCCGCCCGGGCGAGGTCCTGGACCTCACGGATGGAGGAGGAATCTGCTGAGGTCACGACAGCTGGCACGGTGGCGCACTCCTCAAGGTGGACTTTGGGACCTTATGCGACACGTCCCCGGCGTCATCGACCACCTGGATTCTTGACGTTCGCCGTAAACAAGCAATGCTCGGTACTCATCCGTGGGAGGTGTTATGCCCGTCCAGAAGGCCACCCCATCGGCTCACTCGGACACCTTCACCCGGGACGCCCTCCCACCACGGGAGGCGTGGCCGGACCTCGTGTTCGACCTACCGGAGCTGCAGTACCCCGAGCGGCTGAACTGCGCCGTCGAGCTCCTCGACCGGGTCGTGGACCGCCTCGGGGGCGACCGACCCTGCCTGGTGGACGGCGTGGGGGGCGTGTGGTCCTACGAGGACCTGCGCCGTATCTCCGACCAAGTGGCGCGAGTGCTCGCAGAGGACTTAGCCGTCCGTCCCGGAGAGCGCGTGCTGCTGCGCGGGCCCAACAATCCGTGGCTCGTTGCCTGCTGGCTGGGCGTGCTGAAGGCAGGGGCGGTCGTCGTCACCACCATGCCGCTGCTGCGCAGCGGCGAGCTCCGAACCATCTGCGACATCGCCCGGGTGCGCGTAGCGCTCTCGGACAGCCGCTTCGCAGAGGACCTGGTGGCTGCCGGCGTCGAAGGATTGCGCATGATGGAGTACGGCGGGCCGGGCGGGGACGACCTCGTCCAGCTGGCCGCGACGAAGCCGGAGACGTTCGCCAGTGTCGACACCGCTGCCGACGACGTCTGCCTGCTGGCCTTCACCTCGGGGACCACGGGCAGGCCCAAGGCCACGATGCACTTCCATCGCGACGTGCTGGCAATCGCGGACACCTTCTCCCGGCACGTAGTGAAGCCCGAGCCCACAGACGTTTTCGCCGGCAGCCCACCGCTTGCGTTCACCTTCGGCCTCGGTGGCCTGGTCGTGTTCCCCCTGCGCGTCGGGGCTTCGACGGTGCTGCTGGAACGAGCGAGCCCGGTCGAGCTCTTCCAGGCCGTGGGGCGGCACCGCGTGAGCGTGCTGTACACGGCACCGACGGCCTATCGCGCTGCCCTGGGGCACCTCGAGGACTACGACCTGAGCTCACTGCGGCGCTGCGTCTCCGCCGGAGAGGCCCTGCCGAAGTCCACCTGGCAGGGCTTCTACGACGCCACCGGAGTGGCCCTCATCGACGGCATCGGCGCGACCGAGATGCTGCACATCTTCATCGCCTCATGCGACGAGGAGATCAGACCCGGCTCCACCGGCAGACCGGTGCCCGGCTACACAGCCTGCATCGTGGACGAGCACGGAGCACCTGTGCCCGACGGGGAGCCCGGACTGCTCGCCGTCAAAGGCCCCACCGGCTGCCGCTACCTCGCGGACGACCGGCAGGCGGCGTACGTCCGCGACGGCTGGAACCTCACCGGTGACGTCTTCGTCCGCGACGCCGACGGCTACTTCTGGTACCAGGCCCGAGCGGACGACATGATCGTCTCGTCCGGCTACAACATCGCCGGACCCGAAGTCGAGCGAGCCCTCCTCGCCCACCCGGACGTGCTCGAATGCGCGGTCGTCGGTGCGCCTGACCCTGACCGCGGCATGGTGGTGACCGCCTTCGTCGTGCTCGCCCCCGACGTGCCCCCGACGCCGGACACCGTGCAGCTGCTACAGAATTTCGTCAAGACGCAGATCGCGCCCTACAAGTACCCGCGAGTAGTGCGGTTCCTCGAGGTCCTGCCGAAGACCTCGACCGGCAAGCTGCAGCGCTTCCCCCTGCGCGAGCTGGCTGCACAGCAGACCTGACTTTCGGGACATGGATTCCTAGAGGAGACCTCAGGTGCGACTCGCAGTGATCGGTGGTGGCCCGGGTGGGCTTTACCTGGCCGCCCTCGTCAAGCAGCTCGATCCGGCGGATGAGGTCACCGTCTGGGAACGCAACGCTGTCGACGACACCTTCGGCTTCGGGGTCGTCTTCTCCGACGAGACACTCGGCGGCATTGAGCAGGCCGACCCGGCCATCCACCGCGCGATGGCTGCCGAGTTCGCCCGCTGGGACGACATCGACGTGCACTTCAAGGGCGAGGTGATCACCTCCGGCGGCCACGGCTTCGCCGCGATGAGTCGCAAGCGACTGCTGGAGCTGCTCCAGCAACGCTGCCGAGAGCTCGACGTCACAGTGCACCACCGGACCGAGGCTCCTGACGTGCAGGAGCTGGCTGACACTTACGATCTCGTGGTAGCTGCTGACGGCGCGAACTCCACGGTCCGCAACCGGTACGCCACGACCTTCCAGCCCCAGCTGGACCGTCGCGCCTGCAAGTACATGTGGCTCGGCACCGACCTGGTCTTCGACGCCTTCAAGTTCTACTTCTTCCAGACCCCGTACGGCGTGATGCAGATCCACGGCTACCCGTACGACGCCGGCGGCAGCACGTTCATCGTGGAGATGAACGACGAGGTCTGGCGAAACGCCGGCTTCGATGTGTTGGCGGCCCGGGATCTCCCGCCGGGCGAAAGTGACCACGAGTCAATCGCCAGGATCCGGGAGCTGTTCGTCGAGGTCCTGGGCGAGCACGCCGTGCACGCCAACAACTCGAAGTGGGTCACTTTCACGACGGTGCGCAACGAGACCTGGCGGCACGCCAACGTCGTGCTGCTGGGCGATGCGGCCCACACGGCGCACTTCTCGATCGGGTCGGGCACCAAGCTCGCCATGGAGGACGCGCTTGCGCTGGCCGCCTGCCTGCACGAGCAGCCGACCGTGGACGCCGCCTTGAAGGCCTACGAAGCCGAGCGCAAACCGGTGGTGCTGTCCACCCAGCGGTCGGCTCAGGCCAGCCTCGAGTGGTTCGAGCGGGTGGGTCAGTACGTCGAACAAGCACCGCTGCAGTTCGCCTTCAACGTGCTGACGCGCAGCCGGCGCATCACGCACGAGAACCTGCGGCTGCGGGACCCGGAGTTCGTCGCTCGCGTCGACACCTGGTTCGCCCAGCAGGGGCAGCCGACGGAGCCGCGGCCGCCGATGTTCCAGCCGTTTCGGCTACGCGACCTGGAGCTGAAGAACCGGGTCGTCGTCTCGGCGATGGACATGTACTCCGCCGTCGACGGTGCGCCCGGCGACTTCCACCTCGTGCACCTGGGCAGCAAGGCCTTGGGCGGCGCGGGCCTGGTGATGACCGAGATGGTCTGCGTGTCGCCGACCGGTCGGATCACGCCGGGCTGCACGGGCATGTACGTGCCGGAGCACGAGGCGGGCTGGCAGAGGATCGTGGACTTCGCGCACACCCACTCGACGGCCAAGGTAGGCATCCAGCTCGGGCACTCCGGGCGCAAGGGCTCGACGCGACTCATGTGGGAAGGGATCGACGACCCCCTGCCGGAAGGTGGCTGGGAGGTGTGCGGTCCCTCCCCGGTGCCGTATAGCCCCGCCAACCAGATCCCGCGTGAGCTCAACCGGCGCGAGATGGAGGAGATCCGCGACCAGTTCGTGCAGGCGACAACGATGGCGGACCGGGCCGGTTTCGACCTGCTCGAGCTGCACTGCGCCCACGGGTACCTGCTGTCCAGCTTCATCTCGCCGCTGTCGAACAGCCGCACGGACTCCTACGGCGGATCCCTGCAGAACCGCCTGCGCTTCCCGCTCGAGGTGCTCGACGCGGTCCGCGCCGTCTGGCCCGCCGACAAGCCGATCAGCGTGCGCATCTCAGCCACCGACTGGCACGAGGGCGGCATCTCGGCAGACGACGCCGTGCACGTCGCCCGTGCTCTGGCCGACCACGGCGCGGATGCCATCGACGTGTCGACCGGTCAGGTGCTCAAGGCAGAGAAGCCCTCCTACGGCCGGTCCTACCAGACGCCCTTTGCCGACCGGATTCGCAACGAGGTCGGTATCGCGACCATCGCGGTGGGAGCCATCAGCTCCTACGACGACGTGAACTCGATCCTGCTGGCCGGCCGGGCCGACCTGTGCGCGCTGGGACGCACCCACCTGTACGACCCGCAGTGGACCCTGCACGCAGCGGCCGAGCAGGACTACGCGGGACCCGGTGCGGACTGGCCGTCGCCGTTCGCCGCCGGAAACCGCAAGCCGCAGGGCGGCCGTAGCGACGATCCCAAACCTCGTCTGCAGCTGATCCGCCAGGGTGAGCCGCAGACTCGGCACCAACGCTGGCGCCCGCACTCCTAGCGATCAGCAGCGCCTACTGCCCGATCACCCGGAAGCCGTAGAAGCCCGGGAACAGCGCGAAGACGATGGTCACGGGAAGGACGAAGAAGACAACCGGCACCAGCATGGCGATCTCTCGTTTTCCGCCGGACTCGAGCAGGGCGCGCTTACCTGCTTCGCGTACGTCGACCGCTTGGGCCCGCAGCACCTCCGCCAGTGGCGTGCCGCGCTCGACCGCGACGGCGACGCCGTCGACGAAGCGGGCCAGCGGCGCCAACGACGTACGGGCCGCGATGCCCTCAAGCGCTGTCACGAGAGAGGCACCGGTCCGCGCTTCGGCCAGCGCTTGCCGTAGCTCCCGGGCGAGCTCGCCGGTGGAGATGCGGCAGACCCGCTCCAGCGCACCGATCGGCCCCTCACCGGCGGTGACGGCCAGCGCGAGCAGCTCGGCGATGGTGGGGAACTCGGCGATCATCCGCTCCTCGCGCTTGCGCACCTCGGTCGTGAGGTAGCGGTCCCGCGCCAGGACACCCAGCAAAGTCAGGCCGAGGCACAGCAGCAGCAGTGCGACAGGCGGCGGGCCCGCTCTTGTTACGAGAGCGAGGGTGACGAAGGCCAGCCCGCCGAGCAGGCCGAATGCTCCCCAGACGACCTGTTCGGCTCGGAACTCCTCGACAGTCATGCCGCGACCGGCCTGCACCAGACGCCGTCGTACCGACACCACTCCGCCGAGCCACCGGTCGAGGAAGCGGCTGAGGTCGCCGAGCACCGGGCCGAGGATGCGCTCAAGGGTGGGAAACGGCGTCAGCGTGTCTGAAGTCGCCAGCAGCCGGGACGGCCGCGGTGCGTCCCGGAGGTAGGGCGCTAGCCGGTCGTCGAGCGTCGGCTGACGCATCGGCGGCGAGTAGACGAGTGCCAGCCACATCCCGCTGCCGGCGAGCAGGCCGAGCAGCACGCCGAGCGGGGTGCCGCTCACCTCAGCACCCGCCGCTCCGTAGGCAGCAGCGCGATCCGGAGCATCACCCGGTACGCGATGAAGGAGACGGCGCCGCCGCCGATGAGGACCAGTGCGCCGGCCGCCGACCGGTACGCCTCCACCGCCGCCGGGCGGGTGGAGAGGAGAAGCAGCAGCACCCACGGCGCGGCGAGCGCGAGGCGGGCTGCGTTGACGGTCCAACCCTGGCGGGTCTCGAGCTCCGCCCGGGTGCGCGCGTCCTCGCGGAGGAATGCCGACAGTGTGCGCAGCAGTCGACCCAGGTCGGTGCCGCCCACCTCGCGAGCCATGCGCAGGGACTCCACCACGCGGTCACCTACGGGGTCCGCGAGCTGCGCCTTGAGCCGGTCGAGGCACTCGTTGAAGCGGCCCGTGGCGCGGTAGTCCGCGGCGAACCGGTTGAAAGCCGAGCGCAGCTGCTCCGGACCGCGGACACCGAGTGCCGTGATCGCCTCGGGCAGAGACAGTCCGGCGCGGATGGCCGAGGCGAGGTTGTCGACCGCCTCCGGCCACACCTCGCGCAGCTCGACAGACCGCTTACGGCGCCGGCTCTTGACGAGCGCAGTCGGCGCCCCAGCAGCGAAGGCCGCAAAGGCGAGGGCGATGACCGGCACGCGGGAGATGCCGAGCATCAGCACCAGGACGACGAGGGCGAGCCCGGTCGATGCGCCGACGAGCTGCCCGGGGGACACCCCCTCGATGCCGGCCTGCAGCAGCAGGTCTTGGGTCTTCGTGCGCCAGCCGACCCGGTTGGACGACGTACGACGGTGTGATGGGGTCGTGCCGGAGCGAAGGATCAGGAAGAGGCCGAGCCCGAACATCAGGCCGAGCATCGCTCCCATCTCAGTTCCGGCGCCAGGTCTGCGTCGCGAGCAGCTTTGCGAGGTCGAAGCCGGCACGTGCGAACCGCTCCGGGTGCGGCGGGTAGCCGTCGGTGCGGACCAGGCGGTCGTCCTTGGTGGCGAAGACCTGAGCGATCTCCACCGCATCGCCTTCGACGCGACCAGGCACGGCGACGATCTCGCGGACTCGTCGGTGGCCCTCTGCGTCAGTCTGGCAGTGCACGACGAGGTCGATGCTCGCGGCGACCGTCGGCACGACGAATGCGTGGCTGACGTTCTCTCCCGCCAGCAGCGGCAGGGTGCACATCTTCACGACAGCCTCACGGGCGGAGTTGGCGTGGATGGAGCACATGCCTGGCAATCCGCTGTTGAGCGCGATGAGTAGGTCCAGGCACTCTTCTTGACGGACCTCGCCGACGATGATCCGGTCCGGTCGCATCCGCAGCGCTTCCTTGACCAGTCGTCGCAGCCGCACCTCGCCGGTGCCCTCGAGGTTGGGCTGACGCGTCTGCATGGAGACGACGTCGGGCAGCGGGATGCGCAGCTCGAAGACCTCTTCGCACGTGATCACCCGCTCGCGCGCCGGGATCGCTGCGGCCAAGCAGTTGAGCAGGGTTGTCTTCCCAGCTTGCGTGCCGCCGGCGACGATGACGTTGAGACCACTCGCGACCGCGGCCTCGAGGAAGCGCGCGGCCTGACGCGTCAACGTGCCGAGGTCGACCAGCTCGTCGAGCGAATGCGCGGTCAAGACGAACTTGCGGATGTTGATAGACCAGTGCTGCCGAGTGATGTCCGGGATCACGATGTGCAGCCGGCTGCCGTCAGGCAGCATCGCGTCGACGAAGGGCGTGGAGAGGTCAACCCGGCGGCCGGAGCTCTTCAGCATCTTCTCGCAGAGGTCCTGCACGTGCGCCGAAGTGAGGATGGTGTTGGTGAGCTCGCTGCGGCCACGACGGGCGACGAAGACTCGGCCCGGCTCGTTGATCCAAACTTCTTCGATGGTTGGATCGTCGAGATATCGCTGCAGCGGACCGAAGCCAGCGACGGAGTCGTAGACCTCGCGGGCCGCGCGGACCCGGTCCGCGACTGGCGGCAGTGCG
>DATLOQ010000016.1:0-14910 GCA_035536235.1 Mycobacteriales bacterium
AGTGCACGCCGCCCTGTCAAGGCGGAGGTCGCGGGTTCAAATCCCGTCGGGACCGCGCAGCACCGAGGGCAGGTAGCTCAGTTGGTACGAGCGCGCGCCTGAAAAGCGTGAGGTCGGCGGTTCGACCCCGCCCCTGCCCACTTCGACCGGCCGTGGTCTCCCGACTACGAGACGGGTGACGTAACCGGCGCGAGAGCGGCGTGGCGCAGCAGGGCCTCCACCACCCGTTCGACGTCTGCCCGGTCCGTCGCCCAGTCCGACACCGAGATCCGCATGAGCCGCTCGCCGCGGTAGGTCGTGCCGCTCAGGAACGCCGTGCCCTCTGCCCGCACGCCGGCCATGACCGCCTCTACTAGCGCCTCGTTGGCGCCATCCGGAGCCAACCACCTGACGAGCACCTGGTTGGAGACGACGTCGTTGACGATCTCGGCGCGGCCGCTGGCCCCGAGCAGCTCGGCGAAGAGCTGAGCCAGCCCGACCGTGCGCTCCACCAGCTCAGCCACGCCGGAGCGCCCCAGCGCGCGCAGGGTGGCGTACACCCCGACGCCTCGCGCCCGCCGGGAGAACTCCGGGTTCCAGTCCAGCGGATCGCGCGCGCCCGCGCCCTGTTCGAGGTAGCTGGCCTGAATGCTCATTGCAGCGCGGTGCGCGGCCGCGTGCCGACAGATGGCGACACCGCAGTCGTAGGCGACGTTGAGCAGCTTGTGCCCGTCGGTGGACCACGAGTCGAATCGGTCGAGCGCCTCCACGTGCTGAGTCATGGTCGGGGCCGCCGCGGCGAGCAGCATGACCGCCCCATCCACGTGCGCCCACGTGGGGTGACCGGCCGATCTGTGCGCCTCGACGATGTCGGCGACGGCGGCGAAGTCGTCGAAGGAGCCAGTGTTCACGTTGCCGGCTTCAACGGTCAGGATCGTGGGACCAGAGATCGTTCGCAGCACGCCAGCGAGCGCCTCCGGTCGCACCCGGTCCTGGTCATCGCACGGTACGAAGACCGCGGACCGCTCACCGAGGCCCAGGAAGCGCAACGCGCGCAGGACCGTCGAGTGGACGCCTTCTTTGAGAACGACGGCAATTCGGGGCGATCCCATCAGCCCGTCGGCCTCTACGTCCCAGCCCACATCACGCAGCACTTGGTCGCGGGCTGCTGCCAGGCAGGTGAAGTTCGCCATCTGACCGCCAGTGACGAACCCGACCGAGCTGGTGGCCGGTAGGCGCATCAGGTCGAGGAGCCACTCCGCGGCGATCTCCTCCGCCACGGCGACGCCGGGGGTCGGGGCGTAGAGGCCGGCGTTCTGGTCCCACGTCGAGACGAGCAGCTCCGCACCCCACGCGGCCGGATGCAGACCCCCCATGACGAAGCCGAAGAATCGCCCGCTCGAGATGGCCGTCACATGAGGACCGAGGTCACGCACTAGGTCAGCCATCACCTCCGACGCAGCGAGGCCGTCCTCTGGCAGCCCGTGGTCCAGCCCAGCACGGATCTCCGGGTAGCTCGCTGCGGGATAAACCCGCCGATCCGGTAACGAGTCGAGGTGCTCGAGCGCGGCCGGCCCGACGACGTCGAGGATCGACTTCCACTCCGAGATGCGCACGATGACTCCCCCGCAGGCAGAGCCGAATCCTGCCACGGCCGAGCCGTCAGCCCCCACCCGTCGGACAATGGAACGGACCCCGTCCCGATCTTCGGATCGATCAGGACGAGGCCCGGAATGGGGCCGGGGGTACGGGGTCGCCGTACGTTCCCCGCGGTGACCGCTACTCGACGCGCTGCTGCGGGATCCCAGCAAGCAGCGAGCGGACCTCCACCTCGCGGTAGCGGCGGTGTCCGCCGAGGGTGCGGATCGACGTGAGCTTCCCGGACTTCGCCCAGCGGGTGACGGTTTTCGGGTCGACGCGGAACATCGTCGCGACCTCGGCAGGGGTCAGCAGCGGCTCAGTCTGGGGGGATCGGGTGCTCATCGTGTGGTCCTTTCGCGGGAGAGCGTGCGCTCTACAGGACAGATCGTCGTCCCTGCCCGCGATGTCCGAAATGGCTCAACCGGGCCATTTCTCGTCGGAGATGTGACTAGTCGCCAACCACCCATTCGACCGCGGATGTCCTAGTTCGCGACCTCGACGGCGCGCACGGCTCCCCACCGCAGGCTCACCCGCTCGTAGGCCTCCATGGCCTCGTCCGTCTCGTCGGCGGCAAGGCTTGCCACCGCGTGTGCGACATCTGCAGCCGACTCATCTGCCTCGAGCTCCACCGGGTCGAACAGCCGCGCCAGACCGCCGTAGTCGAGCTCGAGCAGAGATCTCGGGTGGTAGTCCTCGAGCCAGCGGCCGAGGTCCTCCACCCCGTCGACGAGAGTCGAGGAATCCAGCGCTCGACGCAGAACGGCAAGCGTGCGGGCCACTCGACGACGGGCGTCGGCCATGGTCGTCAGGTAGGTCAGCGTCGGAATGCCCGCATCGAGCGTGAGCCGGCGCTCCTCCCCCTCGAACGGCACGAACCAGCGCAGGGGTACGTGCCAGGTGGCACTGCGGGTGTACGTCTTGAGGTCAGGGTCCTCTTGGCGCACCCGGGTCAGCTCCCGCTCGGCGATCTCGGCGGCGGCCGGTGGGATGAAGGCGTCGGCGACCTCCGCCGGCAGGCCGGACCGGAAGTCCGCGATCGCCTGCCAGCTGCGCACTCGCAGCCGCCACGGGCAGAGGTAGCTCTGGCCGCCGGTGCGGTGCACGAACGCGTGCTCGACGTCGGCGTCCGGCGGCACCCCGATGGCCGCGACTATCGCCGCCCGGTGCTGGGCGCGCAGACCCAGCAGGCGGTCCGGCGCCTCGCCTGCAGCGAGGTAGACCTCCCACCGGCGTCGCTCGTCAGCCGGGAACGCGGCCAGCGGCTCGTAGACCCGCAGGTGCGACGAGTAGGCGGTCATGCCTGCGATCGTGCCACGGCCGTCACCGCGGGGCAGGTCTCGCGTTGAGTCATGGCGAAGGAGTCTGCGAAATCCTCGGACATGACCCGCCCACGAAGGTTGCCATGCGCGCACGCCACAGGTTGACGATGGGCCTCGTTCTCGGCCTCGCCGGGACTATCGCCACCGTGGTCGCCGCCCCCGCAGCACCAGCGTCGGTAGCCAGCTTCCGCAACTTCGCCCACCCGAGTGATGTCAGCAACGCCGGCGAGCCAACCCTCGGCGTCAACCGTGAGACCAACACGGTGCTCTACCAGAGCTACACCAACACCTACGCGGTCACCGGCTTCAACGCGCGAACCGGCGCCGCCGAGTGGAAGACCTCCAACGCGATCCTGACGTCGGTCACCAGCCTCGACCCGATCATCGAGACCGACTTCGAGACCGGCCGCACCTTCGTCTCGCAGCTCACCGGGGCCTGCAGCCTGATGGCCTACACGGACAACGACGGGAGGAACTGGCAGGAGGTGCCGGACGGCTGCGGCGCCGGCTCGGTCTTCGACCACCAGACCGTCGGCACGGGTGCCTTCGTTCCGGGCGGCACACTTCGGCCCGCGACCTCCTACCCGCGCGCGGTCTACTACTGCTCGCAGGCCATCGTCGTCACCAACTGCGCAACCAGCGTGGACGGCGGGCTCACCTTCCTTCCCGCCGTCAACGCCTGGACGTCCGCGGGAAGCGGCTGTACGACGATTCACGGCCACGTCTCTTCCGCGCCGGACGGCACGGTCTACCTCCCCCCACGCAGCTGTCGGGGTGGGACCGGCGTAGCGGTCTCCGAGAACAACGGGCTGAGCTGGACCATCCGCCAGGTGCCGGGGAGCGTCGCGCCGCAGGCCAGCAACAACGCCAAGGACCCCTCGATCGCCGCGGGCGCGGACGGGACGGCGTACCTCTCCTGGGGCCAGAAGGTCGAGACTGACGACGCCTTCAACACCGTGCCGCACGTCGCCGTCACCCGGGACAAGGGCCGCACCTGGACCAAGCCGGTGGCCCTCGGCCAGGAGTTCCGGGTCCAGAACACCAAGTTCATCTCCACCGTGGCCGGTGACGGCGATCGGGCGGCCATCGCCTTCCTCGGCACCTCGACGAGCGGGCCGGACCAGCTGCCGACATTCGAGGGGGTCTGGCGTCTGTACGTCGCCTTCACCTACGACCGCGGTCGGACCTGGCGCACTGTGCTCGCCACTCCCGAGAGCCCCGTGCAGGTCGGGCGGATCTGCGACAACAGCGGATCCTGCGCCGGCACCCGCAACCTCCTCGACTTCATGGACGTCACCGCCGATGCCCAGGGGCGCGTCCTCGTCGCCTTCGCCGACGGCTGCCTCGAGAAGTCCTGCGACACGAAGTCCCGATTCGCCGCGGCCACCATCTCTCGCCAGTCCACCGGTCGTGGTCTCTACCGAGCCTTCGACACCGTCGTCAAATAGCACCGCGAAGTCGGCGCCTGCCTAGCGGGTAGCCTCACCGCTCATGGGTGTCTTCTCCGACAGCAGCGGCCACGAGCAGGTGGTCTTCTGCGAGGACCCGTCGTCCGGTCTGCGCGCGATCATCGCGCTGCACTCGACGGCGCTCGGCCCGGGCCTCGGCGGGACCCGGTTCTATCCGTACGCGACGGAGGAAGACGCCCTGGCAGACGTGCTCCGGCTCTCGCGCGCGATGTCCTACAAGAACGCCTGCGCCGGCCTGGATCACGGCGGCGGAAAGGCGGTCATCATCGGGGACCCCGTCCTCGACAAGACCGAGGCGCTGCTGCGGGCCTATGGACGCTTCGTGCAGTCGCTCAACGGCCGCTACTACACCGCGGCCGATGTCGGCACCTACGTCGCGGATATGGACGTCATCTCGCGCGAGTGCGCCTTCGTGACCGGGCGCTCTCCCGCCGAGGGCGGCGCCGGCGACAGCGCCGTGCTCACGGCGTACGGCGTCTACCAGGGGATGCGTGCGTCCGCAGAGCATGTCTGGGGGAGCCCCAGCCTGGCGGGGCGGCGGGTGGGCATCGCCGGCGTGGGCAAGGTCGGCTACCACCTCGTCGGCCACCTGCTGGCCGAGGGCGCGTCGGTCGTTGTCGCCGACGTGAGCGAAGCAGCCGTCGAACGCGTCCGAGCGTCCTACGCCGGCGTCGATGTCGTCTCCGTCGATCGGCTGCTCGACGAGGGAATGGACGTCTACTCGCCCTGCGCCCTGCACGGCGCGCTGAGTGACGACACGGTGCCCCGGATCGTTGCGAAGGTCATCTGCGGCGCGGCCAACAACCAGCTCGCCCATGACGGCATCGAGAAGCTGCTCGCGGAGCGCGGAGTGGTCTACGCCCCCGACTTCGTGGTCAACGCCGGCGGCGTGATCCAGGTCGGCGACGAGGTCCGGGGCTACTCCGAGCCGCGGGCCCGCGCGAAGGCGGCGTTGATCTTCGACACCACCAGGTCCGTGCTGGCGGCCGCCGACACGGCCGGGATCACCACGGGTGCGGCGGCCGAGCAGCTGGCCGAGCGCCGCATGGCTGAGGTCGGCCGCCTCCGCTCCGTCTACCTCCGGTAGGCCCCGCGCTGCCTCGTCGCAAGTGAAGTGCGCATCTGCCGCCCGCGTGACTTACGATGTGCGCCGTACGCCGTCGTCACAGTCACTTCTCGGGGCCCGCAGCGCCCCGTCGTCAAGGAGGTCGAGCCACATGGGGCGCGGCCGGGCCAAAGCAAAGCAGACCAAGGTTGCCCGCGAGCTGAAGTACAGCACGACCGGGACCGACCTCGACCGACTGCGTGCTGAGCTCGCCAGTGACTCACCGCTTGCAGCGGCCGAGGTCACCGAGGCGGACGACGACGAAGTCGAGGACGACGACGAGGAGTCCTGGCCGGCCTGAGCCGGCCCAGGTCTGAGCTGACCGGGTCAGGCCGGGGGCGGCACTTCTGACGCCTTGACGCGGCCGAAGTCGGCGATCGTGAGCCGAGCGCCGTCCCACTGGATCCGGCGGTACTGGAAGAACCTGCCGCCGACTGGCTGGTAGTCGTCGAGGCGTCCTTCGCGGGCGACCACTCGCAGATCTCGAGCTGGGGGTCGATGCCCGCGCAGCACGAGCGGACCGCCGGCGCGCCAGGTGAGCACGTCATAGGTGCCGCCGTTGCCGGCCAGCTCGGTGCGTACGACGAGGCCGTCGACACCGTTCCCGGTCAACCGGGCCGGGCCGATCGAGAAGCCGGTCCAGCCGCCGGCCGGGTCGCGGGAGATGAAACGAAGCCGGTAACCGCCCGTCGCGGGGTCGAAGGTGAGCAGCCGCAACACCCGGCGCCGGACGCCGCCGCCGATGTCCTCCATGCCGGCCAGCCACAGCAGCGTCCCGCCGTCGAGCTGCAGGGCGGCGCAGGACTGCTCCGACAGGCCCGGGTAGACGTTGAAGCAGCCGGTCCGCGGGTCGGCCGCGACGGGCCCTTCGTCCGCAGTCGCCGAGAGAAAGGCGCCGACGGCCTCCAGCGGCACGCGCTTAGGCTGCGGGCTGGGCTTCGCCGTCGGCTTGGCGCTGCGGGGGCGGGCCGGTGGGGCCACGGCGGTGGGCCCGACCGCGGCGCGCGAGGGCACAGCCTCGGGCTCGTCATCACCAGAGCAGCCGGCGAGCGCGACGATGGCGAAGAGCACTGCTGCGGCGGCGTGGCGGACCGCGCTCCGGCTGTCGTGCATCGTCAGGCGGGGTGCTCGCCGGTCAGCCGGGCGCCGACATCACTGCCGTCACCGGCGACGACCACACCGGCGACCCAGGCGAAGACGTGGTGGCGATCCAGCACAGCGAGGGCACGCTCGGCTTCATCCGGGGCGACGACGGCGACCATGCCGACGCCCATGTTGAAGGTGCGCTCCATCTCCTCGCGCTCCACCCGGCCACGATCCGCGACGAGGTGGAAGATCGGGGGGACCGCCCAGCTCGAGCGCTCGAGCTCAGCCACGAGCCCGTCAGGGATCACCCGGGCGATGTTGGCCGCCAGGCCCCCGCCGGTGATGTGGGCGAAGGCGTGCACGTCGACGTCGTCGATCAGAGCGAGGCAGTCGCGGGCGTAGATCCGGGTCGGCGTCAGCAACGCCTCACCGAGCGTCGTAGAGAGCTCGTCGACCTCGCGGTCCAGGCGCATCCGCGCAGCGCCGAGCAGCACGTGACGGACCAGCGAGAACCCGTTGCTGTGCAGGCCGCTGGACGCCATGGCGATGACGACATCGCCGGCGGTGACCTTGTCGCTGCCGATGAGCTGGTCGGCCTCGACGACGCCGACACCGGTAGCCGAGAGGTCGTAGACATCGTCGTCCATGATCCCCGGGTGCTCGGCCGTCTCGCCCCCGATGAGGGCGCAATGGGCCTGTCGGCACCCCTCGGCGATGCCCCCGACGATCTCTTCGATCCGCTCGGGCACCACCCGACCGCAGGCTATGTAGTCGAGCAGGAAGAGCGGCTCGGCGCCACAGACGACGAGGTCGTCGACCACCATGGCTACGAGGTCGATTCCCACGGTGTCGTGCTTGTCCATCGCCTGCGCAACAGCGAGCTTGGTACCTACGCCGTCAGCCGAGCTGGCCAGCAGCGGCTGCTTGTACTTGGCGACGTCGAGGGCGAAGAGGCCGGCGAAGCCACCAAGGCCGCCGACGACCTCGGGCCGGGTCGCCTTGCGGACCTTCTCCCTCATGAGCTCGACGGCGCGATCCCCGGCTTCGATGTCGACGCCGGCCGCGGCGTAGGAGCTGCCCGGGCCTTCAACGCCCGTTCGCTTGCTCACCGGATGCTGCGCGAAGCGGTCATGGGCGGCCGAGCGCGTCAACTGCGCCCACGCTGGGCAGCAGCGTCTCGTCATCGCCGGACGGCCCGGGGCTGCCGAGACGTTGCCCGGCACCATCGGGTTCGGCCATCACGCTGGCGCCGATGCCCTCGAGCACGTGCTTGCCGATCTGCTCCTCGGTGGGCAGCGGGATCGGGTAGACGCCGTCGAAGCAGGCCCGGCACAGGCTCGGCTTGGCGAGCGTCGTCGCAGCGATGAGACCGTCAAGGCTGACATAGGCCAGCGAGTCGGCTCCGATGGACTCCCGGATCTGCTCAACCGTGAGCCCATGGGCGATGAGCTCAGCGCGGGTCGCGAAGTCGATGCCGTAGAAGCACGGCTCCTTCACGGGAGGCGCGGAGATCCGCACGTGCACCTCGGCCGCGCCGGCCTCGCGCAGCATCCGCACGACCGCTCGCTGGGTGTTTCCGCGGACGATCGTGTCGTCCACGACCACCAGGCGCTTGCCCCGCAGCACCTCACGGATCGGGTTGAGCTTGAGACGGATGCCGAGCTGGCGAATCGTCTGGCTCGGCTGGATGAAGGTGCGCCCGACATAGCGGTTCTTGACGAGGCCTTCGCCGTACGGGATGCCGCTCTCCTCGGCGAAGCCGATCGCAGCCGGGCCGCCGGACTCCGGCACCGGGATGACGAGATCGGCCTCGACCGGTGACTCGCGGGCGAGGACCCGGCCGATCTCGACTCGAGTCGCATGCACCCCGCGACCCGCGATCTGGGTGTCCGGTCGGGCGAGATAGACGTACTCGAAGAGGCAGCCTTTGGGCTCCGGCTCAGCCCACTGGCGGCTGCGCAGCCCATCGGCGTCGATGGCCAGGAGCTCTCCCGGCTCGACTTCCCGGATCAGCTGCGCCCCGACGATGTCGAGGGCAGCGGTCTCACTCGCCACCACCCATCCCCGCTCGAGGCGCCCGAGCACGAGGGGCCGCACCCCGTGGCGGTCGCGGGCGGCGTACAGGGTGTGCTCGTCCATGAACGTCAGCGAGAACGCGCCCTGCAGCATCGGCAGCACCTCGATCGCCGCCTCTTCGACGGAGAGGTCAGGGCGGTCCGCCAGCAGGCTGGTGACGACGTCGGAGTCGGTCGTCGACCCCATGGAGTCGCGGCTGTCAGCCCGGACGAGGCGGGCCAGCTCCATCGTGTTGGTCAGGTTGCCGTTGTGTCCCAGGGCGATGCTGCCCCGGCCCTTGGTGTGCCGAAATGACGGTTGGGCGTTCTCCCAGGTGCAGCCACCGGTCGTGGAGTAGCGGGTGTGCCCGATGGCAACGTGCCCGGGCATCGAGTTGAGGATCGGCTCGTCGAAGACCTGGGCGACGAGCCCGAGCTCCTTGTAGACGGTGACGTTGGAGCCGTCCGAGGTGGCGATGCCGGCGGCCTCCTGGCCGCGATGCTGGAGCGCATAGAGCCCGTAGTACACGAGCTTGGCTACGTCCTCGCCGGGTGCCCAGACTCCGAAGACGCCACAGGCGTCCTTGGGGCCGTTCTCATCGGGGATGTCCGTCTCATCGGGGATGTCCGTCTCATCGGGGATGTCCGGCTCGTCGGGTATCTGGGAGCTGTCTGCGCGTGCTGCGTGCTGCGGGCCGAGGCCGTCGGGCACGGGGGCTCCTCGTCGAGGACGGTGGGCGGGGAAGCCGTTACGGACTCAGTGTATCCGCGCGCCTCCCCTGGTGACCGGACGGACCGAAAAGCCCTCCGGCATCGACGGCTAGGACAGGAGGGGGAGGTACGGCGTGAGGTCGGCGCGCTCTCCGGAGGCCGTCACCCGGCCATCGGCGCGGGCCAGGCCCCAGTCCAGTCGGCCGGTCGCGAGCTCGACCCAGGTCAGCGCGTCTCGGACCTCGACCACCGAGCCCGGCGTGCCGCGCGTGTGCCGGGGCCCTGCGACGCACTGGACAGCGCAGCCCGCGGGCCCGGGGACCCGCACCTCGACGGAGCGCCCCGGCGCCCGCTCGACCAAGCGGTCGGCGAGGGTGCGCACGACGGCACGCAGCGCGCGCGGTTCCGGCTCGATCGGCACGCCGGTGGCGGCCGCCAGGTCCAGGCCGTGCACGACGCCTTCGACGCAGCGGGTGACGAGGTACTCCGACAGAAGGATCGACCCGCGCTCCTCGATCACGACGACCCGGTCGACGGCCTCCTTGCCGAGGCTGTAAGCCGTCGCCTCGAGTGACTTCCGCAGCCGCAACCGCAGCTCGTCTGGTGCACGCCCGGCCGCCTTCTCCTCGGCGATAGCCGCGATCCGCGCCTGATCCTCGGTCGGCCGTACTCGGAAGGTGAGCCCGGGCGGAGCCGCCGTCGACATCGGCGGGCGGGCGAGACCCGCCAGCAGGTAGTCGAGGTTGCCGGCCAGGTGCGCCACGAGTGCAGACACCCGCCATTTCCCGAGCCGAGTCGGCCTGGCGAAGTCGACGTCCGGTACTGCGTCGACCGCCGACGCGATGCGCGCGTACTGCTCCGGCACGGCCGACCGCAGCTCGTCGTAGGGCCAGCGGCGCGGCACTAGCCGAAGAGCCTGGGGAGGGTGCCCTCCCACGCCGCGCGGAGCTCGTCGAGCGGAAGCGAGAAGGCGCCGTCGACGACGAGCGCGTCGCCGCCGACCCGGCCGATGACCGTGGCGGGCACGCCGTGTCGGGCAGCGAGAGTGAGGACGGATGCCGCGTCGGCGGTCGCGACCACGGCCCGCGAGGCCGACTCGCTGCACAGCGCGACGAAAGCATCGTCGGCTAGAGACACGGTCACCCCTAGACCGCCTCGCAGGCAGGACTCGACGAGGGCCTGGGCCAGCCCGCCTTCAGACAGGTCGTGCGCCGCCGAGAAGAGCCGCGCTGACGAGCCCTCGACGAGCATCTCGCCCAGCGCCCGCTCCGCCGTGAGGTCGAGCGCCGGCGGCTGGCCGCCGAGGTGGCGATGGACGACCCACGCCCACTCCGAGCCGCCCAGCTCGTCGTGCGTCGCACCGAGCAGCACCACCGAGTCGCCGGCGCCAGTGAACGCCATCGGCGTACGGCGCTCGACATCGTCGATGAGGCCGAGGATGCCGACTACCGGTGTCGGGTTGATCGGCGTCTCGCCGGTCTGGTTGTAGAAGCTGACGTTGCCGCCGATGACCGGCGTGCCCATCGCCACACAGCCGTCGGCGAGACCGCGAACGGCCTCGGCGAACTGCCACATGACCTCGGGGTTCTCCGGCGAGCCGAAGTTGAGGCAGTCGGTCGCCGCGATGGGCACGGCGCCGACCGCGGCGACGTTGCGACAGGCCTCAGCCAGGGCGAGCTGCGCCCCGAGGTAGGGATCGAGCCGGGCGAATCGCCCGTTGCCGTCGAGGGCGAGTGCCACGCCCGCGGGCGCGTCGTCGGAGAGCCGCAGCACACCGGCGTCCTCCGGGGCCGAGAGCACCGTGTTGCCCCGGACGTAGCGGTCGTACTGGTCGGTGACCCAGCGCCGCGACGACAGGTTGGGCGACGCGGCGAGCTGCAGCACGGTGGCCCGCAGGTCATCGCCGGTCGCCGGTCGTCGCAGCCGCGAGGGGTCGTCGGCGTGGAGCGCGTCGAGGTCGGCCGGGCGCGCCATCGGTCGGGTGTAGACCGGTCCGTCGTCGGCGAGCGACGCGGGCGGCACGTCGACCACGACGGCGCCGTGCCAGGTGATGACCAGCCGCCCGGTGCCGGTCACCTCGGCGATGGGCGTCGCGATGGCACCCCACTTGCGGCACACCGCGAGCACCTCGTCGAGCCGGGCCGGCTCGACGATGGCGAGCATCCGCTCCTGCGATTCGCTCGCGAGCACCTCGGTCGCGGTCATCGACGGCTCGCGCAGCGGTATGGCGTCGAGCCGCGCCTCCATGCCGAGCCCAGCCTTCGCGGCGGTCTCCGACAGCGCACAAGTCAGACCGGCACCACCGAGGTCCTGGATGCCGACTACCAGGCCGCCATCGAAGAGCTCGAGGCAGCACTCGATCAGGACCTTCTCGGTGAACGGGTCGCCCACCTGTACGGCGGGCCGCTTGGCCGACGAGCCTTCCTCGAAGGTGGCGGAGGCGAGCACGGACACCCCGCCGATGCCGTCCCGGCCGGTCTTGGCGCCGATGAGCACGGCGAGATTGCCGATCCCTTTCGCGGCCGACAGGTGCAGCCGCTCCACCGGCAGGACGCCGAGGCACAGCGCGTTGACGAGCGGGTTGCCGGCGTACGTCGGGTCGAAGGTGATCTCGCCGCCGAGGTTGGGCAGCCCGAGGCAGTTGCCGTAGCCGCCGACCCCGGCCACGACGCCGTCGACGAGGCGCTTGGTGTCGGCTGCGTCGGCATCGCCGAAGCGCAGCGAGTCCATCACCGCGACCGGTCGAGCACCCATCGCGAGGATGTCGCGAACGATGCCGCCGACGCCGGTGGCCGCACCCTGGTAGGGCTCCACGAAGCTCGGGTGGTTGTGGCTCTCCACCTTGAAGGTCACCGCAGTGCCGCCGCCGACGTCGACGACTCCGGCGTTCTCCCCGATGCCGGCCAGAATCCGCGGGTGCTCCTGCGCCCCGGCGAAGCGGCGCAGGTGCACCTTGGAGCTCTTGTAGGAGCAGTGCTCGCTCCACATGATCGAGTACATCGCCAGCTCTTCATCGCTTGGCCGCCGGCCGAGGATCTCGAGAATGCGGGTGTACTCGTCATCCTTCAGCCCGAGCTCGGCGTACGGCTGCGCCGGGGGCTCCGATGCGGTCATCGGGCGATGCTGTCGAGGAGGCCCGCGAACACCCGCAGGCCGTCCGTGCCCGGTCCGGTGAGCGACTCGATGGCGTGCTCGGGGTGCGGCATCATCCCGACGACGTTGCCGGCCTCGTTGGCGATGCCGGCGATGTCGCGCAGCGAGCCGTTGGGGTTGGCGTCGAGGTAGCGCACGACGACCCGACCCTCCGCCTCCAGCGTGTCGAGAGTGCGCTCGTCGGCGTAGAAGCGGCCCTCCCCGTTCTTGAGCACGACGGTGATCTCCTCGCCTTCGTCGTACGCCGACGTCCACGCGGTCTTGACCGAGGTGACGCGCAACCGCTGCTCGTGGCAGGTGAATCGGCGCCGGCCGTTGCGCAGCAGCGCGCCCGGCAGGAGATGCGACTCGCAGAGGACCTGGAACCCGTTGCAGATACCCAGCACGGGTCCGCCGTCACGGGCGAAGGCGATGACGGCGTCCATCACCGGCGAGAACCGCGCGATGGCGCCGCAGCGGAGGTGGTCGCCGTAGGAGAAGCCCCCCGGCAGCACCACCGCATCCACGCCGTGCAGGTCGGCGTCAGCGTGCCAGAGCGACACTCCCTCGCCGCCGGCCAGGCGCACCCCGCGGAGCGCGTCGACATCATCGAGCGATCCCGGGAAGGTCACGACGCCTACGCGCGCGGGCACAGCAGCGGCTCCGGGAAGTCGAGGACAGGGCGACAGGGTATCCCGGCGGCGCATCGCGACCCTTTACGACGAATCGTCGAGGCGGCAGAATGGGTCACCAGTCCGCCGTTCGGTTCTCCCCCCAGCACTGGAAGAGCCTCATGATCCGCCGCAGCGTCGTCGCCGTCCTCGTGCTCGCGGCCGCCCTCAGCGCCGGCGCGGACGCCACCGGGCGCGCTACGCTCGACGGCCAGCGCAAGACCTCCCACGCCTATACCGGCACCCTGTCGGGCCCCTCGGTCTACACCGGCGCGCCGGAGACGGCCGGCAGCGGAAGCGTCCGGCCCCGGCGGGAGTGGTGCACCGCGCAGACCTGCGACATCACCGACCTCTCCCTGCGGCTGCCGGCGGGGCGCCAGAGCGGGCGCCTCGTCGTCGACCTGACCTACTCCGGGTCGGCGCGCATGCGACTCACCGTCTACGCCTCCGACGGCACCGAGCTGGCCAGCCAGGGGTCCTGCTGCCTCGCCGACCGCGTCGTCGCCACGCAGCTCGCGGCCGGCGACTACAGCGTGGTCGTCTTCGACGAGGCCGGCGCGGGCCGCTTCAACGTGTCCGTGAGCTGGAAGGCGAACCCGCCGCACCGCTCCTCCTCCACCCCGTCCGACTGAGGCTTCAGCGGTAGCCCAGCCTCTCCAGCTCCGCGATCGCAGCAATCCGACCGCGCCGGACGATGGCGCGCGCGTCCTCGCAGCCACGCGACACCCGACGGCTGGTGCGGATGCGCTGGTCGTTGCAGACCTCGTCCTCGATCTCGCGTGCGGCGTACTCCTCCTCCGCCGTCACGTCTGTCTGTCCGGCGTGCCACAGCTCGTGCGCGAGCAGGGGGAGCAGAAAGCCCTTGAACGAGCCGGCGAATCGGTTGTTCAGCACGATGCGCGGGGGACTGCCGGCCAGCGTGGTCGAGTCCTCCCCAGTGCGCGCGAAGACGCCGAAGCTGATCACGACACCGCGGCGGGCAGCTACGACGACGCGCCGGGCCAGCTCGTCGTCGAAGGTGCCGAGCCGGGCGCACAACCCGTCCCGGAGGGCTTCGACGAGCGCTGGGCGCACCTGGGCGTCCGCGGCCACCTGCAGCCCGTCGACCACGCCGCAGCGAACCGCGACGGGAGGCTCGTTGGACGCCTGGACCAGACCGACGTCGTGCGACTGGCGCCCCGCCAGCGAGGGGGACCGCCGCTCAAACAGCGGCTGCGGACTCTCATCGAGGATGCGACCCACCGCGAAAGCGGCAAGCACGACGAAGACGACCAGCAGCGCCGCGACACCGGCAACCAGCCACCGGGGCAGAGCAGGCCACGGTCGACGTACGACGGGACGCCGGCCCTCCCCCACGGTTGCCGAGACCGGCGCGCCAGCCGATGACCGCCCAGAAGTCGGCGAGCTGAATTCTGGGTCAGGCATCGACCGTGACGGTGAAGTCCTCGATCACCGGGTTGGCGAGCAGCTGCTGCGCCATCGTGTGCACCGCGGCGAGACGCGCGTCGTCGATGTCTCCGTCGATCTCGATCTCGAAGTGCTTGCCGACGCGCACGCTCTGCACGCCGGTGACGCCGAGGCTGGGCAGCGCGTTGGCGACGGCCTGGCCCTGCGGGTCGAGGATCTCCGGTTTGAGGGTGACGTCGACGACGACGCGAGCCATTCTCAGGCGCCGCGGAGGTACGAGTCGAAAGACGAGCCGGTCAGCCGCTCATACGCCTCGATGTACTTCGCGCGAGTCTT
>DATLOQ010000017.1:0-15398 GCA_035536235.1 Mycobacteriales bacterium
GACCGGCGAGGCCTCGAAGAGCGGATGTGCCCGCGCGATGAGGTAGACCCCCGCCGTCACCATCGTCGCCGCGTGGATCAGGGCGCTGGCCGGCGTCGGGCCCTCCATGGCGTCCGGGAGCCAGACATGCAACGGCACCTGAGCGCTCTTGCTGCAGGCACCGAGGGTGAGCAGCAGGCAGATCGCCGTCACCGTGCCGGTGGTCGCTGCGTCCGCCTGCGGGAAGACCTCGGCGAAGGCGACGGTGCCAAACGTGGAGAAGAGCAGCATCACGGCGAGGCCGAGGCCGACGTCTCCCACCCGGTTGACGATGAAGGCCTTCTTGGCCGCAGTGGCCGCCGCGGGCTTGAAGGACCAGAAGGAGATGAGCAGGTAGGACGACAGGCCCACCAGCTCCCACCCGACGTAGAGCAGGAGGAAGCCGCTGGCCAGGACGAGCAGCATCATCGAAGCGAGGAAGAGGTTGAGGTAGGCGAAGAAGCGTCGCCGGTTCTCGTCGTGCGCCAGGTAGCCGATGGAGTAGACGTGGACCAGCGTGCCCACCCCGGTGATGAGCAGCAGGAAGACCGCCGAGAGCGGATCGAGCAGGAGGTCCACGTCGACGGTGAACCCCGCCACCGGCACGTAGGAGTAGAGCTCGCGTAGAACGGCCCGCTCTTCTCCCGGCAGGGTCGTGAGCCGGAGGAAGCTCGCGACCGACAGCGCGAAGGTGGCTGCCGCGATGCCGGTGGCCAGCAGGTGGCCCCACGGGTCGGTGCGTCGGCCGCCGAGGAGCAGCGCCGCAGCGCCGGCGAGCGGGAGAGCCAGCAGCAGCCAGAGATGCTGATGCACCCCGGTCGCCGATGTCGGCTCGAGGAGGGCGAGGGCGGGCACGGGACCTACCACTTCAGCAGACTTGCGTCGTCAACCGATGACGAGGAACGGGTGCGGAAGATCGTCACGATGATGGCCAGGCCGACGACCACTTCGGCAGCCGCCACGACCATGACGAAGAAGGCCATCACCTGACCGTCGAGCGTGCCGTTGATCCGGGAGAAGGTCACGAGAGTGAGGTTCACCGCATTGAGCATGAGCTCGACGCACATGAAGACGACGATGGCGTTGCGCCGGATCAGCACGCCGAGGGCGCCGATGGTGAACAGCGCAGCGCTCAGCACCAGGTAGTAGCCCGGGTTCATGCCGGGCCCCCGAAGGCAGTGCCGCTCAGGTCCGTGGGCCCGCCGGCGGTGGGCAGGCGCGGCGCCTCGTCGGTGTCCGGGGTGCCGGCGTACACGCCGGGGCCGGGCAGCGGCGCCGGGTGCTTGCCGGCAAACCGGGCGATGGCCTGCTCCCGCTGGGACGGCCGCCGTGCGGTCTCCTTGTGCGCCAGCACCATGGCGCCGATCGCCGCGACGATGAGCAGTGCGCTCGTCAGCTCGAAAGCGAAGACGTAGTCGGTGAACAGCAGCCGGGCGATGCCGAAGACATTGCCGTCGGTGTTGGCTTCAGCGAGCCCGACGTCCGGCTGGTCGAGGATCGACCGGCCGAAACCGCCGATTAGCAAGCCCACGAAGCCAAGCGCTGCAATCAGCGCGGCAACGCGTTGTCCACGGATGGTCTCGATCAGCGAGTCGCTGCGGTCCACTCCGACGAGCATGAGCACGAAGAGGAAGAGCACCATGATCGCGCCGGTGTAGACGATGACCTGGACGGCGGCGAGGAACGGCGCGTCCTGCGCGACGTAGAAGACCGCCAGGCAGAAGAAGTCGACGACGAGCCAGAGAGCTGCATGCACCGCGTTGCGGCTGAGCACCATGAGAGCCGCGCTGCCGATCGCGACCGGGGCCAGGATCCAGAAGATCACCTGCTCGGCGGTGCCGCCGCCGCCGGTGGTGGAGCCCTCCTGGACAGCTTGGGCCAGGACTGATTGGGCCAGGACTGCGAAGTCCACTACGCACCCCGCCGATCCGACTGAGCAGCCAGCATCGCAGCGAGGTCGACGTCGGGTCCTGTCCCTGAGTCGAGAACAGTGCCGCGGTAGTAGTCCTTGGCGTCGGGCAAGCGCATCGGATGCGGCGGCGCCTCCATGTCATCGGCGAGGGGCGTCAGCAGCCGGTCCTTGTCGAAGATCAGGTCGTCCCGACTGTCGTCAGCGAGCTCGTACTCGTTGGTCATGGTCAGCGCGCGGGTCGGGCAGGCCTCGATGCACAGGCCGCAGAAGATGCAGCGCAGGTAGTTGATCTGGTAGATGGCGCCGTAGCGCTCTCCGGGTGAGTAGCGCTCCTCCTCGGTGTTGTCGGCACCTTCGACGTAGATCGCGTCCGCGGGGCAGGCCCAGGCGCAGAGCTCGCAGCCGACGCACTTCTCGAGTCCGTCCGGGTGCCGGTTCAGCACGTGGCGGCCATGGAAGCGGGGGGCGGTCGGCCGCTTGTCCTCCGGGTACTGCTCGGTGTTGACCTTCTTGAACATCGTCGCGAAGGTCAGCCCGAAGCCTTTGACCGAGTCAAGCACGGGCGGACTCCTCGTCGGATTTTCCTGCGGGCCAGAACAGCAGCGCGGCGACCACGATCGCGACGGCGATGAGGCCGTAGCGGAACAGGTCGTTATTGCCGTCCGGCGACTCGTTGCTCTCCCGGACGAGCGTGCGCGCGGTTGCGACGATCATCAGCCAGCCGAGGCTGAAGGGCACGAGGATCTTCCAGCCGAGCTGCATGAACTGGTCGTAGCGCAGCCGGGGCAGCGTGCCGCGCAGCCAGATGAAGCCGAAGATGAAGGTCATGACCTTCAGCAGGAACCAGATCACCGGGAAGATGCCGTAGTCGAGACCGGACAGACCTGGGATGGGGGGCGGTCGCCAGCCGCCCAGGAAGAGCGTCGTGGCCAGCGCCGACACGGTGACCATGTTGATGTACTCGGCCAGGAAGAAGAGCGCGAACTTCAGGCTGGAGTACTCCGTGTGGAACCCCGCGACCAGCTCGGTCTCCGCCTCGGGCAGGTCGAAGGGCGCCCGGTTGGTCTCACCGACCGCCGAGATCGCATAGACGAAGAACGACGGGAACAGCGTGACGACGTACCACTGGTCGTGCTGCTGCGCGACGATCTCCGACGTCGACAGCGAGCCGGCGTAGAGGAAGACCCCGACGAGGCTGAGGCCCATCGCGACTTCATAGCTGATGATCTGCGCGGCCGACCGCAGCGAGCCGAGCAGCGGATAGGTCGACCCGCTGGACCAGCCGGCCAGCACGATGCCGTAGACCCCTAGCGAGCTCATCGCGAGGATGAACAGCACGCTGACCGGGATGTCGGTCAGCTGCAGCGCGACCTCCCGGCCGCCGATCGTGACGGTGGGCCCGAACGGGATGACGGCGAACGCCATGAACGCCGGGATGACCGACAGCATGGGCGCGAGCAGGTACACCCACTTGTCCACCCCTGCCGGGCGGATGTCCTCTTTGAGCGCGAGCTTGATGCCGTCGGCGAGTCCTTGGAGGACGCCGCCGGGGCCGACCCGATTGGGGCCGAGCCGCTGCTGCATCCGAGCCACCACGCGCCGTTCGGCCCAGATGGTGAGGAGCACGGTCACGACGAGGAATCCGAAGATCAGCACCGCCTTGACGATGCTGACCCACAGCGGGTCGTTGCCGAGCGAGGTCGGCACCTCCCGCGCCTGGGCGATGACGATCACGACGCGCTCCCCGCGGTGACGGCAGCAGCGGGTAACACTTCCGCTTCGGCGGCGAGGGCGAGGGTGACGACGGCGCCGGACCCGGCCGCGAGGTCGCGGCGTACGGCGCAGTCCGTCGAGTTGGTCGGCAGCCAGACCACTGAGTCCGGCATCTCGGCGATCTCGACGTCGGCGGTGATGCTCCCCCGATCGGTCGACACCGTCACCTGGGCCCCGGCCGCGACGCCGAGGCCCTGTGCCGTCGTCGCCGAGAGCCGGGCCCGGGTGCGTCGGGCAGTGCCGGCGAGGAACGGCTCACCGTCCTGCATGCGCCCGCGGTCGAGCAGCAACGGCCAGGTGGCGAGCCGGGCCTGGCCCTCCTCGAGAACGCCCGACGCAGGACCGTCAGGATGCGGCGCGTCGGTGGGCAGAGCCGCAGCGCCGGCGCCGGACCACGCGCCGAGGCGCTCGAGGTCGGCTCGCGCTCCGGCGGCGTCGACGAAGCCGAGGTCGCAGCCCATCTCGCGGGCGATCAGCCCGAGCACCTGGTGGTCGGGCAGCCCCCCGCCGACCGGACGCAGCGTCGCGGCGAAGGACCGCGGCCGGCCCTCCCAGTTGAGGTAGGTGCCGTCCTTCTCCGCCATGGGCAGCACCGGCAGGACGACGTAGGCCAGATCTGTGACGGCGCTGCGGCGCAGCTCGAGGGACACGAGGAACTTGGCCGAGTCGAGCTGCGCGCGAGCGGACGCCGGGTCGGGCAGGTCGTCCGGGTCGACGCCGGCGACGAGCAGCGCGTCAAGTCGTCCGTCGGCCGCCGCATCCAGCGCCTCGAGCGCCCCCACACCGCGGCCCGCTGGCAAGGTCACGCCCCATGACTTCTCGACCTCTGCCCGAGCAGCAGGATCGGACACCGGCCGTCCACCGGGCAGCAGGCCGGGGAAGGCACCGGCGTCCAGAGCGCCGCGGTCTCCGGCGCGCCGGGGCACCCAGGCGATGCGCGCCCCCGTCGATGCGGCCAACGCGCTAACCGCGGCGAGCGCGCCCGGAGCGTCGGCGAGTCTCTCGCCGACGAGGATCACCGACCCCGGGGACCGCAGCGCGCCGGCGAGGGTGCTCTGCGGCCCGTCGGTCGCCGAGCGGACCGCTGACAGGTAGGACGCTTCGTCGCCGGGCGCGACGACCAGAGGGGTAGCCCACATCTTGCGCAGGCTCGGCGTGACCACAGACGTCAGCGAGAACACCGCTGTGGTGCCCCGGCGCGCAGCCAGGCGAAGCCTGAGGAAGACGATCGGCGACTCGTCCTCTGGCTCCAAGCCGGCGAGGAGGACGGCCGGCGCCTGCTCGAGCAAGGAGTACGTCACCGTGATGCCGCTGCCGGCGATGCCGGCGAGGAACGCATCCTCCTCGGGGCTTGCGGCGCGGGTGCGGAAGTCGATGTCATGCGTGCCGAGGGCCACCCGGGCGAACTTCGCATAGGCGTAGGCGTCCTCCACGGTGAGTCGCCCGCCCGTCAGCACCGCGGCACTCCGCGCGGCCCGCAGTCCGCCCGCTGCACGCTCCAGCGCCTCCGCCCACGACGCCTCGCGGAGCTCACCGCCCTCGCGGACCAGTGGGGTGGTAAGACGGTCCGGCTCGGTCGCATACGTGAACGCCCAGCGGCCCTTGTCGCAGTTCCACTCCTCGTTGACCTCGGGGTCCACCCCGGCGAGTCGGCGTAGGACGGTGTTGCGCCTCGAGTCGGTGCGAGTCGCGCAGCCGGACGCGCAGTGCTCGCACGCGGTCGCTGCTGACACCAGGTCGAACGGCCGCGCTCGGAAGCGGTAGGCCGCACCGGTGAGAGCACCGACGGGGCAGATCTGGACCGTGTTGCCCGAGAAGTAGGACTCGAACGGCTCGTCGGCGTAGATGGCCACCTGTTCGAGGGCGCCGCGCTCGAACAGCTCGATGAACGGGTCACCCGCGATCTGCTGGGAGAACCGGGTGCACCGCGCGCACAGCACACAGCGCTCGCGGTCGAGCAGCACCTGGCTGGAGATCGCCAGCGGCTTGGGGAAGACGCGCTTGACGTCGCGGAACCGTGATTCGCCCGGACCGTTGGTGAGGGTCTGGTTCTGCAGCGGGCACTCGCCGCCCTTGTCGCAGATCGGGCAGTCCAGCGGGTGGTTGATGAGCAGCAGCTCCAGGTTGCCGACCTGCGCCTTGCGGGCCACCTCCGAGGTCATCTGAGTGCGGACGACCATGCCCTCCGTGCACGTCGTCGTGCACGCCGTCAGGGGCTTGCGCTGACCCTCCACCTCGACCAGGCACTGCCGACACGCACCGACCGGGTCGAGCAGCGGGTGGTCACAGAACCGTGGCACCTGCACACCAGCTTCTTCGGCGGCCCGAATCACCAGCGTGCCGGCGGGAACGGTCAGCAGCACCCCGTCGATCGTCACGGTCACTGTGCTCGCACTGCTCACGCGGACACCCCCGCGCCCCGCATCGGGCAGCTCCCCTGCGTGTAGTGCGCGACGTACTCGTCACGGAAGTACTGGATCGAGCTCACGATGGGGCTGGTCGCCCCGTCGCCGAGTGCGCAGAACGACCGACCGAAGATGTTGTCGCACGTGTCGAGCAGGGTGGAGATGTCCGCCTCGGTGCCCTGGCCCTCTTCGAGTCGCTCCAGGATCTGCACCATCCAGTAGGTGCCCTCGCGACACGGCGTGCACTTGCCGCACGACTCGTGCGCGTAGAACTGCGTCAGCCGCAGCGCCGTCTTGACGATGCAGGTCGTGTCGTCCATCACCATGACCGCTGCCGTGCCGAGCAAGGAGCCGGCGGCCATCACGCCTTCGAAGTCGAGCGGGGTGTCGAGGTGCGCGTCGGTCAGCATCGGGGTCGAAGAGCCACCGGGCGTCCACGCCTTGAGCGCGCGGCCGCCGGGCACCCCGCCGGCGATGTCCATGATGAGCTCGCGCGCCGTCGTACCCAGGGCGACTTCGTACTGACCCGGCCGCACCACATGGCCGGACACGCTGAAGATCTTGGGCCCGGGCGACTTCTCGGTGCCCATCGACTTCCACCAGTCGGCACCATGCCGCACGATGTGCGGCACGCTCGCGATGGTCTCGACGTTGTTGACGACTGTCGGGCAGCCGTAGAGGCCGTGCGTGGCAGGGAAGGGCGGCCGCAGCCGAGGCTGGCCCCGGAAGCCCTCGAGCGAATCCAGCAGCGCAGTCTCTTCGCCGCAGATGTAGGCGCCGGCACCGCGATGCAGGGTCAGCTCGCAGTCGAAGCCGGAACCCAGCACGTTCTTGCCGAGGTAGCCCTTCGCGTATGCCTCGTCGATCGCCGCTTCGAGGCGACGTCCAGCGTGCACGAGCTCGCCGCGGAGGTAGATGAAGGCGGAGTTGCACCGGATGGCGTACGACGCGATGACGATGCCCTCGAGAAGTGAGTGCGGGTCGGTCATCATCAGCGGAGCGTCCTTGCAGGTGCCGGGCTCGCCCTCGTCGGCGTTGACCACGACGTAGTGCGGCTTTCCGTCACCCTGGGGGATGAAGCCCCACTTCAGACCGGTGGGGAACCCGGCGCCACCCCGCCCGCGCAGCCCGGAGTCCTTGATCATCGCGATGATCGCGTCCGGCTCCATCGCCAGCGCAGCGCGCAGGCCGGCATAGCCGTCGAGTCGCTCATAGGTCTCAAGCGTCCACGGCTCGGGCTCGGTCCATCGCCGCGTGAGCACTGGGGTGAGCGGCATCAGCCGCCACCCCCGTCGCGGTCTGGGTCGACGGTGCCGCCGCCGAGGCCCGCGAGCTGCATCGACACCTCGCGGAACGACGACACCGAGTCGCCGCGAGTCGGAGTAGGACGCTCGCCTCGCGCAAGCGCGTCGACGAGGGCGACCGCCGCGTCCGGGTCGGTGTTGTCGAAGAACTCGTAGTTGACAGTGAGGCAGGGAGCGAAGTCGCAGGCAGCCAGGCACTCAGCATGCTCGAGGGTGAAGATGCCGTCGGGTGTTGTCTGGTCGTGGCCCACGCCGAGCCGATCCTTCAGTCGCGCGTACACCTCTTCACCGCCGAGAAGCTGGCAGGACAGGTTGGTGCATACGGAGACAAGGAACTCCCCGACCGGTCGCCGCTTGTACATCGTGTAGAACGTCGCGACTCCACCGACCTCGGCTTTGGAGAGCTCGAGCATCTCGGCGCAGAAGGCCACGCCGTCAGCCGTGACGCAGCCTTCCTCGGCCTGGACGAGGTGCAGCATCGGCAGCAGCGCCGATCGTGACTGGGGGTAGCGAGCGATGATCGCGCGCGCCTTCTCGCGGGTGTCGTCGGTCAGCGGCACTATCGATCAACCCCGCCCATCACCGGGTCGACGCTGGCGACAGCGGCGATGAGATCGGCGAGCAGACCGCCTTCGACGAGGGCCGGGACAGCCTGCAGATTGACGAACGAGGGGTCCCGCACGTGCACGCGGAACGGCCGGTTGGAGCCGTCCGCGACCACGTGGTAGCCCAGCTCGCCGCGCGGCGACTCGATCGGCACGTAGACCTGGCCGGCCGGCACCCGGAAGCCCTCGGTGACCAGCTTGAAGTGATGAATCAGCGCCTCCATCGAGTCGGCCATGATCCGCTGCACGTGGTCGAGGGAGTTGCCGAGGCCGTCGGGACCGAGTGCGAGCTGCGACGGCCAGGCGATCTTCTTGTCCGCCACCATCACCGGGCCGGGCCGCAGCCGGTCGAGCGCCTGCCGCACGATCTTGAGCGACTCCCGCATCTCCTGCATCCGGAGCTCGTAACGCGAGTAGACATCGCAGTCGGTCGACGTCGGCACGTCGAAGTCGTAGGTCTCGTAGCCGCAGTAGGGCTCTGCCTTGCGGAGGTCGTAGTCGTACCCGGCGGAGCGCAGGAGCGGCCCGGTCACCCCGAGGGCTACGCAGCCGGTCAGGTCGAGATAGCCGATGCCACGAGTACGGCGTACCCAGATCGGGTTGGCAGAGAGCAGGTCCTCGTACTCGTCGAGCCGCTCGGGCATGATCGCGAGGAACTCGCGGATCTTCTCCTCGGCGCCGGCCGGCAGGTCGACCGCGACCCCGCCCGGACGAACGTAGGCGTGGTTCATGCGCAAGCCGGTGATCATCTCGAGGACGTCGAGGATGAGCTCTCGCTCACGCCAGCCGTAGAGCATGATCGACAGCGCGCCGAGCTCGAGCCCCGTCGTCGCCAGCCAGACGAGGTGCGACGCGATGCGCTGCAGCTCCATCAGCAGCACCCGGATCACCGTGGCCCGCTCCGGCGCCTCGATGCCAAGCAGCTTCTCCACCGCCAGGCAGTACGCCGTCTCGTTGAACAGCGGGGAGAGGTAGTCCATCCGCGTGACGAGCGTGGTGCCCTGCACCCAGTTGCGGTACTCGGTGGTCTTCTCGATGCCGGTGTGCAGATAGCCGACCACGAGACGGCAGCTGATGACTGACTCGCCCTCGAGCTCGAGGACCAGGCGCAGCACACCGTGGGTGGAGGGGTGCTGCGGGCCCATGTTCAGGACGATGCGCTCGTCGCCGACCTCGGCGCCGAACACCTCGTCCCAGTCCTGGCCCTGCACCGTGATGACCCGCCCCTCGTCGAGGGCGGGACCCGGCGGCGCGTAGACGTCGCTCACGCCCACGCCCTCCGATCCTCGGGTGGAGCGATCTGGGCGCCGTGGTACTCGACCGGCACGCCGCCGAGCGGGTAGTCCTTGCGCTGCGGGTGACCCTCCCAGTCGTCGGGCATCTGGATGCGAGTGAGCGCCGGGTGGCCGTCGAAGACGATGCCGAAGAAGTCGTAGGTCTCCCGCTCGTGCCAGTCGGCGGTCGGCCAGATGTCGACGACGCTCGGCACGTGCGGATCGTCGACCGTGACGGCGACCTCGAGCCGCACCCGCTCGCGGTAGGTCATCGACGTGAGGTGGTAGACGACGTGCAGCCGGCGCTCGTCCACCCCGAGGTAGTCGACGCCAGAGAGGCTGGAGAGCAGCTCACAGCGCAGCTCGTCTCGCAGCACCTGGGCCGCGGCGGTCAGCGCGGAGCGGTCGAGGTAGATGGTCAGCTCGCCCCGGTCGACAACGACCTTCTCGACCCCCTCGCCGGCTGCCTTTGCCACGGCGTCGACAGCCCCACGGGCCCAGGCGCGCAGCTCGTCGAGTGCACCGAGGACCGGGGCCGGCCGGGGCGATGAGGTGTGCCGCGGCATGCCCGACGTGTCGTTGGTCATACGGCGGTCCCCACGCCGGTGTCGCGGTGCGCGCCGAGCGGCTCGAGCCCGATCTTGTCGTGCAGCTTGAGGATGGCGTCGAGCAACATCTCCGGGCGGGGCGGGCAGCCCGGCAGGTACATGTCCACCGGCACGACGTGGTCGACGCCCTGCACGATCGCGTAGTTGTTGAACATGCCGCCGCTGCTGGCGCAGACACCCATCGCGATGACCCACTTGGGCTCAGGCATCTGGTCGTAGATCTGGCGCAGGACCGGCGCCATCTTCTGGCTGACCCGGCCCGCGACGATCATCAGGTCGGCCTGCCGAGGGGAGGCCCGGAAGACCTCCATGCCGAAGCGAGCCATGTCGTAGCGGCCGGCGCCGGTGGCCATCATCTCGATCGCGCAGCAGGCCAGGCCGAACGTCGCCGGCCACAGCGAGGACTTGCGCGACCAGTTGACGAACTTCTCGACCGAGGTGAGCAGAACCCCGCTTGGCAGCTTCTCCTCTAGTCCCACTCGAGACCACCCCGACGCCAGACATAGGTGTAGGCGACGAACACGGTGCCGATGAACAGCATCATCTCGATCAGCCCGAAGACCCCGAGCTGCTCGAAGGCCACCGCCCACGGGTAGAGGAAGATGATCTCGATGTCGAAGACGATGAAGAGCATCGCCGTCAGGTAGAACTTCACCGGAAACCGGCTGCCGTCAGCGCGCGGCTCCGGCTCGATCCCCGACTCGTACGCCGCGGACTTCGCCCGGTTGTAGCGGCGCGGTCCGATGAGGGCTCCGGCGACCACGGAGAAGACGGCGAAGCCCGCCGCGAGGACGAAGAGCACCAGGATCGGCAGGTAAGGCCTGAGCACCACAGAGCTCCTCTCTCGGGCGGGGCGGGGGGCGTGCCGACGGATGGCAACAGCCTATTGGCGGGCTCTGCCCGCCACCAAAGCGGCTAGGCCGCGGGAGCGATGCGGGACATGGCGTTGATCACCTTGTCCATCGCGTCGCCGCCTCGCGGGTCGGTCAGGTTGGCGAGCAGCTTGAGGGTGAACTTCATGAGCAGCGGCCGCGGCAGGCCGTACTTCGTCGCGATCTTCATCACGTGCGGGTTGCCGATGGCGTGCACGAAGACCCGGCCCAGCGTGTAGTAGCCGCCGTACCGCGCCTTGAGCTCGGCGGGGTAGCGGGCGAGCACCTGGTCGGTCGCGGTTGTGCCGACGCTGCCCCGAGCGAGGGCCTGCACTGCGATCTCGGCTGCCAGCGCGCCGGTCTCCATGGCATAGGCAATGCCCTCTCCATTGAAGGGATTGACCGCCCCACCTGCATCGCCCACGAGCATCATCCCGCGGGTGTAGTGAGGAGTGCGGTTGAAGCCCATCGGGAGCGCGCCGCCCTTGACCGGTCCGACGGCGTTGCCCTCGGTGAAGCCCCAGTCCGCCGGCATGCCGCTGAGCCACGACTCGAGCAGCTTCTTGTAGTTGGTCGCGCGGAAGGACTCACTGGTGTTGAGCAGGCCGAGACCGACGTTGGAGGTCCCGTCGCCGACCGGGAAGATCCAGCCGTAGCCTGGCAGCAGGGTGTCGCCCTGCCACAGCTCGAGCCACGACTCGAGGTCGGTGTCGTTCGTGCGGGGAGAGGTGTAGTAGCGGCGTACGGCGACGCCCATCGGGCGGTCCTCGCGCTTCGCCAGGCCCATCGCCAGGCCGAGTCGGCTCGAGCTGCCGTCGGCGGCGATCACCAGCCGGGCCCGGTAGGTGAGCTCCTCACCGACATGGCGGTCGCGGCTCGGTCGCCCGTCGACGTCCTCCGGCACGCGACGTGCGGTGACCCCCACGATTCGCCCGGCGTCGTCGAGCACCGGTCCGGTGACCTCGGTCAGCTCCTGGAGGCGAGCGCCCGCCTTCTGCGCCGTCCGCGCCAGGATCTCGTCGAAGTCCAGGCGGGTGCGCACCAGGCCGTAGTCGGGGTAGCTGGCCAGCTGCGGCCACGGCAGCTCCAGCCGGACCCCGCCGCCGATGATCCGCAGGCCCTCGTTGCGCGACCACCCCGGGTCGCTCGTGTCGACGCCCATACTGATCAGGCTCTTCACGGCGCGAGGCGTCAGCCCGTCGCCGCAGACCTTCTCCCGGGGGAAGGTCGACTTCTCGAGCACGAGCACGTCGAGACCGGCTTGCGCGAGGTGATGCGCCGCGGCGGCCCCACCCGGACCGGCGCCGACGACGATGACGTCCGCGTCGGGATCCTGCGGTGTGGTCATGCCGACCACCTTCCTCGCCGGGTGGGCTTGTGAAACTTTTCACGAAGGTCCGGGTGAAGTGTAAGTCGTGTATGAAGCCACTGCGAATCGGTGCGGGGTGGATATGGCCCATTCGCGGTCCTGGGTGCACAGAACCTGACCTGTGACGAGGTGGACGTCGTGAACCGACGAGACATCGAGCAAGGCACCTCCGTCCGACAGATTCCCGTAGGGGACAAGGAAGCGGTGAGGTCGTTCGCCAGACTCGAGCGGCGGATGAACGCGGCACGTCCGCTCTCCGTCCCGCCGACCGAGGCAGACATCGTCAAGCTGCTCACCGGCCGTTCATCGCTGCACGCCAACATCGAGCACGCGCTGTTCGTCGTCGCCGACGGCGATGGGCGGGAGGTGGCGTGCTGCGCGGCCATGATCAACAGGCGGTACCAGCAGTTTCACCAGGAGGCCGCCGGCTTCATCGGATACTTCGCAGCCTCGGACGACGCCGGCGGGCGCACGATCCACGTGCTTGACGCGGCCGAGCACTGGCTCGCTGAACGCGCGGTGACGCGAGTGATCGCCGGCTACAACGGCCACCTCCTCGCCGGCCTGGCTCTGCGGAGCGCCGAGTTCGAGTCGAGTCCGGTGTTTCCGCTCCCCTGGCATCCGGCGCTTTACACCGACGTGCTGGAGACGGCCGGTTACCGCCCGACGTACCCCTGGTGGTCCTACCGGATCGACTTCTCCTCCGATGTCTACAAGCAGGCGTCAACACGGGCGCTGCGTGATGCGCAATGCCAGATCCGGCCGGTGAACAAGAAGCGGTGGGATGCAGACATCGACCTCGCCATGCACATTTACAACGAGTCGTTCCGGGACGAATGGGAGTACCACCCCTTCGCGGTCGACGAGGCGCGTGAGTACTTCGCCCCGCTCAAGCCGATCTTCGACCCGCGACTGCTCCTCCTGGCCGAAGTGGACGGAGAGCCGGCAGGTTTCTGTCTCGGACTTCCGGACTGGTCGCCGCACGTGCGCACGATGAGAGGAAAGTCGAACATGTTCGCGCAGCTTCGCTTCGCGCGCAGCGCCCGGAGATATCAGGACGGCGGGCTGTACGCGATCGGTGTGCTCGAGCGACACCGCGGTAAACACATCGGCCAGACGCTTGCCTCTGCCCTCTACCGACGGTACGAGGCACTCGGTCTCAAAGGCGCGGAGTACCACGTGGTGAACGATGCCAACCTCGCTTCGCGCACACTCGCCACAACGCTCGGCGGGAAAGGCCGGATCCTCTACCACAACTTCGACAAGGCGCTCGCGTGAGAGACGGCGTACCGGAGGACTAGTGGGGCTTGGTCGCCCGGTGCAGGGCGACGATCCCGCCCGACAGGTCGCGCCACAACACCCTCGCCCAACCGCACTCTGCGATGCGCCGAGCGAGACCGGTCTGGTCCGGCCAGGCTCGGATCGACTCCGCGAGGTAGACGTAGGCATCGGGATTGCTCGAGACCCTCGTCGCGATGGCCGGCAGCGCCCGCATCAGGTAGCCGAGGTACGCCGTCCGGAACGGCCGCCAGGTCGGGTGGCTGAACTCGCACACCACGAGTCGTCCGCCCGGCTTGGTCACCCGCCGCAGCTCACGCAGGCCGGCATCAGGGTCGACCAGGTTGCGCAGCCCGAACGAGATCGTGACCGCGTCGAAGCTGTTGTCGAGGAACGGCAGCCGGAGTCCGTCGCCGGCAACGCAGAGCACGCGGTCGACGTCAGCCCCGCCGCGGCGGCGCGCCCCCGTCGCCAGCATGCCGAGGCTGAAGTCGCAGGCGACCACGCACCCGCCGCTTCTGGCGATCGCGGAAGAGGACGTTCCCGTGCCGGCCGCCAGATCCAGCGCCGTCTCGCTTGGCCCGAGCCGCACTGACCGCGCGACCGCCTCGCGCCACCCGCGGTCGCGGCCTAGGGACAGCACGGTGTTGGTCAGGTCGTAGCGCGGGGCCACCTGGTCGAACATCGCTGCCACGTCAGCGGGAGCCTTGTCCAGGTGCGCGCGCTGGCCGGTCATGCCACGGAGCCCAGTGGCGCGCGGCGGTGCACGATCTTCCCCGCCACCACCGTGAGAACACAGCGGCCGGCGCCGGACCCGACCAGAGCGTCGTACGGCGACCCGGCCACCGGCACGTCGAAGACGGCGAGGTCCGCGCGGGCGTCGGGAGCCAGCACTCCGACTGTGCCGGCCAGGCCCAGAGCGGCCGCACCGCCGAGTGTCGCCGCCCCTACCAGCCGCTCGCCCAGTCCATCGGGCGACGCGCCTTGCGCCACCGCGAGCTCGCGCAGCGCGGCGAGCTCGCCGAACATGTCGAGCGAGGGGGACGAGGCCAGCGAGTCGGTGCCGACCGCGATCGGCGATCCCTCGTCGAGGTAGGCCGCCACGGGCGGTTCGCCGGCGCCGAGGACGCGGTTGGACCGGGCGCACAGCGCTACCGCCGTAGCGCTGTCGCGCAGCAGGGCCCGGTCAGCGGCGTCGAGGTGCACACCGTGCGCGACATGGACGTCGGCGCCGAGTCCGCCCAGCGCGTCCAGCTGTGCTGCGGGGGACCTGCCCGCTCCCCTGTCGAGCAGGTCGTGAGCCAGTCCGACGCGACGCAGTGCATCCGCGATGCGCCCGCCGCCGCCGAGGACGAACTCGGCCTCCTCAGCGGATTCCGCGAGGTGGGTGTGCAGCCGCCAGCCACGGTCGCGGGCGATCGCCACGGCCGCCGTCACCACCGGCCCGCTGAGGCTGTAGAGGGCGTGGGGAGAGAGACCCAAAGTGCGCCCGGCCGGCGCCGCGTCGATCAGCCCGAGCACTCGCGCGCGCTCGTCAGGCCACCGGGTCTCGTCGCACCCGACTACCTCGACGTAGGAGATGCCGGCGAGGCCCGCGCGGGCAGCCGCTGCGATCCCCGGCCCATTGGTCACCACGTCGGCGACGCAGGTCGTCCCGGTGCGCAACAGCTCGGTGACGCTCCCGCGCGCCGAGGCGAGCCACTCGGCGCTGGTCATCTCCTGACGTCGCCGCGTGATCTGCTGGATCCACTCGGGGAACGCGAGCCCCGATGACGCGAGGTCGGCGAACGGCGGCCCGTACTCGAGGTGCGCATGCGCGTTGACGAGGCCCGGCGTCATCACCCCGGGCCACTCCCGGACCTTGGCTCCGGCGTACGCCGAGAGCAGCTCGCCTCGGGCACCGACAGCAGCGACCCGCTCCCCCGCGACGACCACGCCTGCGTCGTACAGCGGCGCTCCGGTCATCGTCAGGACCACCGG
>DATLOQ010000018.1:0-30216 GCA_035536235.1 Mycobacteriales bacterium
AAGCGGGGGGTGTCCCTCGGCGAGCTGCGGACCCAGTGCGCCCGGGTGAAAGCCGCCGCCGAGGCCGACCCGCGGGCCACCCGGGCGCGGATCCACGCCGAGCGGTCCTGCCGCCGCTGGGACGACGGGGAAGGCAAGGGCTTCGCGACGCTGTCCGGCCCGCTCGCCGACCTGCTGCTGATGGAGTCGCACTTCGCCGCCGCCCGCGACACCGCGTTCCAGCGGGCGTATCGGGACGGGCGGACCGAGCGCAACGACGCGCTGGACTACGACGCGCTGCTCGCCACCATCCGCGCCGGCGCCCACGCCATCGCCGGCAGTGCCGCGGATTCAGCCGGCCCTACGCCGCCGCCCGCCCCGAGCCGACCAGTCGACGACACCGACCCCAGCACCGGGCCGAGTGATGCCGGCCGGTCCGCCCCGGGGCCGACCGGCGGCACCGTCTTCGGACCCGGCGACGCCGACGTCCCCGGCCCCGCTGCGGGCACCCTGTTCGGCCCCTCCGGCGACACCCTTCTCGGACCAGTGCCCGACGCCACCACCTCACCGGCCGCCCGCTGCGACGACGGTGCCCGCCCGACCGGAGCCAAGCCGGGTCGCCGGGTCCGCGGCAAGTGGTGGAACGCGAAAGTGATCATCCGGGTCGACGCCGCCGCGCTCACCCGCGGCCGACCCATTGCCGGCGAAGTGTGCGAGGTCGCCGGCGCCGGACCCATTCCCGTCGACGACGTCCGCGAGGCCATCGCCGGCGGCGGCTTCGTCGCCCTCGTCCTCACCCACGCCACGAAAGTCACCGGCGTCGCCCACCTCGGCCGACATCCCACCGCCCTGCAAAGAAGACCCACCACACCCTCCTCGACGAGCTCGACCCGCTCTGCGACGACGACCACGACCTCAAAACCCACCGCGGCTGGGCCCTCGTCGACGGCACCGGCAAGCGGGCCTTCGTTCCACCCGACGACCCCCGGCATCCTCGGCACGCCCTGGGCCTGGCGGCCGGGTGACATGCCGCAGCAGGTGGCTCGCGGTGCGCTGCCGTGCCTCGACTGGGGGGACCACGACTAGGGTCAGCTGCTACCGGCAGCACCGAGGAGAGGACGACGGATGGCACTCACGCGCGAGGAGCTCGCGGCCCGCGTGGCGCTCGAGCTGGAGGACGGTCAGTACGTCAACCTCGGCATCGGGATGCCGACGTTGGTGCCCAACTTCCTGCCTGCAGGTGTGCACGTCGTGCTGCAGAGCGAGAACGGCATCCTGGGAGTCGGCCCCTACCCGGTCGCCGGCACTGAGGACGCTGACCTCATCAACGCCGGCAAGGAAACCGTGACCGTCCAAGCCGGCGCCTCCTACTTCGACAGCGCCACGTCCTTCTCCATGATCCGCGGCGGCCACGTCGACGTGGCGGTGCTGGGCGCGATGCAGGTTTCGGCCGAGGGTGACCTGGCCAACTGGATGATCCCCGGCAAGATGGTCAAGGGGATGGGCGGCGCGATGGACCTGGTGCATGGAGCCCGCAAGGTCATCGTGATGATGGAGCACGCCGCCAAGGACGGCTCACCAAAGATCGTCAACACCTGCTCGCTGCCCTACACCGGACGCCGCGTCGTCCACCGGATCATCACCGACCTCGCTGTGATCGACGTGACTCCCGGGGGCCTGGTGCTGACCGAGCTCGCACCCGGGGCGACGGTGGACGAGGTGCAGGAGCTCACCGAGCCCGCGCTGACGGTCGCGGCCGGGGTCGGCTGACCCAGGGCCGCTGGAGGAACTGGCGAAGCGGCCCGACAAGCACAACGGGCCGGCCACCCCTGAGGGCAGGCCGACCCGTCGTGGACGCGTCGATGTACGTGAAGTCGATTTACTTGAACGTGAACTCGTACTTCGCTGCGGCCGTGGGTCCGCCCGCCCAGTTGCAGGCGATGATGCTGACCGTGCCGGGCTTCTTGAACTTGTAGGTCATCTTCTCGGTGCCGTCCACCAATTCGCTGCCGCCGGAGTTGGACAGCTCGCGACCCTTCTCGTCGAGCAGCAGCATGTCCCAGTCACCCTGGAACTTGCTGATCTCGGCCTTGAGGGTGCCTGCCTCAGGCGCCGTGAACTTCTCGATGTGGGCGCTGCCGGGCACGTTGCGGGCGCATACGGAGCCGCCTGCGTAGTTGGTCGGGTCCGGGTTGGGCGCAGTGGCCGTGTAGGACTTGGTGATGGGCTTCTTGTGCTTCGCCTCGGCCACTCCGCCGATCGCGGAGATCGCGGCGGTGACCACCAGGGCGGTGGCGATGGAGCGCTTCATAGGGATCCTCCTCAGCAAGGGACTTCGCGTCTCTCTTCGATGTCCCTAACGCGGATTCCTGCTGTCGGTGACGGCCTGACCCATCAACCTTCGCGGGCCGCCGTGATCGCCGCTCGGCGCGCGAGGCGGGCTGAGCGGCGGATCTCCGCCTCCCGGTAGCGGCGGCGCTCCGTCTCGTCCGTCGCCTCCACGCTCGGCACCGGCCGTGGCTTGCCGTGCCCGTCGAGGCCGACGTAGGCGAGGTAGGCACTGCTGGTGTGCACCCGCTCGCCGATCTCGTCCCACCGCTCCGCCTCGACGCGCACGCCGATCTCCATCGACGTGCGGCCGGCCCAGTTGATCTGGGAGTGGGCATAGACCAGGTCTCCGACGTGCCCGGGGACGAGGAAGACCATCTCGTCCATCGAGACGGTCACCGCCCGGCCGCCGGAGTGCCGGGAAGCGACGATGCCGGCCGCGTCGTCGACCAGCTTCATGATCACTCCGCCGTGGATGTTGCCGTGCAGGTTGGCGTCACCCGCCGTCATGAGGCGGGTGATGCTGATGCGCGACTCCGTGGGAGTCCGTCCGCTCGTCACCACAGCCTCACTTGAGCAGGCTTCTGGCCATGACGACCCGCTGGATCTGGTTGGTGCCCTCGTAGATCTGGGTGATCTTCGCGTCGCGCATCATCCGCTCGACCGGGTAGTCGGTGACGTAGCCATAGCCGCCCAGCAGCTGTACGGCGTCCGTCGTCACCTGCATCGCGGTGTCGCTGGCGAAGCACTTCGCGGCAGCCGAGATGAACGTGAGGTCGGACTCCATCCGCTCGGCTTTCGCGGCCGCTACGTAGATCAGCTGGCGGGCCGCTTCGGTCTTCATCGCCATGTCGGCGAGCAGGAACTGCACGGCCTGGAACTGCGCGATCGGCTTGCCGAACTGCTCCCGCTCCTTGGTGTAGCCGAGTGCGTAGTCGAGTGCCCCCTGGGCGATGCCCAGAGCCTGCGCCCCGATCGTCAGCCGGGTGTGGTCGAGGGTGCGCAGTGCGGTCTTGAAGCCAGTCCCCTCCTCGCCGATCATCCGGTCGGCGGGGATCCGGCAGCTGTCGAAGTAGAGCTCGCCGGTCGGACTGCCCTTGATGCCCATCTTCTTCTCGAGCTTGCCGACGCTGAAGCCCGGATCCTCCTTCTCGACAACAAATGCCGAGATCCCGTTCGCCTTCTTCTCCGGGTCCGTGACAGCCATCACGGTGTAGAAGCTGGACACGCCGGCGCCGGTGATCCAGCGCTTCGTGCCGTCCAGCACGTAGGAGTTCCCGTCGCGGACCGCCCGCGTCTTCATCGCGGCGGCGTCGGACCCGGCATCGGGCTCGGACAGCGCGTAGGAGAACATGCCCTCCCCGCGGGCCAGCCGGGGGAGGTAGCGCTGCTTGAGGTCCTCCGACCCGCTGAGCAGCAGCCCCTGAGTACCGAGCTTGTTCACCGCTGGGATCAGCGACGACGACGCGCAGACCCGCGCGATCTCCTCGATCACAATCGCGCTGGAGATCGCATCGGCGCCGGCGCCGCCGTACGCCTCGGGGATGTGCACGGCATGCAGGTCGTTGCGCTTGAGCTCCCCGTAGACGTCCCACGGGAACTCAGCGGTCTCGTCGATCTCAGCAGCACGCGGAGCGATCTTGGCCTCGGCGAGAGCGCGCACGGACGTGCGCAGGAGGTCGTGCTCCTCGCCGAGACGGTAAGTGCCGAAGTCGGGGTTCATGGCAGCCAGGGTAGTCGGCGCCCGTCCATGGGTACTCTCGGGGACTATGACGCATCGACTCACCGTCCTCGGCACCGGCTACCTCGGCGTGACCCACGCGGCCTGCATGGCCAGCCTCGGCTACGACGTCCTGGGGATGGACGTCGACGAGGAGAAGGTCGCCCGTCTCTCCGCAGGGGAGCTGCCCTTCTACGAGCCCGGTCTCGAGCCGATCCTGCGCAAGGCGATCGAGAGCGGCCACCTCTCGTTCACGACCTCGTACGCCGACGCGGGGGCCTTCGGTGACGTGCACTTCATCTGCGTCGGCACCCCGCAGCAGGCGGCCAGCAACGCCGCCGACATGCGCTACGTCGACTCCGTGGTCGACGGCATCGCAGCGCACCTGCGGCCCGGCTCACATGTCGTCGGCAAGTCGACCGTGCCGGTCGGCACCGCGGAGCGGATCGCTGCGCGGCTTGCGCACGTAGGACCCGCTGACGTCGAGCTGTCGTGGAACCCGGAGTTCCTCCGCGAGGGCTTCGCGGTCGAGGACACGCTGCGGCCGGACCGACTCGTCTTCGGCGTGCAACCCGGCGGCTCGGCCGAGTCGGTGCTGCGGGAGGTCTTCGCACCCGTCGTCGAGCTCGCGGACTGCCCCATCGTCGTGATGGACCTGGCGAGCGCCCAGCTGGTCAAGGTCGCCGCCAACGCCTTCCTCGCCACGAAGATCTCCTTCATCAACGCCATGGCCGAGGTCTGCGAGGCCACCGGCGCTGACGTCAAGAAGCTGTCGGAGGCACTGAGCCACGACACCCGGATCGGCGGGCGCTTCCTACACGCCGGGCTCGGCTTCGGGGGTGGCTGCCTGCCCAAGGACATCCGCGCCTTCATGGCCCGCGCGGAGGAGCTCGGCGTCGAGCAGGCGCTGTCCTTCCTCAGCGAGGTGGACGCGATCAACCTGCGCCGCCGGGCTCGGATGGTCGACCTGGCTCGCGAGCAGGTCGGCGGCGACTTCACGGGCAAGCGCGTCGGGGTCCTGGGCGCTGCCTTCAAGCCCAACTCCGACGACATCCGCGACTCGCCGGCTCTCGATGTCGCGGCCACCATTCTTGGCGAGGGCGCCGAGGTCACCGTCTACGACCCGGCCGCCGTCGACAACGCCCGGCGCAAGCACCCCGAGCTCGCGTTCGCGACCAGCGCCGTCGAGGCCGCACGGGACGCCGATGTCCTGCTCCACCTGACGGAGTGGACGGAGTTCAAGGACATGGACCCCGCGGGGCTGCACGACGTCGTACGCGTCAAGCACATCGTGGACGGACGCAACGCCCTGGACCCGGCCCGGTGGCGGGCCGCCGGCTGGACCTACCGAGCTCTCGGCCGGCCCTGACCGCCAGCTAGTCGACGATCAGCACCGGTGTGCCGGGAACGACGACCTTCGCCAGCTGCGACACGTCCTCGCTGAACAGGCGCACGCAGCCGTTGCTGGTCGACCCCCCGACGGAGCTTCGCGCCGGCGTGCCGTGGATGCCGATCTGACCGTTGCCGTTGCCGAAGGAGTCGTACACCTCGGAGAAGCCGTTCACGCTGATCAGCCACGGGCCGTACTTGCTGTCCGAGCGCCAGCGCTCGAGGAAGTCGACATAGAAGTCGCCCTTGGGCGTGGGGGTGTTGGGCTTGCCGACGGCAGCCGGGAAGCGCATGGCCGGCTCACCCTTGTCGAAGAGCCAGATGAGCTTGGCGCAGCGCTGCACCAGGAGTCGGTACGGCGTCACGGTCGTCGTGACGTCGATCCGGCGGATCCACACCGTGGTGCCGTTGGGCCGGGCGGCGTACTGCACCCGGAACCAGTCGGGACGGGTGCCGACGACTCGCAGGTGCAGCCGCTGCCCCTCCCGGGTGGGGTTGGACAGGGTGCGCAGGTGCTGGCCGTCCGGTGCGTCGAAGATCGGCAGCCCGGAGCGCTTCGCATGGGCGACCAGGGTCTGCGTGCTCGTCATCCGCGGCGCCTCGGGGCACGCGGCCGACGCGGAGCCTCGGCTGCCGACGGCCACCGGAAGCGCGGCGATCAGCAGCGCGAGCACCAGCACGGGACGCCAGACGTTGATGGAGGTGGGGCGCAGGGACACAAGAGCTCCTCGGGGGTTTTCCATAGAGGTTAATCGACGATGAGCACTGGAGTGCCGGCAACGACCAGCTCGGCAAGGCGGGTGACAGCGGCGTTCTGCAGGCGGATGCAGCCGTTGCTGGTCGGCCGGCCCACCGACGTCGACGCCTGGGTGCCATGGATCCCGATCTGTCCCACGCCGTCGCCGAAGGTCTGGTACACCTCAGAGAAGCCGGTGACCGAGACCAGCCACGGCCCGTAGGGGCTGTCCGGCCGCCACGACTCGACGAAGTCCACGTAGAAGTCGCCCAGCGGGGTCGGCGTGCCGGACTTGCCGATCGCGGCTGGCTCCACGAAGACCGGCCGGCCGGCCCGGAAGAGGGTCAATCGTCGGGAGCAGCGCTGGATGAGGATCCGGTACGGCGTCCGCGAGGTCGTCATACCCGCGGCGCGAACCCACCCAGTAGTCGAGTTGGGCCGCTCCGGCATCTGCACCCGGTGCCACTCGCCGCGGGTCTCCATCACGCGCAGGTGCAACGGCTGGCCGTCCCGCGTCGGGCTGGGCAGCCGCCGCTCGACCGAGCCCCCTGGCGTGGCGTGCACAGCGACGGTCGGGGTGCGCGCCGTCAGCACGAGGGTGTCGCCGGCTGGCAGGGTCGGCGCGGCCGGGCAGGCGCCGGCGGCGGACCTGGTCGGCGGGCTGCCGAGACCCACGAGCCGGGTCGAGGTGGCCGGTTCGGCGACCGCCGCCGGCGGCGCCGCCTTCGGGGCAGCGGGGGCCGGCTTCCGCAGAACCACGGTCGCCAGGCCAGTGCTCAGCGAGAAGAGCAGGGCAACGCTGAGCACGCCGACCACGGCGGAAGGGCGACCAGTGGCCCGGTCGCCGTACGCGAACACGTGCATTTCTCTCCGTCGGAAGCCGAAATCGTGCCAGAGGCGGGTCGTGCTCATTTCGGCACGATTTACCCCGGGTCCTGCCCGCTAAGGGGTCTACTCACGCCTTTGAGCGTCAGGACACGCCTAGCTCGCGGGCGATGAGGATGCGCTGCACCTCGCTGGTGCCCTCGCCGATCTCCAGGATCTTGCAGTCGCGGTAGAAGCGGGCCACGGGGTACTCGTTCATGAAGCCGTAGCCGCCGTGGACCTGGACCGCCTCCCGCGCGTTGGTCACGGCGATCTCGCTGGAGTAGAGCTTGGCGATCGCCGCCTCCTTCTTGAAGGGCTCCCCGCGGAGCATCTTCTCGGCTGCCGCGTAGTAGGCCAGGCGGGCGGTGTGCGCCCGCATGTCCATATCGGCGATCTTGAACGCGACCGCCTGGAACTTCCCGATCGGCTTGCCGAACGCCTCGCGCTCTCTTGCGTACTTCACGCTCTCGTCGACGCAGCCCTGGGCCAGCCCCACGGCGAGCGCGGAGATCGCGATGCGGCCCTCGTCGAGGATCTGCAGGAAGTTGGCATACCCACGGCCGCGCTCGCCGAGGAGGTTCGCCTCGGGGACCCGGCAGTCGGTGAAGACGATCTCGCGGGTGTCAGAGGCGTGCCAGCCGACCTTCGAGTACTTCTTCGACGCGCTGAACCCCTGGTGAGGAACGGGCACCAGGATCGAGCTGATCTCCTTGTGCCCGTCGGACTCCGCGCCCGTGACGGCCGTCGCCGTGACCAGCCGGGTGATGTCGGTGCCCGAGTTGGTGATGAACGCCTTGGTGCCGTTGAGCACCCACTCGCCGCCCTCCAGGCGCGCCGTGGTGCGAGTAGCGCCGGCATCGGAGCCGCCCCCGGGCTCGGTGAGGCCGAACGCGCCGAGCGCGTCGCCGCTGGTCAGCTGCGGCAGCCACTCCCGGCGCTGCTCCTCCGTGCCGAACCGGTAGACCGGCATCGCCCCCAGCGAGACGCCGGCCTCCAGCGTGATCGCCACCGAGGAGTCGACCCGGGCGAGCTCCTCGAGGGCGAGGCACAGCGCGAAGTAGTCGCCGCCCATGCCGCCGTACTCCTCGGGGAAGGGCAGTCCGAACAAGCCCATCTCACCCATCGCCTTGACGATGTCGTAGGGGAACTCCCCGGTCTCGTCCATCTGCTCGGCGCGCGGCGCCACCACCGTGCGAGCGAAGTGCTCGACCGTCTTGCGCAGCGCCTCTTGCTCGTCGTTGAGCCGACTGTCGACCACGGGTCACACCTTCGCAGGGTTGGGTACGGCGTGGGGGCGAGGGCCAATATCCCACGGGCGGTGCCGGTAGGCTTCCGGGAGTGCATGCCCTCTATCGCCGTTTCGAAGTGCTGCTCCAGGAGATCGCCAAATTCGGTCTCGTCGGAGCGTTCAACGCCGTGCTGGACATCGGGCTGTTCAACATCCTGCACTTCAGGGTGGGCCTCGGCCCGCTCACCTCGAAGACTCTCTCCACTGCGGTCGCAGCGACCAGCAGCTACTTCATGAACCGGCACTGGTCCTTCGCGCACCGGGCCCGCACCAGCTTCCGCCGCGAGTACGTGCTGTTCTTCGGCCTCAATGTCGTCGGCTTGGCCATCGCGCTCGCCGTGCTCGGCTTCACCCGCTACGCGCTCGGACTGACCAGCGTCCTCGCGCTCAACATCGCGGCCAACGTCTTCGGCCTCGGGCTGGGCACCCTGTGGCGGTTCTACGCCTACAAGAGGTGGGTCTTCCTGGCGATCGAACCGGACGACCCGACCCCGCTCGAAGCCGCCATCACCACCATCGTCTGAGCCTCCGGCCTAGGCGTCCCTAAACCGGGGTGACGCCGTGCCGGCGGCGGGAGAACGCGCGGTCCTTGCCGGCGTACGACGCGAAGCGGGCAATCAGCTCGGCCCGCAGGTCCTCCGGCTCCACGATGCCGTCGACGACCAGCTCCGCGGCCAGGTGCACGATGTCGATGTCGGTGTTGTACTCGGCCCGCTTCGCCGCGACGAAGGCGTCGCGCTCACCTTCGGGGAGAGCGGCGATCTTGTTAGCGTAGACGGCGTTGATCGCCGCCTCCGCACCCATCACCGCGATCATCGCGGTGGGCAGCGCGAGACAGCAGTCCGGCTCGAAGCCGGGGCCGGCCATGGCGTAGAGGCCGGCGCCGTAGGCCTTGCGCACGATGACCGAGATCTTCGGCACCGTCGCCTCGGACACCGCGGTGATCATCTTGGCGCCGTGGCGGATGATGCCCTCGCGCTCGACCGTCGTACCGATCATGAAACCGGGCACGTCGGCGAGGAACAGCAGCGGCACGTTGAACGCGTCGCAGAGCTGCAGGAACTTCGCTGCCTTGTCGGCCGAGTCGACGAAGAGCACGCCGCCCTTCTGCATCGGGTTGTTGGCCACGACGCCGATCGTCTTGCCGTCGAGCCTGGCGAAGCAGGTGACCAGCTCGCGGGCCCACAGGGCGTGGATCTCGTAGTCGCTGCCCTCGTCGACCAGGCCGGCGATGTAACGGCGCATATCGAAGGCCTGCCGATCGCTGTCCGGCACGAGAGCCCGGAGGTCGATCCCGGACTTGGGCTCCTTCGCCTCGGCGATGGGCGGCTGCTCGGTCCAGTTGGACGGCAGGTAGGAGAGGTGGCGCTTGACGACGTCGATGGCGTCAGGCTCCGTCTTGACCAGGTGCGTGCCGCAGCCGGAGACGGTGCAGTGCATCTTGGCGCCGCCCATCTCCTCCAGGGTCGCGATCTCTCCGACGACCATCTCGGCCATCCGCGGTGAGCCGAGGTACATCGACGCGTTGCCCTCGACCATGACGACGATGTCGCAGAACGCCGGGATGTAAGCACCGCCCGCAGCGCTCGGCCCGAAGAGGGCGCAGACCTGGGGCACCGAGCCGGACATCCGCACCTGAGTGTGGAAGATCTTCCCGGCGCCACGACGGCCCGGGAAGAGCTCCACCTGGTCGGTGATCCGGGCACCCGCGGAGTCGATCAGGTAGACCATCGGCACGCCCGTGCGGTAGGCGATCTCGAGGATGCGGATGATCTTCTCGACGGTCCGGGCGCCCCAGGAGCCGGCCTTCACCGTGGAGTCGTTGGCCATCACCGCGACCGGCCGGCCGTCGACCTGACCCGTGCCTGTGACGACGCCGTCCGCGGGCAGATCGCCGGCTAGGGCGTTGGCGTAGAGGCCGTCCTCGGTGAACGTGCCCTTGTCGAGCAGGAGATCTACCCGCTCACGAGCGAAGAGCTTGCCCGCCTCGGCGTTCTTCTCGTGGTACTTCGTCGCGCCACCCTGCTCGACAACCTTTCGGAGCTCGGCGAGGGGGGGACGACGTTCGTCGGGGCTGGCGTCGGCTGTCACGGGGTCCCTCGGGTCGTGGTGGACGTGCTGCGCCATTGTGGCAAGAAAGTGCGAGCGACCCACTCCCGGCGTCGGGCATGCTTGCGCGATGCCCGGCCAGAGGACCGCAAGTGAGCGCCGAGCGCGCCGCGTAATGCCGCTGCGGGAGCTGGGCCGACAGCGTCTCGGTGGTCTGCCGTTCGAGTACTGGGTCGTCCTTGTGGGCAGCTTCGTCAACCGCCTCGGCACCTTCGTGCAGCCGTTCCTCGTGCTGTACCTGGTCCGGGATCGAGGCCTGAGCGAGTCCTCCGCCGGACTGCTGGTCGCGCTCAACGGCGCAGCTGGAGTGCCGAGCCAGATTGTCGGCGGCGTCCTCGCCGACCGGATCGGGCGTCGACAGACCATGCTGCTGGGCACCTTCGCCTTCGCGGGCGCCTTGGGTGTCCTCGCCGTCGCCGGTCCGCTGCCGGTCGTCGTGCTCGGCGTCGTGCTGACCGGCGCCACGGCCGACCTCTACCGGCCGGCGTCGTCCGCGCTCGTCGCCGATGTCGTCCCCGCGGCGGACCGGGTGCGCGCCTACGGGCTGCACTTCTGGGTGATCAACCTCGCGTTCGCGGCGGCGACAGCGACAGCTGGGCTGCTCGCGGAGCGCGGCTATGCGCTGCTCTTCGGCCTCGACGCGCTTACGACTGTCATCTTCGGCATCCTCGTCTTCCGCCTGGTCGGCGAGACGCGTCCGGACCGTGGCGGACACCTGACTCCCGGGTCGTTTGCCGACCCGTTCCGCGACCGGCTGATGCTCGGGGTGATCGGCACCTGGTTCCTCTACACGTGCGTCTACTTCCAGGGCTTCATCACGCTGCCCTTGACGATGGTCGCCGACGGTCTCGACGTGAAGGTCTTCGGCTTCGTCATCGCGCTCAACGGCATCGTCATCGTCATCGTGCAACCGCTGCTGCTCGGCGTGATCGTCCGCCTGCCGCGGGTGCCGACCAGCGCGTGGTCGATCGTCCTGGTCGGCATCGGGTTCTGGCTGCACCGTTTCGCCGACACCGGCCTGGAGCACGCCGCCTGCGTCGTCGTCTGGACGATCGGCGAGATCGGCACCAGCTCGATCGGGTCGGCGCTGGTCGCAGACATCGCCCCGCCCCACCTGCGGGGCAGGTACAGCGGAGCGTTCGGATTCGCTTTCGGCGCCGCGGCGGTGGTCGCGCCGATCGCGGGCACAGTGACCTTCGAGCAGCTCGGGTCGAATGCGGTCTGGACCGGCTGCCTCGTCGTCGGCGCGCTCGGCGGGCTGGCCCAGCTCGCGCTCGCGCCTGGCATCACCCGGCGTACGGCGGCCGAGGAGTAAGCCGCGACCGCTCGTCGTCACTTGCGCACTCCGACCTCGGCTTGGCCGCGCCGTGGTCGACGGCGACGGCTGCTGAGGTCGTCGATGCGACTTGGCCCTGGAGCGGGCCCGTCGGGATTCACTCCCGCGCGCGAGGACTGCGTGACGCTGCACCACCTGTCACCGCACTGCAGAACTGGGTCAGCTCAGCCGCCGGGTGGGATCACTACGAGGACTCGTGGTGCAACACCCTCGCTGCCTCGTCCGCCGCCCATCCCCACGATCCCGACGCAGCCACGGCCGCGGCGCTCGCCGCCGACCCCGTCATGGCTACCGCGAGGGCTACCTAGGGGTGCTGAACTTCGGAACTCTTTCCTCACGCTGACAGAATCACCGTCATGACCGGGCCGCCGTCGCGGGAAGACATCGTCGCGGCCGCGGATCTCATCGCGCCGCGCATCCGGCGTACCCCGGTTCTCGAGATCTCACCCGCGCTGGTGCTCAAGCTCGAGCTGCTGCAGGTGAGCGGCACGTTCAAGGCGAGGGGCGCCTTCAACCTGCTTCTCACCTCCGACGTTCCGCCGGCCGGTGTCGCGACAGCGTCGGGCGGCAACTTCGGGCTGGCGGTCGCGTACGCCGCTCGCGAGCTGGGGCACCGGGCGACGATCTTCATTCCCGAGACCGCCCCGGCGGCAAAGGCTGACCGGCTGCGTGGCATCGGCGCCGACGTCGTCGCGATCGGCGCGCATTACCGCGAGGCGCTCACCGCCAGCGAGACGCACTGCGCGGATACCGGTGCGCTGTTCGCCCACGCCTATGACCAGCCCGCAGTGGTTGCCGGAGCCGGCACCTGCGCCCTCGAGATCTGCGAGCAGGTCCCGGACGTCGACACCGTGCTGGTTGCCGTCGGTGGTGGCGGCCTCATCGGCGGAGTGGCGTCGTGGTTTCAGGGCGATGTGCGCGTGGTGGCTGTCGAAACCGCGGAGACCCCGACGCTGCACGCCGCCCTGGCTGCCGGGTCCCCCGTCGACGTCGAGGTGGGGGGCCTCGCCGCCAGCGCACTGGGAGCAACCCGAGTCGGCGCCCTCGGGTTTCAGGCAGCCCAGCAATGGGTGGAGCAAGCACTGCTCGTCAGCGACGCTGACGTCGTACGTGCCCAGCAGTGGCTCTGGGACGAGACGCGGGTGGCCAGCGAGCCCGGCGGTGCGACCGCGTTGGCCGCGCAGCTGAGCGGTGCCTACACGCCGGCCGCCGGCGAACGGGTGGTGGCACTGGTGTGCGGTGCCAATGTGGACCCGGCGACGCTAACGGCGCGCTGAGCCGCCGTCCGCCCGGACAGGCCTAGCCTCACCCGAAGGTGAGGCTAGGCCGCCATCTCAGGCAGTTGCGGTGGTGAGGTTGCGGCCGATGCGAACCATCGTGACGCCCATCAGCATGAGCGTGATGGCGGTGAGCAGGACGAAGAGCAGGTTGATCCCCGTCAGCGGGAGCGTGCCGTCAGCAACGCCCTGAACGGTCGCGACGAACGGGTTGGCACCCTGACTGATCTTGACACCGAGGACCTCGGCGTTGCTCTGGGCAGCCAGGTTGCCGACCACCGGGGTTGCGGCGGCACCGGCGACGATGGTGCCTGTCGTGGCGTGGTACATGGAACTGTCCTCCAAGGCGAGATGGGAAGTGCGGGGGTTGAATTGCTGACGTGCGTTACCAGCTCAAGGGCTTGTTGCGCATCACCAGCCAGGCTGACCGCAAGGACCAGGCTTGGCCGACGAGTGTGAGCAATTCGATCGGCAGGACGGTGATGGCGAGCACGCAGTCGAGCCAGGTGCGGCCGCGCATCTTCCAGGCGACCACGAGCCGGTCCAGGCCCGCCAGGGCAAAAGGCAACAACCAGTACCAGCTCACCTGCAGAGGCAGGTCGAGCAGCAGAATCGACGCCCAGGCGATGAGACCGAGAATGCGAAGGACTACGCCGAAGAGCATGGTCGCGTAGTTCCACCAGTTGCGACGGGTCCATGGGGTCCAACCCTCGCGGACCATCTCCTGGAAGGTGCCGCCGGACCAGCGCAGCCGCTGCTGCCACAAGGCGCGGAGGGTGATCGGCGTGTCTGTGTAGGCGAGCGCCTGCGGCGCCACCCGGATCTGCCAGCGTGCCGCTCGCAGTTTGAGTGAAAGGCGGTAGTCCTCGACGATGCTGTCGGTGGCCCACGGTGCGCCCTCCGTGCGAGCCACTTGGTGCAGCGCGGCGTTGCGGAACAGCGACCCGAAGCCGCCGAGCACCTCGGTGGAGAACTTGCGGCGGACCAGGCTCCGGTCGTACGACGCGAAGTCCAGCGCCAGCAGATGCCACAGCACGGTGTTCCACCAGGACATGCCGGCCGGCGGCACCTTGTTGAGCGGGCGACCGCAGATGCCGCCGATGCCGTGCTCGGAGCTCATCTGCTTGCGCATCCGCTCGATGCAGTGCGGGTCCAGGATCGTGTCGGCGTCCATGGAGACGACGAACCGCGCGTCCTGGGCGTATCGGAACCATGCCTGGTTGAGGGCCCCGGCCTTGCGATGGGCGTTGTCGACCGTCTCCATCACGACCACCGGGTAGCGGCGGGCGATCTCGATGGTTCGGTCGGTGCAGTTGTCTGCTACCACCACCACGAGCGCGGGCCGATAGGTCTGGGCGAGCACAGACTCGATCGCCGCAGCGATCTGGTCTTCCTCGTTGTGCGCTGGGATCAGTACGACGGTGCGCTGGAAGTCCGGTCGGTGGCCGCGGCGACGGGCGCGACCGGTCGCGCGTGGCGTAGGCCGGTGGCCATCCCGACGCACCTCGTGGCCGGTGATGGCAGCGGGTTCAGGGCTGCGGACGTGCATTTTGCTCCCGATCCTTCTGGGCGTTAGAGGGGGTTCGTCCGGTTCGTGCCGACTAGTCACTTGTGATCAGTCGCGCACTTAGTCCTACGTGCCCACGTCACTTTGGGTTCACTCAGATTGCGCTCTGTAACGATCGCCACAGTGGGCTTACCTCCTTACAGACCCGGCTGGGCGCATCCGACAAGGCTCGAGACGCCTACCTACCCCCGAGGCGCCTATCCCCCGAGGAGCCCCCCGTGCAGCGATCCCGATGTGCCCGCCCGATGGCTCGCGCTTTCGCTGCGCTCGTCGTCGTCCTCCCGCTGCTCGGCGCATTGGCTCCCTCCCGGGCGGCAGCCGCCGCCCCTCGACGGGTGACCGCCTGGCTGCCGTACTGGGACCAGGCCCGCGGCTACCAGAGCTTCCTGGCCAACGCCGATCTCTACTCCGCGTTGTCGCCCTTCTGGTACGCGATGGCTCCGAACGGCACCGTGCAGGGCTACCCCGGGTCGGGTGACAAGACGATCGTGGCCGGCATCCGAGCCAAGGGCGTGCGAGTCCTGCCGACCATCACCAATGACTTCGACCCGGCCCGGGTCCGCACCATGCTCGCAACGAAGACCAGCCAGAGCCGCCACGTCACGGCGCTCGTGAACCTCGTCAAGGCGAACGGTTACGACGGACTCGACGTCGACTACGAGAGCTTGTACGCGAGTGATCGCACCCGGTTCTCCGCCTTCATCAGCAGGCTCGCGACCGCCCTGCACGCCGCCGGCAAGAAGCTGTCCGTGGCCGTGCACCCGAAGACGTCCGAGCCGGGCTCCTGGAGCGGTCCGCAGGCGCAGGACTACAAGGCGATCGGAGCCGCGGCGGACACCGTCCGGGTCATGGCCTACGACTACTCGTGGGGGACGTCGGCCGCTGGGCCGGTCGCGCCGCTAAACTGGGTCGACGACGTCGCCCGGTTCGCCGCCGGCCAGATCGCCCCGTCGAAGGTCGAGCTGGGCATGCCGCTCTACGGCTACGACTGGGTCGGCTCAATGGGGACCGGTGTCACCCACGAGGAGGTGATGGCGCGGCGTACGGCGTACTCGGCGACCAGCCAGTGGTCCTCGACGGCTCAGTCGTCCTGGTTCTCCTACGTCGCCGACGGCGTCACCCACACCGTGTGGTACGCCGACGCCGCCTCGGTGGCCGCCGCTCTGCCGGTGGTCGATCGCTACGGCCTGGCCGGCGCGGCGTTCTGGCGCCTCGGCGGCGAGGACGCCGCCACGTGGGCAGCTGTCCGGGCGCGCTGGTCGACCCCGTAGCTCGCGAGAGCCGCTACGGGCTGGCCAGAGACTAGGCAGCGCCGCTTGTCGCCAGCCGCGGCCCGGCGCGCAGCACCTGGGACGGCAGGGTGCGCCCGACGATCTGCTCGGCGGTCCGAGCCGCGTCGATCATCGCCGCCAGGTCGACGCCCGTAGCCACCCCCATGTCCTCCACCATGTGCACGAGATCCTCGGTGCACACGTTGCCGGTCGCGCCGGGTGCGTAGGGGCAGCCCCCCAACCCGCCGATCGATGCGTCGAAGTCGTCGACGCCCAGCTGAAGTGCGGCCAGCACGTTGGCCAGCCCGGTGCCTCGGGTGTTGTGGAAGTGCAGGTTGAGCGGGATGTCGGCGTATGCCGTCCGCAGCTCGCCCACCAGTCGGGTGACCCGGGTCGGCGTGGCCATGCCAGTGGTGTCGCCGAAGGACACCCCGTCCGCCCCGTCGCGCACGGCGCGGCCGGCGACCGCCACCACGCGAGCTTCCGGTACGTCCCCCTCGTAGGGACAGCCAAATGCGGTCGAGACGATCACTTGAATGCTCGCCCCCGCGTCGTGGGCAGCGGCGATGACCGCGCTGATCTCGTCGAGAGACTCGTCGGTAGAGCGGTTGATGTTCTTGCGGTTGTGGGTGTCGCTCGCCGAGACGACGACCTCGATCTCACGGAAGCCGCTGGCCAGCGCTCGCTCTGCGCCCTTCAGGTTGGGCACCAGCGCCGAGTAGCGGACGTCGTCAGACCGGCGAATGCCCGTCCACACGTCGTCGGCATCGGCCATCTGCGGGATCGCCTTCGGGTGGACGTACGACACGACCTCGATGCGGCCGACACCGGTGCGCGAGAGCGCGTCGATGAGCGCGACCTTCGCCTCCGTCGGGACCGGCGCCTCGTTCTGCAGCCCGTCGCGAGGGCCGACCTCGCGCAGGCTGATCCGGCTCGGCAGGTCGGTCATGACGAAAACGCTACACGGGCGCGGGGGGCGACTCGCCGCGTCGTCGCAGGTCGTCGAGTTCGATCAGCCGATACACCTCGCGCTGGACGTCCTCGGGATGCGGGATGTCGGCCAGGGTCACCTGCCCGCGCTCGCCGGCGCTCTCCACGATGAGCGAGCCCGCGCCGAGCAGCCGCTCGAAGAAGCTGTGCTCGAACGTCACGTCGTTGATCCGGAAGAGCGGGATGTCCCGGCCGCTGCGACCCAGCACGCCGGCGCGCATGATGACGCGCCGGGTCGTCACGACGAAGTGGGTGCTGAGCCACTTCGCCCAAGGCACCACGCAGAAGGCGATGAACAGCCCGACCGCCACCGTGACCAGCGCCACGCGGGCAGCGGCTTGCGCCGAACCTTCGGGGACTCGGGCGATGGCGAACGAGGCAAGGCCCACGATCACGGGAGCAAGCAGGGTGGCCCCGGCGACCGCCTTCCAGTGCGGTCGCAGGTCGAACACGACGTCCTCGTCCTCGTTGAGCAGCCTTCTGGGATAGCCCACGTTGCCCCCTCTTGTCGCGTCGAACGCATGGTGGCACGTTCGCTGTCCGACATTGCCGGCTCGGCCTCATGCAACCTCTCGCTGCGCAGCGCGTCTACTGCGGTAGGAATCCGCTCGCCGTCTACCGGAGGCCCCGATGCTGTCCTCACCTAATCGCTGCGTCCGCGGGGCGGCGACCGCCTCGCTGCTCGTGCTCCTCCTGGCCGGGTGCAACAGCGGGGCCACGGAAGTCTCCACCGACGCCGGGGACGCGGCGTCGTCGGGTGGTCCGTCTGCTGGGGCCACGGCGGACCCGGAGTCGAGCGCCGAGCCCACGGAAGAGCCGGGTAGTCCGCCGGCGCCGACCGCCACCCCCGCCCCGGGCACGACGACGGCGGCGCTCTACTACCTGGTCGAGACCCGCAACGGCATCCGGCTGCAGCGGGAGTTCCGCCAGGTCCCGCGCTCGGACGCGCCGACCCGGGCCGCCCTCGACGCGATGTTCCGCGAGCCCGCGCTGGATCGCGACTACTCCAGCCTGTGGCCGCGGGCTACTCGGGTCCGCGGCATCGCGCGCTCCGGCGGCACCGTCACCGTCGACCTCAGCCGCGCCGCGCTCGACGGCGAAGGCGGTGCCGAAGCCACCGCGATGAGCGTGCAGCAGGTCGTGCACACCGTGACGGCAGCAGACCGCACGATCTCCGGCGTGCGGATCCTCGTCGAGGGCCGAGAGGTCACCGACCTCTGGGGACACGAGTCGCTCGCCGGCCGCACGCTGCGTCGCGGGTCGCACATCGACGTCCTCGCCTTCGTCGCGATCGACAGCCCCAGCGAGACCGCAGAGGTGACCAGGACCTTCGTGCTCTCCGGCTCGGCGACCGTCTTCGAGGCCAACGTCCAGTGGCGCGTCACCCGCGGCTGCCCGGCCGACGTCACGTGCGTCGGCGCGAAGCCCACCTACGCCAGCGGCTTCGTCACGGCCAGCGCGGGCGCGCCGGCGCGGGGCACCTGGTCGGTCCAGGTCACGGTGCCCGAGGAGGTGCTGGAGACCTCGGGCTACATCGAGATCACCGCCTTCGAGGAGTCTGCAGAGGACGGTGCGGAGATCCACGCCGACACCAAGGTCGTCCGGGTCGTCGGGTAGCCCTCAGCCGGGGACGAGTGCGGCGTGAGTGACGTCGCCGGCTGAGTACGACGACAGCACCCCATCCGGGCCCCGGACGACCAGACGGCCATGACCATCGATGTCGACCGCCTCCCCGCTCACCTCCTCACCCGAGGGGAGCGATATGACGACGGTGCGACCTATCGAGGAACAGGTGGCGCGATACCGCGATGCGACGGAGTCCGCAGCGCCGTCAGCCGCGACCCAGTCGAGGTAGTCCGGCCCGATCGCCCGCAAGATGGCAAGAAGCAGGGGGGCTCGATCAGCTGCCTCGCCGGTGCCGAGCTCCAGGGCGAGCGACGTGGCGTCAGCGCGCGGGAGCTCGTCGCGTCGGGTGGACACGTTGAGCCCGATGCCGACGACGACCGCTTCGCCGACGCCCTCGACGAGCAGTCCAGCCACCTTGCGGTCGGCGATGACGAGGTCGTTGGGCCACTTCAGCCGGACCTCCAGCCCACTGCGCTGGGCCACCGCGCGCGCGGCTGCCGCGCCGACGAGCAGCGGCAGCCACGGCCATCGGTCGGTCGGGACCGCGGGGCGCAGCAGCATCGACAGGGTGAGCCCGGCCCGCGGAGGCGAGAGCCACTCGCGGCCGAGCCGCCCGCGGCCCCCGGACTGCGACTCAGCGACGACGACCAGACCCTCCGGCTCCCCGGCGCGGGCCGCCGCCGCGACGACGTCGTTGGTCGAGGAGACCTCGCTTAGGACGTGCAGCTCGCGCCACGGGGGCACCTGCACTGCCGCAGTGCTCAGTGCCCGCGAGAGCAGGGGCGGTCGGTCGAGGTCGGCGTACGACGGTCCCCCGCCGGTGCCCGCGATCTCCACGGCGCTAGCCTACGGGCCATGGCTGCACCTCTAACGGGCGAACCGAGCGTCAACGAGTCCGACCCGCACACCACCGCGGGCAAGCTCGCCACGCTGCAACAGCACCGCGATGAGCACCAGCACGCGGGCTCGGCGAAGGCCGTGGAGAGCCAGCACGCCCGCGGGAAGATGACTGCGCGGGAGCGCGTCGACGCCTTCCTCGACCCGGGCTCGTTCGTCGAGACCGACGCCCTCGCCCGGCACCGGTCGCACGACTTCGGCATGGCGGAGAAGCGGCCGTACGGCGACGGCGTCATCACCGGCTACGGCACGGTGGACGGCCGCCGGGTGTGCGTCTTCAGCCAGGACTTCACGGTCTTCGGCGGCAGCCTCGGCGAGGTGTTCGGCGAGAAGATCATGAAGGTGATGGACCTCGCGCTGAAGACCGGCTGTCCAGTGGTCGGGCTGAACGACTCGGGCGGCGCGCGCATCCAGGAAGGCGTGGTGTCCCTCGGCCTCTACGGGGAGATCTTCTACCGCAACGTCATGGCCTCCGGGGTGGTCCCGCAGCTGTCGCTGATCATGGGTCCCTGTGCCGGTGGCGCGGTCTACTCCCCGGCGATCACCGACTTCACGCTGATGGTGGACAAGACATCGCACATGTTCATCACCGGCCCCGACGTGATCAAGACGGTCACCGGCGAGGACGTCGAGATGGAGGAGCTGGGCGGGGCGCACACGCACAACTCCAAGTCCGGGGTCGCGCACTTCGTCGCGCAGGACGAGCTCGACTGCCTGGACATCACCCGCGCGCTGCTCGGCTTCCTGCCGTCGAACAACCTCGAGGACGCTCCGTCGTACGCCGAGGCAACCGATGTCGACGAGCCGGACCTCGAGCTGGACACCCTCATCCCGGACTCGTCCAACCAGCCGTACGACATGCACTCCGTCATCGAGCACGTCCTCGACGACGGCGACTTCCTCGAGGTGCACGCGCTGTTCGCGCAGAACATCCTGTGCGGCTTCGGCCGGGTCGACGGCCGGTCGGTCGGCGTCGTCGCCAACCAGCCGATGCACTTCGCCGGCTGCCTCGACATCGACGCCTCCGAGAAGGCGGCTCGCTTCGTGAGGACGTGCGACGCCTTCAACATCCCCGTGCTGACCTTCGTCGACGTGCCCGGCTTCCTGCCCGGCACCGGCCAGGAGTGGCAGGGCATCATCCGCCGCGGCGCCAAGCTGATCTACGCCTACGCCGAGGCCACGGTGCCCAAGGTGACCGTGATCACCCGCAAGGCTTACGGCGGCGCCTACGACGTCATGGGCTCGAAGCACCTGCGCAGCGACATGTCCTTCGCCTGGCCGACGGCCGAGATCGCCGTGATGGGAGCTCAGGGTGCGGTCAACATCCTCTACCGAAAGGAGCTCGCCGTCGCTCCCGACCCGGAGTCGGCGCGAGACGAGCTGGTCGCCGACTACGGCGATCACTTCGCCAATCCCTACATCGCCGCCGAGCGCGGCTACGTCGACGCGGTCATCGCGCCGTCGGAGACGCGCGCCCAGGTGATTCGCGCCCTGCGCCAGCTGCGGAACAAGCGGGAGACCCTGCCGCCCAAGAAGCACGGCAACATCCCGCTGTGAGCGACGGCAGCGACGTGGAACCGCCGGCCCTGTCCGCGCCGCTGCTGCAGGTGGTGCGCGGCGAGCCGACCGACGCCGAGCTCGCTGCGGTGGCCGCGGTGCTTCTCACCCGAGCGGCGAGTCAGGCGACAGCGCCCGACGTGCCGACGCGACGTTCGCCGTGGAGCGATGGGGCCGGCCTCCGCCGACCGCTCCCGTCACCCGGAGCTGACTCCTGGCGCGGACTCGGCCGACGCTAGTGACCCGCTAGACGGCGGTTGCTGCCGGAGCCGGGACCGCGAACGCGTCGGCCACGATGGTGCCCTGCATGCCGGCGCTGCGATGGCCGGGCACGGAGCAGTAGTAGGTGTAGGTCCCGAGCCGCAGCCGGACCGAGTAGGTGAGGTCGTTCTCGGGCTGGCCGGCCAGCGTCCCCCAGAGCAGCGCGACGGGCAGTCCAGGCCCGGTCAGCGCGAGGTTGTGGTTGCCCTCGGAGGTGAGGCTGATGTTGACGACGCCCGGCGGGACGGTGGTCGGGCCGGTCACCTCGTACTCCGTCTCTACGGGTGCGAAGAACTCGATCGTCGGCGCGCGGTCGAACTCCGGTCCGAGGGTGATCGCGTCCGCGGCCGGAGAGCTGGCCGCACCACTCGACCGGCCCAGCGAGTCAGCTGCCGGGTCGCTGTCCAACGTGCAACCGCTCGCCAGCATCGACAGCATCAGGGCGACGGCGGGCAGGGCAGCGCGGCGCACGGAGGGCTCCTTGCTCTCACTTGCGGTGGACTCCCTGAGCGTATCGGAGGACTGCTCCAGCCCGCGGGGCGCACCACCTAGACTGCGCTACGCCGTACGGCGACATGGGCTGTGCGGCGGACCAGGAGGCTGCGATGCGCAAGGTCCTCATCGCCAACCGCGGTGAGATCGCGGTGCGGGTGGCTCGTGCGTGCCGCGACCACGGCCTGGCCAGCGTGGCGGTCTACGCCGAGCCGGACCGCGACGCGATGCACGTGCGCGTGTCCGACGAGGCGTTCGCGCTCGGCGGCTCGACTCCCGCCGACTCCTACCTGGACGTGGCCAAGGTGCTCAAGGCGGTCGCCGACTCTGGCGCCGACGCCGTACATCCCGGCTACGGCTTCCTATCGGAGAACGCTGACTTCGCCCAAGCAGTTCTCGATGCCGGCATCACCTGGATCGGACCGCCACCCGCGGCCATCGCGGCACTCGGCGACAAGACCACCGCGCGGCACATCGCGCTGAAGATCGGGGCCCCACTCGCCCCCGGCACTGCAGACCCGGTGTCCGGCGTCGACGAGGTGCTGACCTTCGCGAAGGAGCACGGCGTGCCCGTCGCCATCAAGGCTGCCTTCGGCGGCGGCGGCCGTGGGCTCAAGATCGCGTGGAGCGCCGATGGGATCCCTGAGCTCTTCGACTCGGCAGTGCGCGAGGCAGTAGCCGCCTTCGGCCGCGGCGAGTGCTTCGTGGAGCGCTACCTCGACAAGCCGCGGCACGTCGAGACGCAGGTGCTCGCCGACACGCACGGAAACGTCGTCGTCGTCTCAACGCGCGACTGCTCGCTGCAGCGCCGCTACCAGAAGGTCGTCGAGGAGGCGCCGGCGCCCTTCCTCACCGAGGCGCAGCGCGAGCAGATCTACACCGCGTCGAAGGAGATCATCCGCGCGGCCGGCTACGTCGGCGCCGGCACGTGCGAGTTCCTGGTCGCTCCGGACGGGCTGGTCTCATTCCTCGAGGTGAACACCAGGCTGCAGGTCGAGCACCCCGTCACCGAAGAGGTCACCGGCATCGATCTGGTGCGCGAGCAGTTCCGGATCGCCGACGGCCTGGCGCTCTCGTTCAGCGATCCGGAGCCGCGGGGACACTCGTTCGAGTTCCGGATCAACGGCGAGGACCCGGGCCGCGGCTTCCTCCCCGCGCCCGGCACCGTGACCCGCTTCGTCGCACCAATGGGTCCCGGGGTGCGCGTCGACTCCGGGGTCGAGAGCGGCGACGTGATCGGTGGCGCGTTCGACTCGCTGCTCGCCAAGCTGATCGTGACCGGGGCGACGCGCACCGAAGCACTGGAGCGATCTCGCCGAGCGCTGGACGAGATGCAGGTCGACGGCATGGCGACCCTGCTTCCCTTCCACCGCCAGGTCGTCCGCGACGCAGCCTTCACGAGCGAGCCGTTCACCGTGCACAACCGGTGGATCGAGACCGAGTTCGCGGGGGCCATTCCGCCGTACGCCGTTGCCGCGGTCGCGGGCAGTGACACTGGGCCGGGCGAGCGCGAGACCGTGGTCGTCGAGGTGGGCGGCCGGCGCTTGGAGGTCACGCTCCCCGCGAGGCTGGCCGGCAGCGGCTCGGGCGGCACTGCCTCCGCTACCGGAGCGGCGCCCCGTCGTACGTCGGGAAAGAAGGCCGGTGCGCAGGTCAGCGGCGACGCACTCACCTCGCCGATGCAGGGCACGATCGTGAAGGTCGCGGTCTCCGATGGTGCGACAGTCGTCGCCGGGGACCTCATCGTCGTCCTCGAGGCGATGAAGATGGAGCAGCCGATCGCCGCCCACAGAGCCGGCGTGGTCTCGAAGCTCACCGCGGCGGTCGGCGAGGTGGTCACCAGCGGCTCGGTGGTCTGCGAGATCACCGACCCGCCTGACAGCCCGCCCGCGGTCTAGTGGTCGTAGGTGAGCCAGGCGCCGCTGCGCTCCCAGGTGTACACAGCGGGAGCGGCGTAGCGCAGCGGTGTGACGGACGTGAACACGTGCACGCCGTCGCGACCCACCTGCACGCCTCCAGGAGTCAGGCTGTGGGGAACGTTCGGGGAGCTGTTGTACGCGCTGCGCCATACCGCCGCGCCCGTCTTGGCGTCGAGTGCGTGGACGACGAGGTCGCTCGCCTCGGCGTCACCGTAGGCCGCCCGGGCGACGGCGACGTACCCGCCGACCCGGGCCTCCGCCCCGGCGAGGTAGAGCCGCTCCCCAGACCGGTCGAGCGCAATCCGCGCACTGGCGAGCATGCCGCCCGGTGCGTGCGACATGAGCGAGTTCCACAGCACGGCTCCGGTCCCCGGGTCGACCGCCATGACTGCTGTGGTGTCCGGCCCGCGCACCCACACGGTGGCGCCTGGGTCGTAGGCGTAGGCGCCCACCCAGGCCTGGGACACCGCGATGACGGACGACGGGCCCGTGACTGGGAAGTCGAACCAGCCGTACTCGCCCTCGACGGGCAGCGCGCCACCGATGCGCCACCTCTGCTCGCCGGAGGCGGCCTCCAGTCCGATCAGCAGCTTGCTGGAGCTGAGGTACTCGGGCAGGTAGGCCTCTCCGGCGATGACCAGCGAGCGCCCGTCGGCGGAGAGCGCAATGTCGTAGATCGACTCGAGCCGGTTCGCCGGGCCGGGTAGCCGGGACCGCCACCGCACCCGTCCGCTGGCTGCCTCAAGAGCGACGACGAAGGGGTCCGGGTCCTCCCCCCAGGTCTCACCCGCCGCGTACACGATGCGGCCGTCCCGAGACGTCGTGAGGTGGTAGACGCCGAGCTCGCCGGGCTCCGCGCGCAGCGTCTGCGTCCAACGGATCTGCCCGGTCCGCACGTCGAAGGCCACAATCAGCGGTCGAGCGTCGGAGAACCGCTTATGGGTGTAGCCGGCGACGATAACCGTGCGCCCGTCGCCGGACGTCGCCATGTCGAACCCGATCGACTCTCCGCCGGAGGGGACCTTCGGCGAGGTGGCCCACTGCAGTGCCCCGGTCGTGGTGTCGTAGCGGCGTACGACGAACTGGGTTCTCGGGGTGCGCGCGAAGCCAGAGACGATGACGCCACGCGCCTTGTCGACCAGCTCGCTTGCGGCGGCCAAGCCTGCCCCGTTGTGCGTCGCCGCCCACCTGGTGGTGCCGTCGGGGCGCAGGCCCGCGATCCGCCAGCCGGAGCGACGGGAGTAGTCGGTGCCGTAGATCACTGCCCCGCCGTCCGGCAGCAGTGCTCCATTCCAAACCCCACCGGAGAACGACCCGGCGGCGGCCACGCGCCGGGGACAGCGCGCGGGAGTGCCGGGCGTCGTACGACAAGAGCCCGGATCCTGCGCGGAGCTCCGCTCCGCAGGCACGGCCGCAGGCACGCACGGCGTGGCCTGCACGACGTCGCGCAGGCCACGCCGATCCAGCGCGGCGCAGCGGCGCTCGAGGTCGGGGGACAGCGTGCGCCCCGAGGTCTCGACCGACGGTCCGGCCACAGCCGGCGGCCCGGCTAGCAGGCCGACGAAGACCAGCAGCATCAGTCGGCGACGCATGCGAACCCCCCAGTTCAGACTCAGGTGGACGAACACTCCTGCGGATGGCCGTACTTCCGCCGTCGGCTTCCCGGCCCCCCGACCCATGACGTGGAGCCCTCGGCGGGAACCCGCTGGCGGATTCCACAACCGGTCAACGGCCGACCCACCTCGGGTGTCTACATCGCGGCGCGAGTTTCTCGACCGTCCGAACGAATCCAGGGCCTGCCCGCGACAGAGTCGCGCGGCTGCTCGACTGCTCAGTGGTCGTAGGTCAGCCAGAGCCCTTCGGTCTCCCACCGGTAGGCAGCAACCGCGGCGTAGCGCGGCGGTGTCGTGTCTGCGAACACGTGGACACCGGCGGGGCCGACCAAGATCGCGCCTACCGAGCTGCCTTCGGGTGCGGCGGCAGAGCCGTTGTACCCGCTGCGCCACACACCGGCACCGCTCTTGGCATCGAGAGCCTGCACGACCAGGTCACCGGTCTTCGGGTAGACGGCGACTCCGGGTGGGCTATAGGCGAAGGTCGTGGTGCTCGCGGCTACGGCGGCGAGGTAGACCCGACTCCCGTCTTGACTGGCCGCGATGCGCGGGTCGGCGAGTAGGCCGCCGCTGTCCGGCGTAAGTGCGGTCTCCCACAGCGGGGATCCCTCCCCCGGATCGATCGCGACCACGGAGGAGGGTCCCGCGCCACGCACCAACACGAACGCCGTCGCCGACCCGAACACCGCCACGCTTGACGTCAGGGTGGCAAACACCGCCTTCGGTGTCACCACCACGTCGAATGCCCACCAGTACTGACCCCGCGCGGGGAGGGCTGACGTGTGTTGCCACTGCACTGCACCGTCGTCGACGTCGACCGCCAGTAGGAGCTGGACGGAGCCGTAGTACGACGGGAGATAGGTCTCCCCGGCAAGCACCAGGCTGCGACCGTCTGACGTCACTTGGGCGTCGTAGACGTAGTCATTCAATGCCCCAGGCACCCGTCGGGCCCACTTGACCCTGCCGGTCGCCGTCTCCAACGCGGCGACGAAGGGGTCCTCTTGGTCATCCCAGGTATCGCCCGCGGCGAAGATCGTCTTCCCGTCCGGGGAGAGGGTGACGAAGTAAAGACCGGCCTCCGTCCCTTCATCGAGCGCCACCTCGCGGGACCAGCGGATCCGCCCGGTCGCCACGTCGAGAGCGACCACGACGGGCCGAACCGAGGAGAACTTCTTGTGTCCGTACCCGGCCAACAGCACAGTGCGACCGTCCCGGCTCAGCGACATGCCCTGGCCTACCGCCTCCGGCAATCCCTTCAGCCGGGGCGTCGCCGTCCATGCCACGGAGCCGGTCCGGGCGTCGTAACGGCGGACGACGAATGAGTAGGAGTCGCCGCGGGTGTATCCGGACGCGATCACGCCGCGACCGCCGTCAACGACGACAGTCGAATTGATCCAGCCACCGCCGTTGTGTGCTCGCTTCCATCGCTGCGAGCCGTCAGGCCGTACACCGACCAGCTTCCATCCGCTGCGTGTCCGGTAGTCGAGCCCGTGCACGACCGCTCCGCCATCGGGCAGTAGCGCACCTCCCCCGACACCGCTGCTGAAGCTGCCGGCCCGTGCCACCTTCTTGGGACAACGGGACGCCGCACCGGGCGAGGGTCGACACACACCCGGATCCGGGTCCCTCCTCCGCTCGGCCGCACCCATCGAGTCGGGGGAGCACACCGCGGCCTGCGGCACGCCGTGCATGCCCCGCGACGCCAGAATGGCGCATCGCGCGGCGAAATCCGGCCGAGGCGGCTCCCCTCGCGCCGAGGCTGTAGCGGTCGAGGTCAGGCACAAGGTCGAGACGAGCAGGAGAAGACCGGATCGTCGCATGGCAGAACTCCCCTAGGCTGGGTCTAGCTCGCCAGGATTCGCTGAACTCAGCACGTTCGCTGTCAGGTAGGCGACAGGCCGTCAGGTCTGGTGGAGCTGACGCGCGGCCTCGGTGATGGAGCCGGACAGCGACGGGTAGATCGCGAAGGAATGGGCGACGTGGTCGACCGTGAGGCCGTTCTGCACGGCGAGGGACAGCGGCAGGATCAGCTCGCTGGCGCGCGGGGCGACGATGACGCCGCCGAGCACCTTGCCGCTCTCCGGCCGGCAGAAGACCTTCACGAAGCCGTCGGAGATCCCCTGCATCTTCGCCCGGGCGTTGGTCGCCAGCGGCAGCTTGCGGACCAGTCCGTAAACCTTGCCGCTGACGATGTCCTCCTCGCTGACACCGACCGTCGCGATCTCCGGGTCGGTGAAGACCGTCGCGGCGACAGCATCGAGTCGGATCGGCGCCACGGCTTCGCCAAGTGCGTGCCACATCGCGATCCGTCCCTGCATCGCGGCGACCGACGCGAGCATGAGCACGCCGGTGCAGTCGCCCGCTGCGTAGACGCCCTGCGCCGTCGTACGGCTGACCTTGTCGACGACCACATAGCCGCGGTCATCCACCTCGATGCCGACCTCGGCCAACCCGAGCCCCGACGTAGACGGCACTGAGCCCACCGTCATCAACGCGTGTGAGCCTTCGACGAACGAGCCGTCGTCGAGCTTCACCACGACCCCCTCGGGCCCGCCCACCACCGACGACGCACGGGCGCCCTTCAGCACGGTCATGCCCCGCCGGGTGAAGACCTCTTCGAGCAGCGTCGCGGCGTCGAGGTCCTCGCCCGGCAGCACGCGGTCGCGGCTGGAGACCAGGGTCACCGCCGCGCCGAGCGCCTGGAAGGCGCCGGCGAACTCCGCCCCTGTCACCCCCGAGCCGACCACGACGAGCCGAGCCGGCAGCTCGTCGAGGTCGTAGACCTGGCGCCAGTCGAGGATGCGTACGCCGTCGGGCTCCGCGCCGGGCACCACCCGGGGGTGCGCCCCGGTGGCCAGCAGCACGACGTCGGCGTCGACCGTCTCTTCCTCGACCGGTGCGCCCTGATCGGCCGCGGCGGCCAGGCGGCGCACGGCAACCTGCAGCGGGGAGACGAAACGCGCGCTGCCCTGGATAACGGCGATGCCCTCCCGCGCGAAGCGGGCGGCGATGTCGAGGCTCTGGGCCAAGGCGAGCGCCTTGACCCGGGCGAACACGGTCGGGATGTCGACCGCGACCGCATCCGGCGCGGTCTCCCCGCCGTCGTCCGCGCGGTCCGGCAGCGCGCCGGCGGCGTCGCGGAAGCGGACCCCGAGCGCGCCGGCGCCGGCCATCGCGGTCATCGCCTCGGACGTCGCGATGAGCGTCTTCGAGGGGACGCAATCGGTGAGCACACACGCCCCGCCGAGCCCATCGCGGTCGATGAGGGTGACGTCTGCGCCGAGCTGCCGGGCGACCAGGGCCGCTTCGTAGCCCGCGGGACCGCCACCCACGATGACGACGCGGACCACGCATTGCCTCCTCGAGAGCGTTGCGGCCATAGTCTTCGATCATGCCGCGGTATGCAGCCTATGGCTCGAACATGGACGCAGCGCAGATGAAGTTCCGCTGCCCGCACAGCCCTGCGGTGGGCACCGGCTGGATCCAGGGCTGGCGGCTCACCTTCGGCGGCGAGGACATCGGCTGGGAGGGTGCGCTCGCCACTGTCGTGGAAGATCCGGACTCCACGGTCTTCGTGATGCTGTACGACGTGCTGCCCGAGGACGAGTGCGTCCTCGACCAGTGGGACGGCGCGGACATGGGCCTCTACTCCAAGGTCCGCCTCCGCGTGCAGACGCTCGAGGGCGAAGTGCTGGCCTGGACCTACGTGCTCACCGACTACGAGGGCGGACTGCCGTCCGCGCGCTACCTCGGCGCGATGGCTGATGCCGCGGAGAAGGCCGGCGCCCCCGACGACTACGTGCGCGCCCTGCGCACCCGCCCCTGCAGCTGAGCCGCGAGCGGGCTCAGAAGGTGTCGTGCGGGCGGTAGGTCCCCCAGACCTCCCGTAGCGCCGTACACACCTCGCCGACCGTCGCCCGGGCCCGCAGCGCGTCCTTGAGCGGGTAGAGGACGTTCTCCGTCCCCGCGGCAGCCTTTCGGATCGCGTCGAGGTGCCGCTCGACCTCTGGGTTGTCCCGCTCGGCACGCAGCACCCGGAGCCGCTCGCACTGCTCGGCCTCGATGGCCGGGTTGACCCGGAGCGGGACGTAGACCTCCTCCTCCGCAGAGGCCCACCGGTTCACGCCGACGATCACCCGCGAGCCGGAGTCGATGCCCAGCGCGACGGCGTACGCCGACTGCTCGATCTCGCCCTTCTGGAAGCCCTGCTCGATCGCGGCGACCGCCCCACCTCGGCTCTCGACCTCCGCCATCAGCTCGCGCGCCGCGGCCTCGACGGCGTCGGTGAGCGCCTCGACGGCGTACGAGCCGGCGAAGGGGTCGACGATCGCGGTGACGTCGGTCTCGTAGGCGATCACCTGCTGGGTGCGCAGGGCGAGCGTGGCGGCCTTGACCGTGGGCAGCGCGATCGCCTCGTCGAAGGAGTTGGTGTGCAGGCTCTGGGTGCCGCCGAGCACCGCGCCCAGCGCCTGCAGCGCCACCCGGACGAGGTTGACTTCCGGCTGCTGGGCAGTGAGCTGTACGCCGGCGGTCTGCGTGTGAAATCGCAGCATCAGTGACTTGGGGTCCTGGGCGCCGAACTCCTCGCGCATCACGTGGGCCCAGATGCGCCGCGCTGCCCGAAACTTGGCGACCTCTTCGATAAGGGTAGTGCGCGCCACGAAGAAGAAGGCCAGTCGCGGCGCGAAGTCGTCGACGTCCTGGCCACTGCGGATCGCCGCCCGGACGTACTCGATGCCGTCGGCAAGGGTGAAGGCGACCTCCTGGACCGGCGTCGCGCCCGCCTCGGCCATGTGGTAGCCCGAGATGGAGATGGTGTTCCACCGGGGCAGCTCGCTGCGGCAGTAGCTGAAGATGTCGGTGATCAGCCGCAGCGACTCGGCCGGCGGGTAGATGTAGGTGCCGCGGGCTATGTACTCCTTGAGCACGTCGTTCTGGATCGTGCCGTTGAGCTGCGGCCCCGCGACGCCTTGCTCCTCGGCGACGAGCTGGTA
>DATLOQ010000019.1:0-13985 GCA_035536235.1 Mycobacteriales bacterium
CCACCGATCCGCAGGGTCTCGCGAGCATGGTGGCCAGCGAGGTGGCTCGACTGCGGGGCATCGAGGCAGCCGAGCGACTCCGCGCCCGGGAGAGCCGGTGGTCTCGCCCACTGCCCGGGAGCCTCCAGTGACCGAGGAGGCCCGGCGCCGCGGCCCCGCCGTACCCGTGGGCGGGGGCGTGCCGGTCGACCCCGACACCGGTGAGCGCTTCGGCTACCTGCCCCGCAAGGCGGCGCGGCGCAAGATCCTCATCCGGTCGCAGCTCGGCTTGCCCTGGCTGGTCAGCGCGCTGGTCTTCGGCGCCGGGATCCTCGCCGCAGGCGCGGCCTACCTGCTGCTGCGCCCCTCGACACCGGGTCCGCCGTACGTCGACCAGGGGCAGCTGTCCCGGTACGCCGACGGAGAGGTCACCGCGTTGGCGGACGGCAGCGGCTGGGTCGACCGCCGAAGCGGGTTGGTGGCCATCGGCGACGCGGTCGCCTACTGCCCGGCAGACGGGGGCTGGGTCGACGAGGAGACGGGCCGGTACGACGCCGCGGGCCGGCGCATCGGCGGCGGGATGGGGCTGCTGGTGCTGCCCGCCCGCGCAGCGAGCGGACGGCTCTTCGTGGACCCCACTGCCGGCCAGCGCTCCACCATCTCCGGCGAGCCGCTCGGACCGTGCCCAGTGGTTCAGCGGGTCACCGACCCACGTCCACCGGACGGGTTGTAGAACGGCTAGTTTCTGGGTACTCCCTGCTCTGACTTGGCCCGCGGACGTCTTGGAGGCTCGTGAAGGACGCAGCCCGGCGGGCCGGCACAGTGGCGCGCGACAGCGCTCGCGCAGTGCTCAGCCCGGCCGGCCTCCGCGGCGCCGGCGTCGAGGTCGTGTGGGCCGCAGCCCACGCAGCGCTCTACCCGCTGGGCGCGCTTCGCGAGCGCACCCGCAAAGACCAGGCGCGCTACTCCCTGCGCGGCCTCAACCCCGTCAAACGCGGCTTGCTGCTCGGCGACGTCGAGGCGGCGGGCACCCCGATCGTGCTGGTGCACGGATGGGTGGACAACCGCTCGATCTTCACCGTGCTGCGCCGAGCCCTGCACCGGCGGGGGTTCGGCCAGGTCGTGACGATGAACTACAACGTGCTGACGCACGACGTACCCCGGGCCGCGCATCGCCTCGGGGCGCTGGTCGAGCAGGTATGCGACCAGACCGGCTACGAGCGGGTCCACGTCGTGGGTCACTCGATGGGCGGCCTCGTCGCGCGCTACTACGTCCAGCGCCTAGGCGGCGACGAGCGCATCCACACCCTGGCGACGCTCGGCACACCACATCGAGGCACCCGCGCCGCCCATCTCTTCGTCGGCCGGGCGCTGAAGTCCTTGCGGGTCGGCTCTTCCGTCGTCCGCGAGCTCGAAGAGCCGGCGCCCCACTGCCGGACCCGCTTCCTGGCCTTCTGGAGCGACCTCGACGAGCTCGTGGTGCCCAAGTCGTCAGGCCGCATCGATCATCCCGACCTGAACGCCCGCAACGTCTTCATCCGCGGGGCGGGCCACCTGTCGCTGCCCATCGACGGGCGGGTCGTGCACGAGATCGTCTCGGCCTTCGCTCTCCTCGACGTCGACGGCTCCACCCTGGCCGCCGGGATGATCACGGTCGACGGCGCTGTCTGAGCGCCCGCAATTTGCCCCCAAACGTGCTTCTAGGTTACGGTTCGGTCACGGCATTCGGGATCTCGACCTCGTCCCCGCCGTCACGGCCGCCACGGACCTTCTCGCCCGCGACGGCCGTTGCCATGTCGTCAACCGGGGGGAACCCTTCCGCGTGTCCTCACTGTTCGTTCGCCATACGCCGTTGGCGCCGCTGCGCCGGGCCCACCGCGCCCACCGGGCTCGCGCGCGAAAGCAGGGGCTCACTGGGCCGGTGCTGCTCGCCGGAGCTCTCGCCGTAGCAGGTCATCTGGCCAGCCAGACTGCTGTGGCTGCGCCGCTCGCGCGTCCTACGGGCTTGACCTTCATGGCCGCCAGCGCGCCCCACAGCGCGCCCTCGACAGGACGGGTGGCTGCGCTGCTGGGCGAGCCGACGGTCGCGGCGGCGCCCGCCTCCGCGGTCATCGGGCGCTCGACGCCGACCGCCGCGCGCACACCGGCACGCGCCACCCGCAGCACCGCCCGACGCACCCCGATCAACGGTCTCACTGCAGTCTCCCCCCGCAAGTCAGCCCCCCGCCCGGCCAAGTGGACTCGACCGAGCGGCGGACCGTTGACCTCGCCGTACGGCTCACGCTGGGGCCGGATCCACGAGGGCCTCGACTTCGGTGCGCCCCACGGCTCACCGGTGCGCGCAGCGTTCGATGGCGTGGTCGTCTACGCCGCCTACGACGGCGGTTACGGCAAGCAGATCCGGATCCGTCACGGCAACGGCGTGGTGACGACGTACTCCCACCTGTCCAGAATCGTCGTGAGCGGTGGGCGGGTCGCTGCCGGGGAGACGATCGGCAAGGTCGGCTCGACCGGCTCCTCCACCGGCCCGCACCTGCACTTCGAGGTCCACATCGGCGGCTCACCGGTCAACCCGCGGCCCTACCTCGCCAAGCGCGGAGTGCGCGTCTAGCGAGACGTCTCAGGCGCCGACCGCGTGGAATCCGCCGTCGACGTGCACGATCTCGCCGGTGGTGCGCGGGAACCAGTCGGACAGCAGTGCGACGCAGGCCCGGGCAGCCGGCTCGGTGTCGTCGACGTCCCACCCCAGGGGGGCACGGGTAGCCCACAGCTCCTCGAACTTCTCGAAGCCCGAGATGCTCTTCGCCGCCATCGTGCGCAACGGTCCGGCGGCCACCAGGTTGACCCGCACTCCCTTCGGTCCGAGGTCACGGGCCAGGTAGCGGGACGTCGCCTCCAGCGCGGCTTTCGAGACGCCCATCCAGTCGTACGACGGCCAGGCTTGGGTCGCGTCGAAGTCCAGCCCGACGATCGAGCCGCCGTGCTCGGTCATCAGCGGCAGCATGGCGACGGCCAGCGCCTTCAGGGAGTACGCCGAGATCTCCAGCGCCGTGGCGACGTCAGGCCACTCCGGCAGCAGGAAGTCGCCGGACAGGCAGGACGCGGGAGCGAAGGCGACCGCGTGCAGCGCACCGTCGACTCGGCCCCAACGCTGGGTGAGCTCTCGGGTCAGCGCCTCGAAGTGATCGGGCGACGTGACGTCGAGCTCGAGCACCTCCGGCACTCCAGGCAGCCGACGGGCGATGCGCTGAGTGATGCTCATCGCGCGCCCGTGCGAGGTGAGCACCAGCTCCGCGCCCTGCTCGAGCGCCAGCCGGGCGACGGCGTAGGCGATGGAGCGGTCGGTCAGCACTCCGGTCACGACGATCTTCTTGCCGACGAGCAGCCCGCCGGCTGCTCGAGTCTCGGTCTGCGCCTCGGTCACGGCGGCAGACGCTACTCCGACCTGGCACGCCAGCGGCTAGAGCTTCTCGACGGGGGCGTAGCGGAGCAGCAGCCGCTTGGTGCCGACCGCGCCGCCGAAGTTGACCGTGGCCTCGGCCGAGTCGCCCTGTCCGGCGGTGGCCACGACGACGCCCAGGCCGAAGGAGTCATGTGTGACGCGGTCCCCGGGCGCCACGCTGATCACGGGACGGAGCCCGACCCCGGGCTTGGCCCCCGGCCGTCCGCCGCCGCCGGACAGCGTGCGGGCGACCGTGGCCATGGCCGGCTCGGCGCGACCCGTCCACTCGGTCAGCCCAGCGGGGATCTCGTCCAGGAAGCGTGACGGCGGGTTGTACGACGTCTGGCCCCACATGAAGCGCACCTGCGCCCGCGACAGGTAGAGCCGCTCGCGCGCGCGGGTGATGCCGACGTAGGCGAGCCGGCGCTCCTCCTCGAGCTCGGTGTTGTCGCCGAGCGCCCGGATGTGCGGGAAGACGCCGTCCTCGAGCCCGGTCAGGAAGACGACGGGGAACTCCAGGCCCTTCGCGTTGTGCAGGGTCATCAGCGTCACGACACCCGCGTCCCCCGTGAGCACGTCCACGTCGGCGACCAGGGAGACCTGCTCGAGGAAGGAGGCCAGGCCGTCATCAGGGAGTCGCTCCTCGAATTCGCGAGCGACGCCGAGCAGCTCCTGGCAGTTCTCCACGCGCCCTTGGCCCTCGATCGAGTCGTCCGCCTCCAGCTCGGTGAGATATCCCGTGCGCTCCCAGACCTTCTCGAGGATGGCCGACGGCGCCGCGCCGGCCGCCGCTTCGGCCCGCAGGTCCGTGAGCAGGGTGGCGAACTCCAGGCAGGACTTCATCGCCTGCGCCCCGATGCCAGGAGCGTCGCCCGCCTTCTCGACGGCCTGCCAGAACGGCATCCGCTCGCGGGCGGCTAGCGCTTCCAGGCACTCCTGCGCCTTGTCGCCGATCTTTCGCCGTGGCACGTTGAGGATGCGTCGCAGCGACACCGTGTCGGCCGGGTTGGCGATCACCCGGAGGTAGGCGAGGGAGTCGCGCACCTCCTTGCGCTCGTAGAAGCGCACGCCGCCGACGACGCGGTAGGGCAGGCCGACCCGGACGAACACCTCCTCGAAGACCCGGCTCTGCGCGTTGGTCCGGTAGAAGACGGCGATGTCCCCGGCGCTGACCCCGTGGTCGTCGGCCAGCCGGTCGACCTCTTGCGCGACGAAGGCAGCCTCGTCGTGCTCGTTCTCCGCGACGTAGCCGACGATCTTCTCGCCGGCACCCGCGTCGCTCCACAGGTTCTTCGGCTTGCGGCCTGGGTTGCGGGCGATGACAGCGTTGGCCGCGGAGAGAATCGTCTGCGTCGAGCGGTAGTTCTGCTCGAGCAGCACGACGGTGGCGTCGGGGTAGTCCTCCTCGAACGCGAGGATGTTGCGGATGCTCGCACCTCGGAAGGCGTAGATGGACTGGTCGGCGTCGCCGACGACGCACAGCTCTCCGGCTGGGATCTCCCCATCGGCAGGCCCCACGAGCTCGCGCACCAGGGCGTACTGCGCGTGGTTGGTGTCCTGGTACTCGTCGACGAGCACGTGGCGGAAGCGCCGCCGGTAGTGCTCTGCCACCTCGGGGAAGACCCGCAGCACGTCGACGGTCGTCGAGATGAGGTCGTCGAAGTCCATCGCGTTGGCTTCGCGCAGCCGACGCTGGTACAGGGTGTAGACCTCCGCGAGCATCCGCTCGGCCTCGTTGGTAGCCCGTCCGGCCGCGCTCTCGAAGTCGACCAGCTCGTTCTTCAGGTTGCTGACCTTCGCCGACATGGCCCGCGGCGGGAACCGCTTGGGGTCCAGGTCGAGATCTCGGACACACAGCGTCATCAACCGGAGGGCGTCACCCTGGTCGTAGATCGTGAAGGTGCTGGTGAAGCCGAGACGCTTGGCCTCGGACCGCAGGATGCGCACGCAGGCCGAGTGGAACGTGGACACCCACATCGCCTTGGCCCGCGGACCGACCAGAGCCGCGACGCGCTCCTTCATCTCACCAGCGGCCTTGTTGGTGAAGGTGATGGCGAGAATCTCGCCGGTCTGCACCCGCCGCTCGGCCAGCAGGTAGGCGATGCGCTGCGTGAGCACCCGCGTCTTCCCCGACCCCGCTCCCGCCACGATCAGCAACGGGCCACCCGCATGCACGACCGCAGCGCGCTGCTGCGGATTGAGGCCCTCGAGCAGTGCCGCCGACCGCTCGTCACGGGTGATGAGACCGGCGTACGCCGGGTCGTCCGGGTCGTCGAAGAGGGTATCCATGGCTAGCCCGAGTCTAGGCCGCGGTCCGACATCCTCTGGACCAGCGCAAGGGGCCGCGCTGACGAGCGCTACTTGCTCTTAGGGACGAAGGTGTAGGTGACCTTTGCTTCCCGCTGGCCGAGCCAGTTGCAGACGACGAGGGTGTACTTGGCGCCCGGCTTGATCTTCTTGAAGGTGAACTTCTCCTTGCCGGGCAGGACCGTGGCGTTGGATTCCTCGAAGGTCTCCGACGCGGCGGCCTTGCCGCCCTTGCTGTCGAAGAGGTAGAGGTCCCAGTCGCCCATGTAGGTGAGCTCCGCGGTGATCGTGCCCTCGGCGGCGAAGGTCAGCGGCTTGGTGTTCTTGGTCAGCGTCTCCTGGCCCTGCCAGCAGCCGTCGAACGTCGGCACGGAGGCGGTGACCGGGAAGGGCACCGGCGCGGTCACGGTGTAAGTCTCGGTCTGCGACTTGGGCGGGGCGGCACCGGCCGGAAGGGCGGCGGCGCACGCACCACCCATCGCGACGATGAGGGCGAGGCGACGGACGTTCACGGTGAAGCCCTTCTTCGGAGAAGCCGGCAGACCGGTAGAAGCTCGGTATTGGAGTGATTTCGCCGTTCGGCGTGCCGGTCCTGCTCACCAACGAGCGAGGCCTAGTGAGGTGACGACCGAAGCGCACCGGCGGCGGGGCGGTGGCCCGGTATGCGCGAAGGGTGGCTTCACCAGCACGGCAGGATTCTGCTGCGGCCACGGCGAAGCGTGGCGGATGGCCACTCCCCCTCGTCGCTGCAGGTGGGGGCTCGGTGTCGCGCTGCTCGTCGCCGCGCTGATCGCGCCTCAGGGCGTCGCGGCGCCACCGGCCACCGGCAGCACCTGGTCGGAGACCTTCATCCCGACGCCGGACGGGCAGCGTCTGCACGTCGACGTGTTGCGCCCCGCCGGCGCTCCGGCGACACGTCGTACCCCTGTCATCCTGGTGGTCAGCCCCTACCTCGGCATGTCGTCGCAGACGGAGGCGCGCGGACCCTCCAACCGCTTCCACGACTTCTTCGAGGGCGCACGCGTCTTCGCTCGCGGCTACTCCGTTGTCATGGTGAGTCTGCGCGGGACCGGTGGCTCGTCCGGCTGCCTGGACATCCTCGGGCCGGGCGAGCAGACCGACGTCGTGACCGCGGTGCGCTGGGCCGCGACCCAGCCCTGGTCGACCGGCAGAGTGGGCATGTACGGCAAGAGCTACGACGCCAACACCGGCATGGTGGGCGCGGCGCTACGCCCGGCCGGGCTCGCTGCCGTCGTCGCTCAGCAGGTCGTGCCCGACCGTTACCGCGGCAGCTACAACGACCGGGTCCGCTTCCTGCAGTCGATCGCCTACCCGGCGGCTACATACGGCTCGTCCGCAGAGGGCGGCTTCTCGATTCAGAGCGAACCCGAGTACATCGCCAACTCCGTCTCGCGCAGCGCCGACTGCCAGGCGCTCCTGGCCGACCACTACCGCGATGACCCGTCGATCAAGTTCTGGCGAGATCGAGACTTCGTCACGAAGGCCAAGGGCAGCACCGTTCCTGTCTTCATGACCACCGGATACGTCGACGCCAACACCAACATCGGCGGCGGCGCGGTCGACTACTTCGCGGCGCTGCGGGGACCCAAACGGCTCTGGATCGGCTGGTGGGACCATGTCCGCGGCAACGACCTGGTCGGCGACGAGCTGGCGATGGGCCGCGCGAAGTTCTTCGACGAGGTCATGCGCTTTTACGACGAGCACCTCAAAGGTGTCCGACCGGCGCGGCCTGACCCGGTCGTCGTCGCGCAGACCAGCACCGGCCGCTGGACCGCCGAAACCGCGTGGCCGCCGCCCGATGTCCGAGTGCTGACTGGCGCGCTGCTTGCAGGCACCTACAACGATGACGGTCGCAACCACGGCAGCCGAGACACCGCGGCAGGTCCTGGCGGTGCCGGCCCCGTCGGCGAGAGCTCGCTTGTCGGCGCCGGCGCGTGGACGTTCTCCCCACCCCTTCGTCGTACGGCGCGTCTCGCCGGTGTGCCCTCGGCGAAGGTGGACGTCGCTACGGCGGTTCCGGGGGTGAATCTCGTGGCAAACGTCTACGACGTCGCCCCCGACGGCACCGCGACGATGATCACTCGCGGTGCGGCATTCGCCCAGCTCGGCACGTGGGACGTGCGGCTCTTCCCGACGGACTGGACGTTCGCTCCGGGGCACCGGGTAGGCGTGCTGGTATCGGGAGCCAACTCCGAGGCATACGTACACGCGGCATCACGACGGTCGGTGACGGTGCGCGGTGGCTCGGTGAGCCTGCCCTGGATGTCCACCACTGCTCGCACGCCGACACAGGGCACGAGCAACCCACGACTCGAGGTCTTCAAGGAGCAGGCGCCGTTCGAGGTGGACGCCGCGCTCATTGCCGAGCGCACCGACCCCCGCTTTCCCCTCCCCCGCCGCTGAGCACTGGACGGCCCGCTGGATACGCTGGGCTCCTCATGTTGCGCACCCGCCTGGCGGTTCCCGCCGCGTGCCTCTGCCTCATCGGCGTCGCGGCTGTCACCGCTGCCGTCCGTTCCGCCGACGGGCCAGGCCGCCCCGCGGTGACCCCCACGGCCCCGACCGGACCGGCGCCCACGGTGCCGACGAAGCCGGCACCTGCACCGGCAGTCGCGGCGGCGGCCGCCTTACCGAGCACTCCTGCCGCGGTGCCGTCTCTGAGCCCGCCGGCTCCGAGCGGCTTGCCGCGAGTCCCGCGACGAGGTGAGCCGGTGGCCGCTGCGGACGCTGCCGGGCTCGTTCGGCAGCTGCGCGGGGCCGCTCGGCTGATCGCCGACCCCGCGACGCCACCCGAGGTTCTTGCGCGGCAGTCGCACATCTACCAAGTGGCCATCCGGGCCCTCGTGAACGCACCCACGCGCCGGAGCGCGACCTACGCGCTGCTCGACATCCGGCTGCGGTCCGCCGTGATGGCCGATGTCGACGCGGGGGCGCAGCTTCGCTCGATGCTCCGGCGGCCGAAGACCGCGCTGCCTCCGTGGCGAATCGTCGCTCCGGCACCCGCCGCGGAGCTGCTGGGTCACTACCGATCAGCAGAGCGAGAGTTCGGCGTGCCCTGGCGGTACCTCGCTGCGATCCACCTCGTCGAGACCCGGATGGGCCGCATCCGCGGTGTGTCCTCAGCGGGTGCCCGTGGGCCGATGCAGTTCTTGCCGGCAACCTGGCGATCCTTCGGCGCCGGCGGCGACATCGAGAGCAACCGTGACTCGATCCGCGCGGCGGCGCGGTATCTGAAAGCCAGTGGCGCCCCAGGGCGTATCCGCAAAGCGCTCTATGCCTACAACCACGACGACCGTTACGTCGACGCCGTCCTCGCTTACGCCGACCGGATGCGTGACGACGCACGTGCCTACCACGGCTACCACGGGTGGCAGGTCTACTACGTGACCACTGCCGGCGACGTCTGGCTGCCGCAGGGCTTCGACAACCGCTGACGTATGGCCGTAACTGGACGAGAGAGCGCCCCTGACCTCGACACGCGCCTGGCTGCGCTGATGTTGCGTGACGAGCATCTCCTGCGGCGACGGTTCGACGGCCAGGGACCTTCGTCGGCACTGCACGCCGACATCGAGAAGGCAGAGGAGCGGATCGCGCGCCGTCGAAGCGCAGTGCCGAAGATCACGTATCCGGCCGAGCTGCCGGTCAGCGGTCGGCGCGACGACATCGTGGCCGCGCTGCAGTCGTCCCAAGTGCTCGTCGTCGCTGGGGAGACGGGCAGTGGCAAGACCACGCAGCTGCCGAAGATGTGCCTGGAGGCAGGACGCGGGGTGCGCGGGCTCATCGGGCACACCCAGCCGCGGCGCATCGCCGCGCGGGCTGTCGCTGAGCGCATCGCCACGGAGCTGGGTGAAGCCGACGTCGGCGATGTCGTGGGCTATCAGGTGCGCTTCACTGACCGGTCCAGCGACGACACCCTCATCAAGGTGATGACCGACGGCATCCTGCTGGCTGAGCTGCAGCACGACCGGATGCTGCGCCGCTACGACACGGTGATCGTCGACGAGGCCCACGAGCGGAGTCTCAACATCGACTTCCTGCTCGGCTATCTCGCCCAGCTGCTGCCGCGACGACCAGATCTTTCGCTCGTCATCACGTCTGCGACCATCGACACCGGGCGCTTCGCGGCGCACTTCGGCGACGCGCCCATCGTGGAGGTGTCCGGGCGGACCTACCCCGTCGAGGTGCGCTACTCCCCCCCCGCCGAGGACGTCGACCAGGTGCAGGCGATCACCGATGCCGCGCAACAGCTCTGCGCGGAAGGCCCCGGCGATCTCCTCGTCTTCCTCTCGGGTGAGCGGGAGATCCGCGACACAGCCGATGCGCTCATGCGCCTCGAGCTCCCGTCGACCGAAGTGCTACCCCTCTACGCCCGACTGTCTGCCGCGGAGCAGCACCGAGTGTTCGCAGCCCACTCGGGACGCCGCATCGTGCTCGCGACCAACGTCGCGGAGACATCGCTCACCGTGCCCGGCATCCGCTACGTCATCGACCCGGGCACCGCGCGCATCTCCCGCTACAGCGCGCGCACCAAGGTGCAGCGACTACCCATCGAGCGGATCAGCAAGGCGAGCGCCGAGCAGCGCAAGGGACGTTGCGGCCGGGTCGCCGACGGCGTCTGCGTCCGGCTCTACGACGAGGAGGACTTCGCCTCGCGGCCCGACTTCACCGACCCGGAGATCCTGCGCACCCACCTGGCCAGCGTGATCCTGGCGATGACGTCGCTCGGCCTCGGGGACATCGCAGCATTTCCTTTTGTCGATGCGCCTGACCGTCGTGGCATCCGCGACGGCCTCGACCTGCTCGTCGAGCTCGGCGCGATCGAGCTGGTCGCCGGGCAGGCTGTCCCGCAGCTGACCGCGGTAGGGCGCCGGCTGGCTCGGCTGCCGGTCGACCCGCGGCTCGGTCGCATGGTGCTCGAAGCATCGGCACAAGGCTGCCTGCACGACGTGCTGGTGATTGCCGCAGCGTTGTCGATCCAGGACCCGCGCGAGCGTCCCGCGGACAAGCAGCAAGCCGCTGACGAGCTCCATGCCCGGTTCCGCGACGAGCACAGTGACTTCGCGGCCATCCTCACCATGTGGCGCTACCTGCAGGAGAAGCAGGCTGAGCTGTCGTCAAGTGCGTTCCGGCGCATGTGCAAGGCAGAGTTCCTGCACTACCTGCGCGTGCGGGAGTGGCAGGACCTGCACGGTCAACTGCGGCAGGCGGCGAAGTCCGCCGGCCTCGTCGTGCCCAGCGCCGTCACCGCGGAGCACGACTCCGACGCGGTGCATCGCTCGCTGCTGGCCGGCCTGCTCTCTCAGATCGGACTGAAGGACGGGACCAAGCCGGACTACGTCGGCGCGCGTAGCGCGCGCTTTCGGATCGGCTCTGGTTCGGCACTCGCCAAGAAGGCGCCCCGCTGGGTCATGGCCGCCGAGCTGGTCGAGACCTCGCGTCTCTGGGCGCGGACGGTCGCGCGCATCGATCCAGCGTGGGTGGAGCCGCTCGCCGAGCACCTCGTCGTACGCATCTACAGCGAGCCGCACTGGGACGCGGTGCGCGGCGCCGTCATGGGTTTCGAGCGGGTGACGCTCTACGGCCTGCCGATCGTGACCCGCCGCCGTATCGGCTATGCCACCGTCGACGCTGCTGTCGCCCGGTCGATGTTCATCCGTCATGCGCTGGTCGAGGGCGACTGGCGCACGCACCACCAGTTCCTAGCGGACAACGCCAGCGTGCTGGAGGGGACCACCGACCTCGAGCACCGGCTGCGCCGGCGCGACCTCGTCGTCGACGACCAGACGCTGGTGGACTTCTACGACGCGCGGCTGCCCGACTCCGTCGTGTCCGGCCGGCACTTCGACGCGTGGTGGAAGAGCGCACGGCGCGCGGACCCAGACCTGCTGGCATTGAGCCGGGAGAGCCTGCTGACCCAGCTGGCCGGCGCCTTCGATCCCAACGACTACCCCGACGTGTGGACGGCGGACGGCGGAGCCTTCGATGTGGAGTACCGCTACGACCCCGGAGCGGACCACGACGGGGTAACGGTGCAGGTGCCGCTCGCGCTGCTCAGCTCGGTAGATCCTGATCCCTTCACCTGGCAGGTGCCTGGCCTGCGCCACGAGCTCGTCACCGCCCTCATCCGGTCGCTGCCGAAGGCGCTGCGGGTCCGCCTGGTGCCCGCTCCTGACGTAGCCCGCAGCGCACTGGCGACGATGTCGCCGACGGACGGCCCGCTGATCCCGGTGCTGACCCGCGCACTGCACCGACTGAGCGGCACCCCGGTGCCGGCCGACGCGTGGCGGTCGTGGACGATCCCGCCGTACCTGCGCGTGCGGTTCGCGGTGATCGATGCCGATGGCACAGTCCTGGAGTCGAGCCGGGACCTTCCCGAGCTGCAGTCCAGGCTCGCCCCGCGGGTGCGTCGTGCGGTCGCGTCGGCAGCCGGCAACGTGGAGCGGACCGGGCTCACCAGCTGGTTGGTCGGCACCATCCCGCAGGTCGTGGCCGCCGGGCAGGCACAGGGCTACCCCGCGCTCGTCGACGAAGGGGAGACCGTCGCGCTCCGCGTGCTGGCCAGCGCCGCGGACCAAGCCCGCATGATGTGGCGCGGCACCCGCCGGCTGCTGCTGCTGAGCGTGGGCTCGCCGACCCGCGCCGTAGTCGGTCGGCTGCCCAAGGCGGTGAAGCTGGCGCTGCCGACCTACCGGCATGGCACCGTCGCCGAGCTGCTCAGCGACTGCGTCGACGCGGCGGTCGACGCCCTGATGGCCGATGCGGGCGGACCGGCCTGGGACGAGGCGGGTTTCACCGCGCTGCGCGACGCCGTGCGCGGGTCGCTTCAGGACGAGGTCTTCCGCGTCGTCGTGAGCGCCGGCCAGGTGCTCTCTGCCGGCTCGGCGGTGAGCGCGCGCCTGGACGCCCTGGGCGGGGTCGCCGTGGCTCAGGAAGCGGTAGCGGACGTCCGGGCGCAGCTCGACCAGCTGATCGGACGCGGCTTCGTCACCCTCGCCGGCCGGGATCGGCTCGGCCACCTGCTCCGGTACGTCGAAGCGGCGCAGCGGCGGCTGGACAAGCTCCCGGCCGAGGCCGACCGCGACCGCGCGCGGCTGCGCGAGGTCGTGCGGGTGATCGAGGCGTGGGCCGCCGCAGGCCGGCCGGCGGACGTGCGGTGGATGATCGAGGAGCTGCGGGTCAGCCTCTTCGCGCAGTCGCTCGGCACGGCGCACCCGGTGTCCGAGAAGCGCATCCTGCAGGCGCTGGACGACCTCTAGGCTGACCTGCACGTCAACGGTGGAGGAGTGCGCGCGAATGGTGGACGAGCAGCAACCGGCGGGCGGGTTCACCCTCGCGCTCAACGACGACCAGACCCAGATCCAGAAGTGGGTGCACGACTTCGCAGCCGACGTCGTACGCCCGGCGGCAGCAGAGTGGGACGAGCGCGAGGAGACGCCGTGGCCGATCATCGCCGAGGCGGCGAAGATCGGTCTCTACTCGCTCGAGTTCTTCGGTCAGGCCTGGTTCGACCCCACCGGCTTGCAGATCCCGGTGATCATGGAGGAGCTCTTCTGGGGTGACGCCGGCATCGGTCTGTCGATCGTCGGCTCGACGCTTGCCGCCGTGTCGCTGCTCGCGAGCGGCACGCCGGAGCAGCTCGGCGAGTGGGCGCCGCAGATGTTCGGCACCCCGGACGACGTGAAGGTCGGCGCCCTGTGCGTGTCGGAGCCCAACGCCGGCTCGGACGTGAGCTCACTGCGCACCCGAGCGGTCTACGACGAGAAGACCGACGAGTGGGTGCTCAACGGCACCAAGACGTGGGCGACCAACGGTGGTATCGCCAACGTCCACATCATCGTCGCCTCAGTCGACCCCGATCTGAAGTCGCGGGGACAGGCCAGCTTCGTCGTACCGCCGGGCACGAAAGGACTGTCGCAGGGGCAGAAGTTCAGCAAGCACGGCATCCGGGCCAGCCACACCGCCGAGGTCGTGCTCGACGACTGCCGGATCCCGGGGCGCTGCCTGCTCGGCGGCAAGGAGAAGCTCGACCAGCGCCTAGCCCGGGCCCGCGAAGGAGTGTCGTCGCGCGGGCAGGCGGCGATGATGACCTTCGAGACGTCGCGACCGGCGGTCGGCGCGCAGGCGGTCGGCGTGGCGCGGGCGGCGTACGAGTACGCGCTCGACTACGCCAAGACCCGCGAGCAGTTCGGTCGGCCGATCATCACCAACCAGGGGATCGCGTTCAAGCTCGCCGACA
>DATLOQ010000020.1:0-23155 GCA_035536235.1 Mycobacteriales bacterium
GTTCGACCCGCCGCGCAGTGGCGACGTGCAGCACAGCCAAGCTGATGCCTCGCGCTTGCGCGCGGCCTTTCCCGGCGTTGCGCCGGTGCCGTTGGAAGCCGGCATCGCGAGCACCGTCGACTGGTTCCGGTCCGCACGATCCGACAACTGATTGGTCCAGCGGGCGCGGTAGGAGGCCCTCAGACCGTCGCGCGCGGAAGCGCGGACGCGCGCACGGGTACCGCGGCGCTGCGACGGTCGGACTTCGGCCGCATGCTCCTCGGCTCCAGCAGGAGCATCACGCCCACGGCGAGAGCGGAGTACATGTACTGCTTCATCACCCCCAGCGAGTCGGTCCTCATCGCGTAGGGCAGGTAGGCCGCGAACAGGGGGTAGGCGATGAACCTGCCCTTTCGCCGGTAGAGCACCGCGAGGCCTCCCCCGGCGAACGCGCCGAGGAGAGCGACCCCCACGTACCTGAAGTTCTGGTAGGACTCGGTCAGCGCGGAGTATCCGTAGCCCGAGTTGGGATTGGGTGCGGAACGACGTTCATACGCCAGTTGGAACTGCAGCGGCAGTCCCAGGCCCCGCTCACCCCCCGGTATGAAGCCGCTGACCGACTGCGCGTACGAACTCCCGAGGAGCGGCGGATCGGTGTCCGCACGCGGCAGGACCTGCGTCGTGAGGTACCCCGCGCTGCTCAGGGAGCCGAGAGCGACCTCTGCGGCCTCTCGGCCGGTCGCCGGCTGCGTGGTCTCGTTGCGTACCACTCCGACGGCAACGAGGAAGCCGATGACGATCGGCACTCCCACCAGCAGCTTCGCCCGTGACGGTCGCCGTACCGAGCGACCACCGGCCGCGCGGTAGAACCACGCGAGCAGCAGGGCGACGACGACGTTGCGAACCCCCGTCAGGGCCGTAACGGCAGCCGACAGCACGACGAAGGCGCCGAAGAGCCTGGTCAGCAGGAACGGCACGGCTCCGCGCTCGCGGAGGTAGAGGTACACGAGCCAGATCGGAGCGACCGCCACGACCAGGATGAGGGACGCGTAGTAGCCGACCCCCCGCGTCAGCTGGTTCGCGCCGTAGGACGTTCCTTGCGTCGCGACGAGCAGGATGACTGAAGTCATGCCCAGCACGACGAGCATCAAGACGGTCACGATGCCGATCGGAGCAGCTTCCGCCCCGGACGCCGACGGCGGTGGCTCGGCTGCCTCGCGCACAGGGCGCGCGAGCACGAGGGACGCGGCGAGGCAGTAGGTGATGACGAGCACTGTCGAGGTCCTGAAGAGGAACCCGCTGCCGTCCGGGTTGAACGCCGGCACGCCGTCGAGGTCGAAGTAGGCGAACGCGGGGGCCGGCAGCAGATGTTGCAGGAGCAGGATCATGAAGGGCAGACCCAGCGGCGAGGCGATGAACGGGATGCCCATCGGCTGGAGCCATCGACGGGTCTGCGCGACCGCAGCCCCGCACAGAGCAGCCACGGCGATACCGGCATGCGCGTAGGTGCGCGGGCTCGCAGTGGTCCCGACGGCCAGGGTCATCCCGGCGGCGATCCCGCCGACGACCAGCCAGATCGCCCCCATCGAGAGCTGGAGCTGCCGAAGCGCCTCCCCGTGGCGCTGGGCGCGGGCCCCGGCCGGCCCGGGATGCATTCCAGACTGCGGCTGGACCCCGACCGTGGGTCCACGGCCGGACCCGGCCCCGGGGGGCAATCTCGACGTCCGCACGCTCAGAGCCTCTCGTCTGCCGGCGTCACTGACGACCAAGCTGGGCGGCAGCCTCGATCGTAGTTCGAGTCGACGAGAGCAGCGCCTCGGTGTCGGCCGGCTTCCCTTGCACCGCCTGCCGGAAGTGCTGGACCGCGGCCGCCTGGCCCTTGTCCTGCCGCCGCGTGACCGACACCGACTTGCCGTCGCAGGTGAGCGAGCGGAAGTCGTCGACAACCCAGGTGTGACCGCCGCCGAGCACCTCGATGCGCTCCTTCGGAGTCGCCGGGCCGCCCCCGCTCGCGTAGCTGATGGTGGACAGCGACCCGTCCGCGTGCTGTAGCGCGAGCACGACGTCATCCGACAGCAAGACCTCCGGTCCGGGGATGGCGAGCGAGCGGACATCGGTCACGACTGCGCCCACCAGCGCGGCGCAGGTGTCGACGAAATGGCACACCTCGCCGAGCAGACGGCCACCCTGACGCCGATCGCGGTACCAGTGGCTCTCGGAGACTTGTCCCGCCGCCACCCGGTAGGTCACGACGGCCGGGCCGGAGAGACCTGCGCGCACCGCGCCGACGTAGGGCGACCAGCGCCTGTTGTGCCCCACCATCAGCACGCCGTTGCTGCGCCTCCACGCCGCTTCTACCGCGTCGAGCTCAGCGACGGTGAGCGCGAGCGGCTTCTCGCACCAGACGTGCTTGCCGGCTTCGAGCGCCCGGATCGTGTACGCCGCGTGCGTCTCGTGCGGCGTAGCGATCACCACGATGTCGACGTCAGGATCCTCGATCACCTCGTCGGCCGAGCTGACCGCCTTCTCGAACCCGGCCCGCTCGGCGACTCGCTGCGCCGACAGCCCGCTCGCCGACGCCACGGCGATCAGCCGGCTGAGCCCGGCGCGGTTGAACGCGGGCAGCAGCACCGCAGTGGAATAGGCGCCGGCGCCGATCCACCCGATGCCCGGCGCGCGGGATGTCCGGCGCGGCGCCACCGCCACCGGCGCCTCGCGGGCCGGCTGCGACCGGGGATAGGTGAGCTGGATCGCGAGATATGGCTCACGGCGCGACTCGATCAGCTCGTACGCCTCAGCCGCGCGCTCGATGGCGAACGTGTGCGTGACGAGGTCTGCCACGCGTAGTCGCCCGGCTGCGAGGAGGTCGAGCACCGCCTCGAAGTTGCGGCCCTCCGTCCACCGGACATGGCCCGCTGGGTAGTCGACGCCGTACTCCTCGTACGCCCGCTCGTAGCGCCCCGGACCGTACGATCGCGCGAAGAGCAGGCTGAGCTCCTTCTCGTAGAAGGGCGTCCGCGACAGCTCGAGTCCCAGGTCACCCACCACGACGACGCGAGCGCGGTCTCGGCACAGCTCCGGCGTTCGTTGTGCGACCGCGGACGACGTACCCGACGCACAGAGCAGGACTGCGTCGGCGCCGCGCCCGCGTGACCAGGCGAGCACGGCGTCGGTGGTCACCGAGCCCTGCTCCTCCAGGGCCTCGACACCGGCCTCGGCGGCGATCCGAAGGGGCTCGGGGGACACGTCTATGCCGAGGACGTCGCAGCCGGAGGCGATGGCGATCCGCGCTGCGAGCTGCCCGACCAGCCCCAGGCCGATCACGACTACCTTCGACCCAGGCGCGACCTCCGCCAGACGCAGTCCGTGCAGCGCTATCGCAGCGATCGTCGTGAAGGCGGCGTCCTGTGGCGCCACCCCCTCGGGTACGGCGGCGCACAACAGACCGGGGACCGCCTGCCACTCCGCGTGGTTCGCACGTCCAGCGCCACCAGTCGCCACGACCTGGCCTGGTCGCAGGCCGGCGACCGCTTCGCCGACCTCGACGACGACGCCCGCCGCCGAGTATCCCAGCGGCAGATCGGATGCCAGCTTCGCGCGCACGGTCTTCATCGTCGCGCTGACTCCGTCATTGCGCGCCTTGGTCACCACCTGCCGGACGAGGTCAGGTCGCGCCCGCGCCTTGCTCAGCAGCGACGACTGGGCGAGAGAGGTGACGGCCCGCTCGGTGCCGGGCGAGATCACGCTCGCCAGCGTCCGGACGAGCACCTCGGTCGCGCCGATGGAGGGCCGAGGCACCTCCAGAACCTGAACCGGCCCCCCGCCGATCGGCTGGACTACCTGCTTCACGCAGTTCCCTTCGTCGAGATCTCCACCTCGAAGCGCCACGGCAGAGTCACCCGGTCGCGGTGCACCAGCACGGGTGCGGTGAGTCGATCCTCCCAGCCTCTGGCGGCCGATGCCTGCTCCTCCGCCAGGGGGCCGGTCGATCTGGACACGGCGCCCGGCTGCGTCCCGTGCAGCCGGACGGCCACGTCGTGCTCGCCGCGGCCGACCAGCTCGTCGATCACCGTCAGGTGGTCCGCCGTGAGCACCCACGTCCGTCGGTGAACCGGCGCACCGGGCAGCCGGCGGTAGCCCTCGTGCGACGCAACCACCCGCACTCCGGACGAGTCGTCCGCCGTCGACAGCAATGACGCACGGGCGCGCCGAGCGGCCCGGAAGGCACCCCAGACCTCGGTGGAGTCAGCGCCGTCGACCTGAACCGTGCTGTGCGCCTGCGTGCCGCGCTCCGCGGCGCGGACCGCGCCGGGCGCATACGTCGAGGTGCCGACCTCCGACACGACGCGCGTGTCGCCCACATGCAGGAGGAACCCGAGGGTGTCCGCATGCGCATGCGCCGGCAGGTCGTCGGGACAGGGCGGGCCGAAGTCGGCCAGCACATGGCCGCGGCCGCGTCGCATCACCGCGAGCCCCGTGTCCGGAAGGACGGTGAGGCCCTCTGCTGCCGGCGGGCCTGGCTGCACGGCTCGCACGAGGTCCGGCGGGACCGGGAACCCGTCGTTCAGCAACGGGACGGAGCCGTCCGGCAGCAGAACCAGCCCGAGCCACCGGCGCATCCGCTCAACCGCTGCCGGCAACCACCCGGGGCTACCCGCACCGAGCAGACCGTCGACGTCGATGAGGTCCGCGAGCACCTGGCAGTGGTAGGCAGGCGCGCGCTCGGCGTGCCCCCCGTCGCCGAGGACTTGGCGAGCCACCTCGCGCTCGAGGCGCCGGAGGTTCCTCGTCACCAACCTGTCGTCACCCAGGAAGACGCCGAGGCCGATCAGCCCCTTGAGGTTCTTGATCAGGTGGTTGCCGCCGACGTCGAGCTCGAGGTGCGCTGTGAGGTAGCCGGCGTGCACCGTCAGCAGTTCCAGGAACTCGTGCTCCCGGTCGCTCCCGCGGACCAGCGCGTCGTACTGCCCGCACCAGGACCAGGCCCGAACCGAGACGACGTACGGGGACCACTCGTCCCACTCACCGAACCGCGTCTGCTGCTGCCACGCCGCGAACAACCTCGCGAACACCGCCCTCCCGCGTAGCCGGTCGGGGTCACCCGCGAGGGACCACGCCCAGTCCCAGTAATGGAGGTGGTACCGCCAGATCTGCGGGGGATCCGTCGATCGCCAGTCGCCGAGCGGACGCTCCTGGCCGAGCAGCCGGATGCGACCCGCAGCCAACAGGTCGACCGGATGCCCGATCAGCCGCGCGTCGACGGGGACGAACCCGGCGGGCCACCCCGGAGTGGCCGGCACTTGCCGGGACAGGAGGCCGGCGGCGAGCACCGGAACTCGCCGGACGATCTGGCGCTGAGCGCGCAGCCGAAGCCGGTGGGCCACCTGGGACGCGCGAAGGTGGCGAACTGTCCGAGCCGTCAGCACCAGGGTCTGCTTCCGGCTCGTCACAAGGATGCGACCTCAGCGCCGATGCCGGAGCTGAACGAGCGCGGAGCGTAGCCCAGGTCCCGACGTGCGTCGGCGATCGAGAACGCCTTGTCCTCGGCGAGGCGCTCGAGCTGCTCCGACTTCAGGCGCGGGCGCGGCGCCAGGCGCTCGTACACCTTCAGCGCAGCGATCGTCGGGCGCAGCGGCACCGTGATGAGCACGGGCCGGATGCCGAGAGCACTGCCGACCTCGAGCACGAGATCACGCAAGGACATCGGATCCGGTCCGGCGACGTCGTAGGTCTGCCCGATCGCTGCGTCCGTCGTCGCCGCAGCCAAGATGCTCGCTGCCAGGTCCTCGACGTGCACCGGCTGCTGGAGTCGGTGCCCGCCGCCCGGCAGGACCACGACTCGGGTCCGCCTCATCAACCGGATCAGGCGGGCCAGGTTCCGGTCACCGGCAGCGCCGTAGATCATCGTCGGACGGATGATCGTCCAGTCGAGCGAGCTTCCTCGGATGGCCGACTCGGCCGCCAGTCGGACTCTTTTGCTCGACGCGGGCAACGTCGTGGTGATGGCAGTCGTGGAGACGAACACCGCCCGCCGGATTCCGGCCTCCTCGGCGGCGCTGACCACCGCCGGCGCGTGGCCGAATCCCAGTGACGCCACGTTGACCAGCACATCCGCGTCCACCCGGAATGCGACGTCGAGGCTGGCTGGGTCGTCCAGATCGCCGGCAACCGGCGTCGCTCCGAGACCTTCGGCCACCCGCCCAGCCGACGCGGAGCGAACCAGCGCGACGACCTCGTGGCCCTCGTCGCGCGCTTGACGCAGGACGCGCTGTCCGGTGAACCCACTTCCTCCGGTGACCAGGATCCTCATGCGGGCAGTCCCTCGAGGATCTCGAGGTACCGGTGCGCGAGCATCCGGCGGTCGAAATTGGCTCGGACGTACGCCTGGCCACGGGAGCCCATGGTCCGGCGGAGGTCAGGATCCATCACGAGCTCCCGGATCGCAGCGGCGAGCTGCTCCGGGTGCTCGGGCGCCACGACGACAGCTCCGGCCTCATGCAGGATCTGGGCCGCCTCCCCGGTGACCGAGCCCACGACGGCGCGACCCGCGGCCAGGTACTCGAAGATCTTCGAGGGGATGAAGGTCGAGAACAGGGGAACGTCTCGCAGGGGCGCCAGGCAGACGTCTGCACGCGCGAGCAGCTTCGGCACCTCATCCCGCGGCACCGCAGGCAGCATGACCACGTTCTGCACGCCCAGGTCTGCGACCCGTGCTCTCACCCGCTCCTTGTCGGCGCCCTCTCCGATCAGCACGACGCGCACCGCCAGGTCGGTCAGGAGGGCAGCAGCTTCGGCGACCGAGGTGAGGCCTTGCGAGATGCCGTGTGCACCGATGTACAGGACGACGACCTCGTCGTCGGCGATTCCCGCCTCGCGCAACCGGGACGACTCTGCCTCGGTCGAAGACGCGAATCGGTCCAGGTCGACGCCGTTCCGGATCGTGTGAACTTTCCGGTCCGGCACGCCACGCGCCAGCAAATTCTGCTTGAACCCCTCGGAGACCACGACAACCGCATCCGCGGCCGAGTACGCCGCCAGCTCGAGCTTCTCCAGGACCCGGATCACCTGCCGGTTCGTCAGGACGCCCAGCTCGACGAACAGCGCCGGCCAGAGGTCACGGACCTCGACGACGAACTTCGCGCGCCGAAGCTTCGCCAGCACCCATCCGGCCCCGATGGAGAAGAAGGTCGGAGACGAGACGACGACGACGTCGACCGGACCGGTGCGGGCGGCACCGAGCAGCACAGAGGTGATCATGAACGAGACGTGGCCGATCGTCTTCTTCAGAATGCCCTCGTTCGGCGTCGCATACAGCCACGTGCGGACGATTCGGTAGCCCCGCCCGCTCTCGACGCGACACCGCACGCCTCGGTACTCAGCCGGCACTACCCCGGTGGGGTGATTCGGTATCCCGGTCAGCACGGTGACCGCCTGCCCGGACTCGGCCCAGGCTGCGGCCAGCTCGGACAGCCTCGCCTGTGGAGCGCCCACCTCGGGCGGGAAGTAGTGCGTCACGAGCAGGATCCGCATGGCGCCCGGCTAACCGGGGGCGTCGGTGCGGTGCGCGCACCGCACGGCAGCGGCGACCCGGAGCATGGTGGAGACCATACCGGCGGTCGAGACTACGGCTCGATGTCGTAGGAGCGGACGGCGTACTCGCCGTCCGACAGCGTCAGCACGAGTGCGCCCGGGGGCACCGACCCGGTCACCGGCTCGCCGGACCAGATTCTGAGGATCCGTCCGTCGTCACGCGCGACGAAGGCTCCCGGATACGGGTGCGTGAGAGCGCGAACAAGACATTCGACATCGGCGACACGCATCTCTGCCGGGTAGATCTCGCCGTCCTGCGGACCGCGTCCCGGCCACTCGGTCGCCAGCGTCTCGTCCTGTGCCCGCTCCTCCACCTCACCGCTGAGCAGGGCGGGCCACGTGTTCCGGAGCAAACTGCGATGCGCCCCCACGACGCGCTCGTAAAGGGTCGTCGCAGTCTCCGCGGGGCTGAGCGGAAGCACGTGCTGCGCGAGGATCGGACCGGTGTCCACCCCTTCGTCCAGCCGGAAGAGGGTCACGCCCGTGCGGTCGAGCCGCTTGAGGATCGCCCACGGGATGGACGCCCGGCCACGGCCCTCCGGAAGCAGAGTCGGATGCATGCCGAGCACTCCACGGCGCGGCACGTGCAGCACCTCAGCACGGGCGATCTGCGACCACCCGATGATGAACAGCCAGTCGAGGTCCGCGTCCCGCAGCACCTCGATCAACCCCGCCTCGTTGATGTTGGCAACCTTCAGCAGCGGAATGCCGTGCTGCTGCGCGATCTCGTCGAGGTAGACCCGCCCCGACTTGTTGACGCCGAGATCGTCCCGCAGCGTGACCAGCAGATCGAGGTGCCCCCCGAAGTCGAGGATCTCCTCGATGCATGCCTCGCCGAGGCGCACACAGGTCACGAATCCGCAGCGCATGTCGGCTTCCTCAGTACGTAGGCGGTGGTCGCAGCAGGTACAGGACGGTCCGCGCGATGATCGTCATGTCGCGCGCGAACGAGAGGCTTGATGCGTACTCGCCGTCGTACGCGGCCTTCTCCGCATCCGGCATCCCGTCGTATGCCCGCACCTGCGCAAGTCCCGTCAACCCGGGCCGCACGACGAATGCGCCGTTCTGACGGCGGAGCCGGATCAGCTCCTCCTGCGAGAGCAGGGCCGGCCGGGGGCCGACGATGCTCATGTGCCCTTGGACGATCTGGAGCAGCTGGGGCAGCTCGTCGACGTTGAGCCGACGGATGACCCGCCCGACGCGGGTCACCCGCGGACCGCTGAGCTCTGCCGACGGCATGCTCGGCGCGGACGTCGGCATGCTGCGGAACTTCAGGATCACGAACATCCGCTCGCCGCGACCGACGCGCTGCTGCCGGTAGAAAACCGGGCCGCGATCCTCGGTCTTGATAGCGACGGCCACGACCAGCAGCAGCACAGCTCCGGCGGCCAGCGCGGTGCCGGCCAGAACGACGTCCAAGATCCGCTTACCGAGTCGGACGTACACCGAGGCCCAGCTCGCAGCTCAAGTCCTGATGGATCGTCTGGAATGCCTCGGCGTACCGCATCCCGGCCTGAGCGCCACGGCAAGCAGCGAGACCGGTCACCACCTCTTCACTGCGCGGATGCGGGAACGGCCGCATGACGCCGCGGTAACGCTGCAGCGCCTCGAGCTTGCGCGCCAGGAGGTCCGGGCCCAGCTCAACGAACGAGGTGGGGTCGAACCGGGGACCGGCACCCGCGAAAGCCCAGTCGGTCGCGGACGGGATCTCCATCAGATGCAGCCCACGGAGCCGGGGCGCTCCTTCCCGACGTTGACTCAGTCGCGCCGCGGCCATGCACGCCAGCGACACCTGCCGGTGATCGTCGTTCAGATCGCCGGGGTGGACGGCGAAGACCTGGGTGGCGCGCGTCTCGAGGAGAGCCGCCTCAATGAAGCGCACCAGGTCGATGTGGGGTACGGAGTTCATCGCGATGTTCGGGAAGCTGCCGAGGATGGGGGGCTGCATTCCCAGGCACTCGGCCGCGGCAAGAGTGTCCGCGCGCAGTTCCCCGTCGGCGGGGCGCCCTACGCGCGCCTCGACCTCGCCCGAGAGGATGCAGCTGGTGACATCGAACCCTCCTTCGACCATCGCCGCGATCGTGCCACCGCACCCGAGCACCTCGTCGTCCGGATGGGCGACCACGACCAAGGCTCGGCCGTCCGCCTCGGTCCTCAATCAACTGCTCCCGTCGAGTCATTACTCGCAGCAATACGAAGCGGCAGCATTTTCGCCCCGACGCAAGACGCTGCAAGACTAGACGGATGCCACTGAGGGTGATGTGCGTCGCCGGTGCCCGGCCCAACTACATGAAGGTGAAGCCTGTTCTCGATGCTCTCGAGAGCCGCGGGGTCGAGACGCTGCTCGTGCACACGGGTCAGCACTACGACCGTGCGATGAACGGTGTCTTCTTCGAAGAGCTCGATATCCGCGATCCGGACCACTCGCTGGGCGTCGGCAGCGGCTCCCATGCCGAGCAGACGGGGCGGACGATGATCGCCTTCGAGGGGTTGCTGGCCCGGACCCTGCCCGATGTGGTCGTCGTGGTGGGCGACGTCAACGGCACCCTCGCGTGCGCCGTCGCCGGAGCGAAGCACGGCGCACTCGTCGCGCACGTCGAGGCGGGTCTTCGCAGCCGTGACTGGTCCATGCCCGAGGAGATCAATCGCGTCGTCACAGACCGCGTGAGCGACTACCTGCTGGCTCCATCAGCCGATGCGGTCGACAACCTCCGGAACGAGGGCTACCGCGACGACCAGATACATCTCGTCGGCAACACCATGGTGGACACGTTGCTCCGTAACCTCCCGCGGAGTGAGGCGCGAACCATTCACGCCGACCTCGGCGTGGAACGCGGCGCCTACGGGCTGATCACCATGCACCGGCCCGCGACGGTCGACGACCCGGCGCTGCTCGGTGACCTGCTGGGAGCGCTGGGCGATCTGTCGAAGGAGCTGCCGCTCGTCTTTCCCGTGCACCCGCGCACACGCGCGGCCCTGGCCGGACGACGCGTGCCTGGGATCCGGCTCACCGAGCCGGCGGGATATCTCGACTTCATCGCACTGGAAGCGCACGCGCGCGTGGTCATCACTGATTCCGGGGGTGTGCAGGAGGAGGCGACAGTCCTGGGCGTCCCGTGTCTGACCGTACGTGACAACACAGAGCGCCCCATCACGATCTCGGAGGGCACGAACCGCCTCGTCGGCCGGATCCCGCGTGACGTCGTCGCAGCGGTGCGCAGCACCCTGGTCCACCCACCTCCTCCACGACGACCGGCGCTGTGGGACGGCCACGCCGGCGATCGCATCGCCGACGTGCTCGTGGACGGGGGCACCGCAGCCACGCGACCGCATCGGCCGACGGGCTAGTCGCAGCTCGGACAGGTCTCTGAAGCCGAATGGCCGGACCGCTGGTGGCAGTCGGGTTCGCAGCGGCCCGTCCCGCGTCACCTCCATGAACTCGACCCGGAGGACGACCGGCTTCCCTGGGTCGACGTCAAGGAAGGTCGAGAACATCGCACGACCGCGCTCCGTACCCGGCTCGAGCAGGGTCCGGGTGTCGCCGAGGACCCAAGGCTGGCCCGGGAGGCTCGTCTCCTGCACGAACCGCACCCCGTCGACCGATCCGCCGCGCAAGGCGGCGCCCACTCCTCCGTAGACCGCCACGCGAAGCCGGTTGCGACCCAGCGGCGCCGGTGGATCTCCGGGCGCGCGTCCGCCGATGCTGGTCCCCCCGATCCTCGGCAACGCGCTCGGCGACACGGTGTTCGTGAACCGGACCTCCGCGACGGCGAGTCCGGTTCGTCGGTCCAGCTGGTAGGTGACCTCGCCGTTCAGGTAGTAGTCGAGCTTTGTGGCCCCGGCGTTGGTGAGCGACAGCCCGAGGTAGGGACCTGGCTCGCCGTCGAGCACCCCCCCGATGGGTCGCTCGGCGAAGAACGACTGGACCGACTGGTCGCGGACCGCCACCTGGAGGTGGCCGTCGGCCGAGGCTCGGCTCAACGCCAGGATGGTCGCCAGCGGGTTGTCGAGCCCACCGAGCAGCTTGCGCGCCGCGGCGTCGGCCAGCTCCAGGTTGAACGCATCTTGGCCGGCCTCGTCGAAGCGCAGGTAGGCGTCGCGCAGCGTCACGTCGACGACGTTGTCCGCGGTGATCACGTCTCCGGCCGGCAACGTGATCGGACCGGCCGTCCGGAGCAGGTGCGACAGCGCGAAGGAGTCGAGGGCGATCGTGCCGTCGAGCTCCGCGCCGAACTGCCGTCGCCACAGCGCTCGCGCGATCTGGTCGGTGTACGGGAAATGCGGGCTCATGTTGAGGTTCGACCAGAAGCCGGAGGCCGCGAACACGCCGTAGTTGGTGCTGAACTCCTTACCGAGGTCCACCACCGGGGTGTACGGGCTTTGGAGGTCACGGCCGGTCGTGCCGACCCGCGACAGCGTCAGCGTGCCGCGATCGGCGGTGAGCACGGCGTACGACCCGATCAGGCCACCGGTGCCGCGCAGCTCGGCCAGTGTCTGGAACCCGAGGAAGTACGACCGCTTCCCCTCGCTGCCGAGGAACTCCGGCGCGATGCGCAGCGCCGCCTCGAGCTCGCCGAGGCCGTCGCGCAGGGACGCCACGTGTCTGGTGAGGTCGGCGCGAGCAACCGCTATCTGCGGCAGGACCCGCCCGCGGCGCCGGCCGGTGAGGTCCCGCTGGGTCTGCTGGACGACGCCGAGCCCCTCGACGACCGGGTCCAGCGCCGCGGTCAGCCCGCCGAGGCGGATCGAGGACCCACCGCCCCCCGCGGTCGCGTCGTCGAGGTGGTGGAGGGCCTCCAGCAGCGGCGGCATCGCCTTCACCGCGAGGACCCGTGCCGTCACCGCGATGTCCCGCGTCGTGGCCAGGCTGTCGCCGACGAGCGGCACCGACGCGCCCAGGCGCCAGAGGACGTCGCCGGTGAGCGACTCGGCTCGTACGGCGTGGGACCGAGCGCGCTTAGCGGCCGTCTCGGCAGCTGACAGGTCCCCGTCGCGGGCACGCGACGCCGCCGTCGAGAGCTCGCTGCGGGCCGCGATCAGCGCGCTGCGGGCCAGCATCCCGCGAATGCCGATCCACGCGAGGGCGGAGAGGAGGAGGAGGACCGCCGCGGCGACGGCGTGCCGGGTCCGACGACGGCGACCGCGGACGGGCACGCTCGTTGAGGACACCGGCGCATCAAACCAGAACGCCGCGGCCCCCTCGGGGGCCGCGGCGCGGTGCGGTCACCTGACCGCGATGAGCTCAGGTCAGCCGACGACCGAGACGTGCACCTTGTTGGAGATGACCTTCGGCAGGTTCCCCGTGGCCGACATCAGCACGATGAGGTCGAGGGTCTCGTCGGTGTGGAACGTGAACGAGTAGCTGCCGGCCGCGTTGGTCGCGGTCTGGTTGAGGTACGTGTACGGCCCTGGGGCCTCACGGCCGAACAGGCCGACTCGCGCGCTGCCGACGCCGCAGTTGTTCAGGGTCAACGTGCCGGAGACGGTGAAGTCCTGGCCCTTGGTGACGGTCGTCCGTGACAGCCCGGCGGAGAGCACCGGGTTGTTCGGGGGGTACGGGCAGGCGGGGACCGGCGCGGCGGACGAGACACCGACGCCTGCGAACGCCTGCGCGGCCAGGAACCCTGTGGTCAGCGCCACAGCTGTGGTCGTGCGACGCATGGCGTCTCCTTCTTAGATTCGTGCGGGAGGAATTGCAATCCCCCGGAATGTACCGGGAAATCAGGGTGCTTGGCGAGGATATCCAGATTATCGCCGCTCCGCCATGCTTACCTCGCCCCCTGGTCCTACCCCCTGCCACCGATTGCGGGCTCGTCGGCGGGGACCTACGGTGGTCGGACACGGGAGAGGAGGTGGTCCGGTTAATGCATAGAACCAGGACACGTGAGGTGGCTGCCCGCTAGCCGCCAGACCAAGGCCTGACGGATTCAGCTGTGTCGCCCTGGCGGCGTACGGCGGATACCACGGCAGACACCGCACCCCCGGGCGCCGGCACTCGTCCAGCCGGCCCTTCCATCGCTCCCGAGTGGTCGATGTGGAGGAAGCGCCCGGGGGTTGTCTGCTTCGATGGGCGGGTGACCGCCAAGTGGGATGTGTCAGCCTCGTCGTGGTCTCAGCTCTGGCACGCTCGGGTCTCCTACCTGCTGGCCGGGGCGGGCGTCGACCACGTCATGATCAAGGGTCAGACCTGGAGTGGGCCCCTCTTCATCCCCGATGCTCGAGTCGGTGACGTCGACGTTCTGGTGTCACCAGCCGCCTTCGCCACAGCGGTCGACGCGCTCTTGGCCGCCGGGCTGACGCTCGAGCACGGCAAGCTGAACCGCTTCGGCTCGGCGGTCCACTCGGTGGTGCTCCGAGCACGGAACGGCCCCGAGGTGGACCTGCACGACCGCTATCCGGGCCTCGACGCCCCACCGCACGTCACCTGGGCCGCGCTGCGCTCACACGTCGTCCCCGCTGAGCTGGCCGGCGTGCACGTCCCGGCGCTGGACGAACCCGCGCAGGCGCTGATCGCGGCCGCTTCGGTCGCCCGCGACGGCAGCAGCTCAGCATCTGCCCGCCGACTCGCCGCCGCGATCGAGGACATCGACTGGTCGGCGGTGGGGGCGCTCGCCAACCAGACCGGCGGGCGGCCCGCAGTGCGCGCCGCGCTGGAATCCCTCGGCAGACCCGACCACGCGGACCTCCTCGGCCTCCCGTCCACCCCCGCGCGCTGGTGGCTCGTGCAGGCGAACGCGCCCTCGGACACCCGACGCGTCCAGGAGCTGCTCGACGCAAAGCCCAGTGTGCGTTGGCGGATGCTCCTCCGCGACGTGCTCCCGCCAAGGCAGATGATGCGAATCATCGATCCCAGCACGGCTGACCGAGGTCGCCTCTACCTCGCCGGCGCGCACCTGCGGCGGTGGTCTCGAATCGTCCGGCGGCTGCCTGGCGTAGCGCGCGATCTGCGTACGGCCAGGCGCACCCAACGGGGGCGATCGGGGAGCTAGCGGTGGGCTGCCGAGGTGCTCGCTGACCGGGTCGCCAGCAGCGCGACGACCTCGGGGCCGCCGATCGCGACCGCTGACGCGAGCCGGCCGTCGCGCACGATCACAGCTGATGGCGTGCCGGGCGCGCCGAAGGCGGTGCCGGCCCGGAACGCCGGGTCGAGCACCACCCGCGAGAGCAACCCTGACTCGCGGACCGAAGCCGCGTCGCCTCGGGTTGCCACCACGAGCGGGGCCTCGCCGTCGTGCGCCGCTTCCCACGCCATCACGTCCGGCAGGATGCGGCTCGCGAACCCGCACGTCGGGTCCCAGAAGAGCAGCACCCGGTCGTCCGCGACGTCAGAGACCTCCACCTCATCCCCGTCCTCATCCACCAGGTGCGCATGCGGTGCGGGATCGCCAAGTCCGAGAGGTCGGGGCTCGATCTCGAGCCCGGTGGGCACCGGAAGGTACGGCCCTACCAGCGCGCGGATCTCGTCCGCGCCGTACGCCGGCCCTGCGGCGATCCGCAGCGACTGGTCGACGAGCACCGCGGCCGGTGTCGCGCTGACGCCGTACGACTTCTGCGCCCCGCCCGGGTCGAGCAGGACCGTCAACGAGTCTGTCGACGAGAACTTCTCTCGCACCTGATCCGGGGACCCCGCTCCGATGATCGCGACCCGGACGGCTGCCCGGTCCGCCCAGGCGGCGATGTCCGGCGCGAGCGCCGCACAGGGGCCGCAGTTCGCACTCGTGAAGACGAGTAGCGCGGCGCGCTCCGCAACAAGACCACCGACTGTGTGCTCGCCGCCGCCGAGGTCGACGAGCGCCAGGTCCGGTGCGGGAGGCGCAGGCGCGATCCCGGCGAGGCGCTCCAGCTGCTCGACGCGCAGGAGCAGGGCGCCGTGGCGGCGCAGGCCCTCGAGTAAGAGGTAGCCGAGAACAGCAACAGCCAGGGCGAGCGCCGCGATGGAGAGCCCGGCCGCGAGCTCAGCGTCGGTGCGGTCTCCAAGAGCTCCGAACAGCCAGGGTTGGTCCTGTCCCGCGGCGAGGACCGGGGCGGTGAGCCCGAGCAGGACGGCGTTGCGAGCGACCGACCACCAGCTCAGCGGCGCGGTGCTCGCGCGACCGAAGCAATGGCAGTCCGGGTGCCGGCCGAGCAGCAGGTTCACGACGATGCCGACGGTGAACGAGCCGAGCAGGGCGACCGCGAGGAGCCCGCCGACGAACCCGGCAACACCGCCCAGGATCAGCAGGGCCGCCGCCAGCAGCTCGAGCGGCGCAAGGACGGGCGCGACAACCTTCGACAGTCCGTCGCCGACGCCGAAGTCACGCACCGCCTGGCGCGACCCCTCCCGGTCTCGCAGCTTCGCTGTGCCCGACCACGCCAGCACGCCGGCCAGCAGGAAGCGGGCGCACAGTGCGGCCACAGCCATCGAGAGGTCCGTCCTCGGCAGGTTGTCAGAACGAGAAAGCGGTACGCCGGAGCGTATGCGGGTTCACCCGTTAGTGGCACCGGACGGGCGGCGACATGGCCGAAAGAACACATGTCGCCCGAATTCCCTGACCCGGATTCACGAGAGGCTCTCCAATGCGTCGTCTTGCCCCCACGGCCGTGCTCCTCGGTCTCGCCGTCGTCGCCATCGCATCCGCGCAGGGCGCCGGCGCAGCCGGCGCACCCGCCACCACCTCCCACACGGGGACGTATCAGCGAGTCGCAGCGCACGCGCCCGGCGACGGGCACGCACACGCCCACGCCGCCGGCGAGCAGTCCGGCGTGCGCGACATGCTCATCGTCGGCAAGCGCGCCGTCCGCCTGACGCTGCCGAAAGGCCGGACGTTGAAGCCAGGTGCAACCGTCCGCGTCCGCGGCACGATGACCGGGAGCACGCTGATGGCCATAGACGCGACGACGACGACGGAGCCGACCGCCATCGCGTCTGCCGGAGGCGCCGCCACGAAGACCAGCGTGCTCGTCATTCTTGCGGCCTGGACCGGCCCCGACTCCCTGACTCCGGAGGCCGCAGCGGCTCAGCTGTTCTCCGACGGTGACGAGTGGCGCACCGAGGTCTCTAACGGCAGCCAGGGGTTCACCGGTTCCGTGACCCCGTGGCTGACGATCACCGGTCCGACCGGCGGGCTGTGCTTCACGAATCACAAGGAGACGATGCTGCAGGCGAAGGCGGCCGCCCTCACCGCGGGGTTCGACCCCACGACCTACCAGCGCGTCGTGCTGTACCACCCGAAGAGCAGCAACCCTGACTGCAGCAGCTACGGCGGTTGGGCCTACCAACCCGGCGCGGAGGTGTGGATGAACGGCGTCATGAGCCGACGGACGCTCATGCACGAGCTCGGCCACAACGACGGCCTTCGCCACGCCGGCTCGCTCAGCTGCTCCGTCGACGGGGTGTTCATGACGCTCGCGGCGAACGGGTGCTCCCTCGCCGAGTACGGCGACATCACGGACGCGATGGGCAACGCGACTTACGTCGGCCACTTCAGCGTGGTGCAGAAGGCGAGGCTCGGATGGCTCGGGGCACGGTCCGTCGCGCTGCAGCCGGGTGGCTCCGCGATCCTGGCGCCTGTCGAGACTGCCGGCACGGACGTCATCGCTGCCTCGATAGACGCGTCCAACGGACGGCGCTACTGGCTCGAGTCCCGCTCCGCGGCAGGCGCCGACGCCCTGCTCCCCGCGGGCGTTCTGGGCGGCGTGCTCATCCGAATCGACGACCCCTCGCTGAGCCCCGCCCCGCTGCTGCTCGACCTCACTCCGGACGGCTCGATGGCCAACGCCGCTCTGCCCGTCGGAGGAAGCTGGAGCTCGCCCGAAGGACTGCGAATCTCGACCGCGCTCGCGCCTGACGGCCGTGTCGCGGTCACCGTCTCCACGGACACCGTCGCACCGGCCGCGCCAAGCGCGGTCTCCGTAGCCATCAAGGGGACGTCCGCGACCGTGAAGTGGGTGAACCCGACTGACATCGACTTCGCCTCGGTGGTCGTCCAGATGAAGGCCGGGACCGTGCCGCCGGCGTCCGCGGCCGACGGAACCCGCATCTACGCCGGATCGGGTATGACGGCGACCACGTCCTCGTTGGTCAGAGGCGTGACGTACAGCTTCGCGGTCTTCGCCCGGGACCAGGTGCCGAACTGGAGCGCCGGGGCCACGCCGGCGCCGCGCACCCGGAAGTAGGCATCAGGCAGGTCTCCAGGTCCGGCCGCCGTCACGCGTCAGGAGCGTGACGGCGTTCCCGGCTTTCAGACCGACGAGCACACCGCGGCCGGTGGATGTCATCTGCATAGAGAGCAGGCGGCGCAGGCCGAGCTCCTCACCAAGGCACACCAGCGGGGTCCACGTTCGACCGTTGTCGGGTGACATCCGCAGATCACCCTCGGCGCAGTGCTCTGTCGTGAGAACGGCCCAGCCACGTGGCCCGCTTCCCATCCAGGTCGCGAGAACGGTGCCGAGCCCGTCAAACCCGCCGCCGATTCGTCCGTCAGCTTTGCGTGACCACGTTCGCCCACCGTCTCTCGTGCCCAGCAGCAGCCGCACGAATGTCCGCGGCAGTTGGCAGACCACCCAGGCGGACTGCTGATCGACGGCTTCGACGAGCGAAGCCACCCCGTCATCATCCCGGCACGGCACGCGGACGATCTCGGGGACCGCGCCGGGAGCCGGACGCACCGTCAGCTCGTGGCGCCCCGCGGCGCGTCGCATCACCGACCACACGTGACTGCCGCGTCTGCTCGCTGACAGCACGGCGCCGCCGGCAGATACTCGACGCCAGGTGCGGCCGCCGTCGTCGGTCACCGCGAACTGAGTCCGGCAGGATTCATCCGTTCCGACGGCGAGCCCACGCACGCCGTCGCTCACCGTGAGCTGCCGGACCTGCGCAAGCGGCATGACGGCCGATACCCAGACCCCGGCGACGAGCCGCTCGACCGTGGTCCGGGCCTCTCGGACGCGCTCACAGGCGGCCGGGCCCAGCCAGCGCCATGCAGCGTCCTCGTGTACGGCGACGGCAGCGGAGGTCGAGACCTCGGGCCTCGGACGAGCCGGCTCGCGGAACGTCGTCGCCGCGACCAGCACCCCGGTCCCGACGCCGACCGCCACGGTGATTCCGGTCATCACAGAGTGCCGGCGGATCAACTCAGCACCTCCAGCAGGTCCGCCGAGACGAGCACATCGAGAATCCGCTCCACGTCGTTAGCCAGGACGGCCTGATCGACGGCGTAGCGCTCGCTGAGCCCGGCGACGACCGCTGCGGCGGTCCCATGCTCGACAACCAGCTGCCAGATGCTCGTGGCCTCGCGGGACAGCGCCACCGACACGCCGCTGTCGAGATGCATCAGCACGGCACGGTCCCCGTCGAGCATATGCGCGACGTGCATCGGCTTGCGGTACACGCATGCACCCTGCCGCACGCGCCGGTCGCACGCCATCTGGTGTGCGAGACTTCGCTCGTGGATCTGGGCGATTACATCCGGCTGCTGCGCATCCACCGGACGCTCATCATCCTGTGCACACTGCTCGGGATCGCGGCCGCGGCGGCCATAACGTTGGCAGCGACCCCGATCTACAGCGCCCGCGCGCGCCTCTTCGTCTCAGCCGACGAAGGATCCGGCGTCGGGGCCGTTCAAGGAAGCCAGTTCGCCCAGCAGAGGGTGAAGAGCTACGCAGACATCATCGACAGCCCGGTCGTCGCGCAAGCGGTGATCGATGAGCTCGGGCTCTCGGAGACGCCCGAAGAGCTCGCCGCACGTCTGGCTGCCAGCGCCCCCGTCGACACGGTGCTGCTGAACATCAGCGCCACCGACCGGTCACCGGTGCAGGCGCAGCGCATCGCCAACTCCGCCGCCGACAACTTCACCAAGCTGGTCAGCCAGCTCGAGCGGACGAACGCCAGTGGCCAGCCGCTCGTCAAGATCACCGTCGTCAAGCCGGCCGAGTTCCCGACGACTCCCGTGTCCCCACGCCGCAACGTCAACCTCGCCCTCGGACTTCTCGTCGGCCTGGGCATCGGCATCGGCATCGCGGTCGCGCGGGAGACACTCGACACGAGCGTCAAAGGCGCCGAAGAGCTGCAGGAGCAGTTCGACCTGCCTACGCTCGGCGTCATCTCCTACGACGGCAACGCGAGCAGACGTCCCCTCGTCGTTCAGGACTCGCCGGGTGCGCCGCGGGCCGAGGCGTTCCGGCAGATCCGTACCAACCTCCAGTTCATCAACGTCGACGACCATCCCCGGTCGATCGTCGTCACGAGCTCCGTGCCGGGCGAGGGGAAGTCGACGACCACCTGCAACCTCGCCATCACGATCGCCGAGTTCGGCGCACCGGTGATCCTCATCGAGGGGGACCTCCGCCGGCCGAAGGTCGGCGAGTATCTCGGGCTGGTCTCTCCGGTCGGTCTCACCGACATCCTGATCGGGCGGGTCTCGGTGGACGAGGCGCTCCAGGACTGGGGAGACGGCACCATGAAGGTGCTGCTCAGCGGGCGCCAGCCACCTAACCCGAGCGAGCTCCTCGGCTCGCGGCAGATGACTGACCTGCTTCACGAGCTGGAGTCGCGCGCGCTCGTCATCATCGACTCACCCCCGCTCCTGCCGGTGACCGACGCGGCCGTGCTGAGCGCCCGCGCGAGTGGTGCGCTCCTCGTCGTGCGCGCGAGCCGGACCCGCCGCGAGCAGGTCAAGCAGGCGGTTGAGAGCCTCCGTGGTGTCGACGCGACATTGTTCGGTGCGGTGTTCAACATGGCGCCGGCGAAGGGACCAGACGCCTACCGCTACGGCTACGGGTACGGCTACGGGTACGAGGCCTCCGCCAGCGGCGACGCGGCGATTCCCGGCCAGTACCACGGCCTGTCACCGACCGAGGCCGCGATAGCCGCTGCGGCCCCGCCCGCGCCGTGGCGGTCCGCGCCGCCGATCACGGTCCAGGTGCAGCGCGCCCCCACCGCCCCGCCCGCCCCGACGGACTACTTCGGCAGCGAGTCGCCGTACTGACCGTCGTCGGCGAGGAGACCTCGCTCGGCGAACCAGGCGAGCAGCCCGGCCACGTCGGCCTCGAGCTGCGCAGCGTCCGCCGCGAACCGCTGCGCGAGCACGCGACACACGTCTGGTCCGCTGCGCCGACCGTCGAGCAGGAGCCACACGGCGGCGGCTCGCGGGTCGAGCAGGTGCAACGCGTCGCCGTCCCAGAGGACCACGTCGCCGTCGACCTCGCGGCTGGCGACGCCGTCACGCCGCCGTGGCCCGGTCACCGGACTTCTTCGAACAACCGGAGCACCTCGGCGCGCGCCGCACCGAGGTCGCTGAACGTCAGGGCGTAGGCCGGCGCTGAACGGGCAACCCGCTCGAGCGTCTCGAGCACTCGGTCACCCAGCGCTCGAAGAGACGAGCTGTTCTGGCCGAGCACGAGCATCGCCTCGCCGTGGCTCAGCGGCCGGACCTCGGTCGGCGAGCCGGCGACGTACCGCGGGCTGATGATCAGCCTGGCGCGGCAACCCGCAGTCCCGACGCAGTCGCGCCTCACCTCGGCGACGGGGACGTGCCACGCGTACGGCGCCGTGAACCGCTCGGCGAGCGTGCCCGGTGCCGGTCCGAGACGGGGGAAGAGGTGCTGCCCACTCGCTTTGATCGTGAACGACTTCGGGAACGGGGTGATCGACAGGTCGTCGGGGTCGACCGCGAGCGCCTCGTCGGAGAGGTAGCCGAGGCCGGCCCCGACCAGCGCGACCGTCAAGCTGGTCTTGCCTGATCCCGACGCGGCCGGGAGCACCACCGCGTCCAGACCGGAGGACACCCCGCCCGCGTGCAGGAACAGCCGTGGCGGGGGAGCGACGACCGCGGCCAGGTTGACGTGGGTCTGGATGAACTCGACGACGTCCGGCAGCCGGACGTTGTCGACGGCCACCGCGCCGTCGAGCGTGATCTGCGCCCAGCCCGCGAAGTCCTGCACCTCGTAGACGTGCGCATCTGCCGCCGGATCCTCGAGCGACCCGAACACATGGCCGAGGTGCGCCATCAGCTCAGGGTGCGCACACCGGATGACGAACTCGTAGCCCAGTGCACGGCAGCGCAGCGCGATCTCAGCGTGTGCAGACCCGATCGCAGCGCGCACGCCGCGTCAGTGCACGCCGCGCCGTCGAGCCGTCGATGGCCTGGTTAGGCCCCCCCACAGGTGAGCGTGTTGGGGCCACAGAGGCGGTTTGCGGCGCAGTCCGCGTCGATCCGGCAAGCGCCGCCGGCACCCGACGCCTTGCACGTGCCGGCCTGCGGGCCGTTCGCGATGCAGTCGTTGGACAGGCAGTCGGTGTTGCCTGCGCAGGTGCCGCCGGTGCCGTTCTTCTGGCAGGTGCCGGCCAGGCACACGCCGGTGGTGCAGTTGGTGCCGGCGTTGGCCGACGTCCCGCACGGGCCGCCGGCGTTGACCGGCTGACAGGTGCCCGGGTTGCCCACGGTGCCACTGCAGCTGCCGCTTGCGCACTCCGTGCCGGACGTGCAGGCCGCGCCCGCGTCCAGCCCGGTCTGACCCTGGGGATGGCTGTTGGCATAGGCGGGCACCGTGATGCTCTGGAGGACCGGGGTCATCCACAGGGCGGCGCCGCCGACGATCCCGGCCTTCTTCAGCGCGTCGCGGCGAGTGAGACCGGAGCTGGGGTCGACGTCGTCGGCCCCCGCCGAACGGCGCGCGGCGGATTTGGCAGCGTTGTCGAACCAGCTCATGTGGACTCGCCCATCAGGTCAGGTAGCGCGGGAGTTATCACTGACAGCCGGCGGGAGCGAGGCCGACAATGGTGCATTCCGTGCTCAAGGTATACGAAACCCGCCTGCGCGTCACCCAACTGGATGATCCAAGCCGGTTACGCCATTTGCCCCCGGTCGTCGCCCCGGTACGCCGAAGCGCCCCCGGACACCCTGATCAACGACGGAGCCGACGCAAAGTCACGCGGCCCGGCCACGCGGCCGCGGAGGTCGCGGATCGCCCCGCTAGGCTCGCCGGCATGGGGCACCTGGCGATCACGCTGGTGCTGATCGTCACCTTCGCGGCAATAGCCGCCGGTGCGTGCTACGCCATCTGGCGCCTCATGCGTGACAGCGACTGACCACGCGGGGGCCCGGATGGACTTCACCCTGACTGACGAGCAGGAGGCGCTGCGCTCGTCGGTACGCCGGTGGGCGACGCGGGAGGTGGCACCCGGGGCGCCCGAGCGCGACCGGGACAGCCGCTGGGATCCCAGGGTCTGGGAATCTCTTGCGGCGCAGGGCCTCGCGGGGCTGCCCATCCCGGAGCAGCTCGGCGGCGGCGGCGGCTCGATAACCGACTGCTGCGTGGCCAACGAGGCGATCGGAGAGGGCGGCCGCGACGGCGGGCTGACCCTGTCGCTCGGCGCGCACTGGGTGATCGGCTCGGTGCCGATCTGGCTGCACGGCACGCAAGAGCAGCAGCAGGAGTGGTTGCCCGGCCTGTGCGACGGGACCTACATCGGGTCGTGGGCGTCCACCGAGCCGGAGGCCGGCTCCGACGCGGGCTCGATCCGCACGACCGCCGTACGCGACGGCTCCGACTGGGTCCTCAACGGCACGAAGATCTTCATCACCAACGGCTCCATCGCGTCGCTGTG
>DATLOQ010000021.1:0-5622 GCA_035536235.1 Mycobacteriales bacterium
GGCAGAACGTGCCGAACCACACGCTGTGCACGTTCTCCTCGGCCAGGAAGTGGTGGAGGTACTCGCTCACGTCGACGAGCCCCGGCCGGTAGAGGCGCTGGGCGAGACCGGCCATGAGCAGACGCTCGCCGTGGATGTTCAGGCTGTAGAAGCTGACCGCCTCCCAGAAGCTGAGCTCCTGGCGGGCTGGCTCGTCGAGGGCCTCCCATGCGGAGGTCCCGTGCAGCGAGACGAGCTGCGGAGACGTGAACCACTGCGGTCGCTCCACGGTGTCGGGCCACCCGCTCACTCCCACGGAGCGCGAGTGCCGGACGGACAGGTCGCTGAGCCGGCGCGACGTCGCCCGCAGCTGGTCCACGTCAGACCTTCTCGAGGAGCAGGCCCTGCCAGTTCATGCCGTACCCGGCCATCACGAGCAGCAGCACGTCGCCGGGTGCGGCCCGGCCCGACTCCTCCAGGTAGGCCATGTTCACCATGTTGTCCCCGCTGATCACATGGGCGACGTCCGGCAGCGACGGGTGGAACACCCGGCTCTCGTCGATGCCGAGGAGTCGCGCGAGGATCTGCCACGCCTTGACGTTGGTGTTCTGCGGGACGACCCAGCTGACGTCCGCGGCGGTTCGCCCCGCCTTGGCGAGCAGTCGCTGGACGACCTGGTTGGTGTAGCTGAAGTAGGCGCCCACCGTCTCGTCGTCATCGGCCTGCACCATCGCGCCGTTCGTGATGTGCTCCGCGGCGAGCAGTCGGTAGCCCTTGGGCTCGCGTCCGACGACGCACGCGGCGGCGCCGTCCGAGATGAGGCTGTACGCCTGCTCGTACCGCGCGCCCGGCGGGAACCGGTCGGCACTCAGGCACAGCACGTCCTGCATCTCCGGCTCCACCGCTAGCAGCGCGTGGGCCATCCGGATCGACCCGAGCATGCTCGTGCAGGCCTGCTGGTTCAGGCCGATGACGATGGACCGGTGGAGGCCGAGGTCGGCCTGGAGCCGACTGCCGGCGAAGTCCATCAGGTGCTTCACGTCACCCCTGTCGGTGAACCGGTCCGGAGACTCGACGCTGGCGTTCGCCGGCAGGCACGTCGCGTAGACGATCGCGTCGAGGGTGTCGCCGCGTTCCTTCGCGAGATCGCCGACCGCGCCGAGGGCGAGGTCGTACGCCGACTGGTCGGGCGAGCACACGTGGTGGTAGCGGAACCCGGCGTCCTCGAGGGCGCCCGCCGCCGTGAGCGTGCGACCCTCGTGGGCGCTCTCCGCGACGCTGTGCCGCTCGCTGCCGAGGGAGTACCGGAAGTCGCTGACGTAGGCCGGGGACGTCACCCGGTCAGCCTCTCACGGGTCTCACGGACGACGGCGTCGCGCCGCACCGACCGCTTCGCCGTCTTCGGCAGCTCGGCGTCGCGGATCACCACGAACGTGGGTCGCTTGTACCCGCTGAGCCCCTGCGTGAGTGCGGCGACCTCGATCCGCATCGCCTCGACGAGCGAGTCGGGATCGGCGTACGTCGCGCGGGCCTCGTAGCTCGGCACGACGACGGCGCACACCTGCTCGAGGCCGGCTTGGCGGCCGGTCGGCAGCACGATCGGGATGACGCAGACCTCGGCGAGCAGCGAGCTCTGCCCGAGGACGTCCTCGATCTCCTCGGGCTGCACCTTCTTGCCGCTCTCCAGGACGATGATGTTCTTCGCCCGGCCGACGACGTAGAGGAAGCCGTCGTCGTCGAGGCGGCCGAGGTCGCCGGTGTGGAACCACCCGTCGTCGGCCGTGGGCGGCGTGGTGGTGCCGTCCTCCTGCAGGTAGCCGGCCATCATCCCGGGGCCGCGCAGCCAGATCTCCCCCTCGTGCAGCCGCAGCTCGGTGCCAGGCAACGGGCGCCCCACGGACCCGAGCCGGTTGTCCGCGGGGGTGTTCATCGTCGCGGTCGGCGCGAACTCGGTGAGCCCGTACCCCTGGATGACCTCGATGCCGAGCCCGGCGTAGGACTCCAGCAACTCGGTGCGGATCTGCGCTCCGCCGCAGAACAGGCTGCGGAGCGAGCCCGCGGCCTCGGGCGAGCGAGCCAGGTCTGCCTCGAGAATGCGCAGCAGCAGGGGCACGACCATCATCCGGGTCAGACCGTGCTCGGCGACCGCGGCGACCAGCTCGTGCGGCATCAGCGACGTCACCACGTGCAGCGGAGCGCCGACCCGCAGGCCCGCGAGCACACCGCACAGCGCGAGCATGTGGTGCAGCGGCAGCACCGTGAGCCACCGGTCGTCGGCGTTGATGTCCTGCGCCGCTACGAGCTCGGACACGACGTAGTCGACGTTCGCGTAGGTCAGGCACACGCCCTTCGCGGCGCCGGTCGTCCCCGACGTCCACACCAGGAGCGCGACGTCGTGGGGCGCCCTTGCCGAGTCGGCGTCATCGCCGACCGGCAGCGCCTCGATGTCCTCGACGAGCAGGACCGCCGGGTCCTCGCCGAGGTCACCGAGCGACGCGCGTGCCGTCTCCTGCGCGGAGCCGGCGAGGAGCACCGCGACCACGCCGCTTCTGCGGAGGAGCGTCGCGAGCTCCTCCTGTGTCAGCCCGGGGTCCAGCGGTACGACGACGGCTCCGGCGCGCAGGATGCCGAGCCACGCGGCCAACCAGCCCGCGCTCGCCGGCGCTACCAGGGCGACCCGGTCGCCCGCGTGGACTCCGTGCGCCATGAGCCAGGACCGCACCCGCGCGGAGTCCGCGTCGAGGTCGCCGTACGTCCGCACGCTTCCGGAGCCCATGGGCAGGGGGACGACGGCCGGGCGGGTCGCGATCACGGGGTCGGCCGGGTGCAGCAACGAGCTGATGAGCGACGATGCCTTCTCTGGGCCGGCCGGTCGCGCCGGAGCGCCGGCCGGCCTGCGCGCGGTGTCCGGGATCGCGATCAGCTCCACGGTCGTCGGGGTCCCGGGGTATCCGGGTTCGCAGGTGAGACTCTCGCGAACCGCGCCTCGTTACCATCCGGTCATGGCGGGAGAGGCTCAGAGCGCTCGGCGTGTCACGCTTCCGGGAGCGAGCGAGGAGCGGCTCTTCTTCGCCCAGGTGCGTGAGGACCCCCTGCTGGAGATCGAGGCGCTGCGTCCGGCAGCAGGGGAGACCCACGTCGTCGTGAGCTCGGGCGGGTGCACCGCCCTGTCGCTGCTGGCCGCGGGCGCCGGCCGGGTCGTCGCGGTCGACCTCAACGTCGCGCAGAACCACCTGGTGGAGCTCAAGGCGGAGGCGCTGGTCCGACTGCCTTCGGGTGCACCGGTCGGCTTCCTGGGCGCCGCGCCGTACCCGGACCGGTGGGCCGCCTACCAGCTGCTGCGCCCCGGGCTCTCCGGTGAGGCTCGGTCCTACTGGGACAGCCGGCGGCGCCAGCTCGAGCGAGGCGTCTTGGGCTCGGGGGTGACCGAGCGGTTCATCGGCCTGGTGATCAAGGTGATGCGCGCCACGATCCACCCCCCGCGGCGGATCCGCCGGCTGCTGGCCTGCCGGACCCTCGAGGAGCAGCGCGCGCTCTACGAGCGCGAGTGGAACACGCCGCGCTGGCGCCTGCTGTTCACGTTGCTGCTCAACAAGGCGGTGTTCCGCAAGGCGTACGACCCGGCGTTCTTCGCCCACGTGGAGAACCCGAGCTTCGCCCGACACTTCCACCAGGTGGTCGAGCACGGCCTCACCGAGGTCCCGGTGCAGGACAACTACTTCCTGCACCAGATGCTCACCGGCAGCTATCCGGTGGGCGTGGCGAGCGGCGTACCGCCGTACCTGCAGCCCCGCGACGCCGGCGCGTGGGCCGACCTGTGGGATCGGCTCGTGCTGGCCGACGCGTCGTTCGCGGACTACCTCGCCACGTGTCCCGACGGGAGCGTTCACGGGTTCGCCCTGTCGAACATCGCCGAGTGGCTCGACGAGGCCCAGCTCGACGCGCTGCTCGCGCAGATCGTCCGCACCGCGGCGCCCGGGGCTCGTCTCGTCTTCCGCAACTTCGTCGGCTGGACCGAGGTTCCGGAGCGCTGGCGGCACGTCGTGGTCGAGGACGTCTCGCGTGGTGAGGCGCTCATCGTGCGGGATCGGAGCCTGCTGCAGCGCCGGATCGCGGTGTGCTCGGTGGGACCTGCGGCGTGACGACTCCGCGTATCGGCGAGGTACGCGAGGCAGTACCAGCGGACAACGTGGCGCTGCTCGCGCTCACCGCCGCGTGCCCGATGGAAGGCGACATCGGGCTGTGCGTCGAGCGGGCACCGGACTTCTTCGCGCTGAACGCGCTGGAGGGGGAGTCGTGGCGGGTCGGCGTCGTGGACGACGCCGACGGCGTGCCGATCGGCTGCGTCGCCGTCGCCGAGCGGCTGGCCTACGTCCGCGGCGAGGCGACGCGCACGATGTACGTCAGTGACCTCAAGGTGCTGCCCGCGTACCGGGGGACCGCAGCCGCGGACGCACTGGTCGCCTACGCGCGCGACGTCTGCGCCGAGCGCGGTGGCGACGACGTCCTCGTGTTCCTGACGATCCTGGCGGGAAACGAGGCGATGCGGCGGCGGCTGTCCGGACCGCGCGGCCTGCCGCAGGTGGACCGGATCGCGACCATCCGATCGCATTCGATCCCGCTGCTGTGGCGGCGTCGCGCGCCGGTCTCCGCGGAATTGACCGTGTCACCGGCGACGTCGGGCGACCTCGCCCACATGGCCGCGCTCTGGACCCAGGTGGCCCCGCGGCGGCAGTTCGCAGCGGTGCTCGACGAGACGACCCTGCTGTCGTGGATCGAGGCCGCGCCAGACCTCGACGTGTCGTCGTACCTCCTCGCCCGTGACGCGTCCGGTGCGATCGTCGGCTTCCTCGGCGTCTGGGACCAGCACGGGTTCAAGCAGCTGCGCATCACGGGGTACTCCCGCCGGCTCGCGGCCGTGCGCGCGCTCTTCAACGCGGCAGGGCCGCTCACGGGCGCGGCGCCGCTGCCGCCACCAGGAAGCGCGCTGCGGTTCGTCACCGCGGTCAACGTCTGCGTGGCACCGGAGCGCCCGGAGGTCCTGCGTGCGCTGGTGCTTCGTGCGTACGACGGCGTGCGCGGCCGGGACTACTCGTTCCTCAACATCGGGCTCGACGTCGCGGACCCGGCGGCGACGGCGTTGAAGGGGCTGCTCGCGCAGCCGACGGACGTGTGGGCCTGCATCTCGAGCCCGCGCGGTGCGTACGCGGGACCCGACGTGGCGGACCGCCCCGTGCACCACGAGATCGCGCTCGTGTGACCGGTACGCTCGCCTGATCCGTGGGGGCAGTAGCTCAGCTGGTCAGAGCAGGGGACTCATAATCCCTCGGTCGCAGGTTCGAGCCCTGCCTGCCCCACTTACGCGTGTGTGCCTTCGGCTGATGTCTGACAGATCGTCGGCAGCTGATGGCTGACACTTCTTCGGCCGGTCCGTTCACAGCCACTTCGGGTGATTCTTGACACCCGCAGGATGACCCGCGCTAAGGATGGAGAGCCGGATTACGGTCCGGGCAGGAACGGCCGTGGCGGGTATTTGACCCGCGGCTTGCCGCCGCCGAAGCCGCCTTCGACGATCGGCAGCACGATCTGGCTCGCGTCGGCCGCCGCGGGTGAGTTGATTCCGATCGTGGGCGCGAAGGGCTG
>DATLOQ010000022.1:0-3867 GCA_035536235.1 Mycobacteriales bacterium
ACGGGTTGCGGGCCGCGATCGTGCCGGTGCCCAGGCTCGCATCGGAGTCGAGGAGATCAGTCGAGGACGAGTCGGCGCGCATCGCCAGCACCGTGCCCCCGGCGCCGGCCAGCCCGCCCACGACCGCAGCGAGGGCGGCGATCGCCACCGCCGTACGGACACCGGATCGCGGACGCGGCTCCGGCTCGCCCAGGTAGGACGACCAGAGCCGCTCGGTCTCGTGGGTGTCCCCGGTCGGCGGTCCCCAGCCGGTGCCCGAGGCCGCGCCTCCTGCTGACCCGCCGGACGACGCCGGGGGGGCATAGGGGTCGGCGTACGCCGGAGCGCCGTCGCCGCGGCCCGATGAGGCGGTGTCGTCGGCCGGATCGCCCGCTGCAGGGCGTCGGGAATCGGCCCCCCAGGCCCGGGGCCAGCTGTCGTCGGTCATCGCGTTGTCCTCGTCACGGTCGTCGTCTAGAACGGGTTGAGCCAGGAGCCGACGCGGTCGAAGCCGTCGCGAAGCCGCGACCGCAGACCGCGAGGAGCCTCGCCGTGCGGCAGCGCAGCGATCACGCCTTCCAGCGTGTCCTGCTGGCACTCCGCCACCAGAGTGAAGACCTTCCCCCCACCCGACCACACGACACGGCGCGGGAAGGTGGTCGACGCGTAGACCTTGGTGGCCCCGACCCGGATCCGCCGGAAGCCGTCCAGCGAGTCGGTGTCGAGCCGCCCCCGCTGCTGGAAGAGGGAGAGGGTCGACACGCCGTCCGAGTAGGTGAGGTGCAGCTGCGACTCATCCTCGGCGCCGGTGAGCCGTGCGTCGAAGAGCTCGAGGCCCGAAGGCAGCCCCTCCGGCAGCCGCCACCCGCCGTCGCGCAGTGCGGCGACCGCCGCGTCGTCGAGTGGCTCGCCTGACGCCTGGGGAGTGTCCGCCGCCGTGGCCCGGTCCATCGTGCGGTCCGAGGTCGGCCCGAAAGTCACCCGGATGAAAGCACTCGCGCGCAAGGTGCGACCGTCACCGTCGAGCACCTCGCGGCGCAGCACCAGGCCGGTCTCCCGGTCGAGCCAGAAGCGAGCCACCGGCGAATCCCCCGGGCGGCGTACGGCGACGACGTCGACAGCGCGACCGGCGACGTTGTCGCCACCCGTGCGGGCAGTCTCGTAGTTGCGCTTCAGCAGCGCGAGCGCAGCGGGGTCGAAGCCGACGACGTCGGGCGCGCCGGGCCCACCGGAGCGGAGCACAGCGCCGGCCGGGTTCTGCGGCGTCGGCTCAAGGCGCATGACGGAGCCCTCGCCGGCCACATGCGAGACCTCCACGATGGCGCTGGTGGAGCCGGCTTCGGCCCAGAAGGCGACGAACTGCGTGCCCTGGTAGTCAAGATCCTCTGCGGCGTCGGCAGCTCGCTGCAGCAGCGCTGCGCCCGAGTCGTCGCCGATGCGCCCGCTGCCACTCGGGTGGGCGGCCAGCGCCGGAGCCAGGAAAGCGACGCTGCACCCCCCCACCAGGAGCCACAGGGGCGCGCGCCTCATCGGTGCGAGATCAGCACGACGTTGGCGACCTGGTCCTGCAGCGGCAGCCGCGTCGTCGTCGCGGTGTGCTCGACCACGTAGGTGCCCACCGGCGGGGCCACCTGGCCCGGCGCCTCACCGCCGGCGATGACAGCAACGGCGAGGGCCGCACCGATGACGCTGATGCCGCTCAAGGCCCGCCGGCGCAAGTTCGACCGACGCGCCGGCACCGGCCGTACCCCACGGCTCGGCCAGGGCCGGCTGCCCCGCGGACGGACCGCCGGAGTGGCGGCGCCAGCCCGGCGTACGACGTCCCTGCTGTCGCTCTCGTGCTCCCCCGTGGGGATCGCGAGCAGCCGGGCGGTGAGGTCGGCACTCGGCTGTGCCGGCGCTGCAGCTGCGCTCGCCAGTGCGGCCTTGGCCCGGCGCTGGTCGTCCACGACGACCCGGCAGTCGAGGCAGCCGGCGAGATGGGCTAGTGCGCCGTCCCGCTCGTCAGAGGTGAGCTCGGAGTCGACGAGCGCCGCCGCCCAGTCGTCGAGGTGGCTCATCAGAGGTCCTTCGGGTAGTCGGCGGCGCCGGGCTCGGTGCCGCGGGTGGTCGGGCGGTCGGATCGAGGTGCCTTGTGGGCGAGGGCTTCACGCAGTTGGCTGCGGCCGCGGTGGATGCGGCTGCGGACGGTGCCGAGCTTGATGCCGAGGGTCTCGGCAATCTCCTCGTAGGACAGTCCTTCGATGTCGCACAGGACGACCGCAGCGCGGAAGTCCGCGGGCAGCGCATCGAGGGCAGCCTGCACGTCGGGATCGAAGAGGCCGTCGTCGACCTGCTGCTCGGGGCTCCTGTCCTTGCCGGCTACCCGCTCGGCGTCGTCCGGCAACGCTTCGAAGCGGATCCGCGCCTTGCGCCGTACCTGGTCGAGGAAGAGGTTGGTGGTGATCCGGTGCATCCAGCCCTCGAAGGTGCCCGGGGTGTAGTCGGCGAGCGAGCGGAAGACGCGAACGAAAACCTCTTGAGTGAGGTCCTCGGCGTCGTGCTTGTTGCCGGTCAGCCGGTAGGCGAGGCGGTAGACGCGGGCCGAGTGGGTGCGCACGATCTCGTCCCAGCTCGGGGCGACCCAGACCGGACTCTCCGAGGCTGGGCTGGCCGGCACCGGTGTGCCCGTGGCCGGACTGTGGGAGACCGGAGCGTTCGCGTCCGGGTGCGCTGCTGCGTCGTCCCGGCTCGACTCCACGCGCTCACCTCCCCGGGACAGGACTGCAGCACCCATCATCGCGGCAGGCGTCCTTTCCCGTCTCATCGGCGAGCTGTCTCGTGGTGCCCGCGGCCCTGGCCCGGGCCGGTCCGGCGGTACGGCGGTGCAGGTGGTGCAGGTGGGCCTGCCGGGTGCAGAGCGGGTCGGGGTCGCGCTGACCCCGGCAGGCCACTACCGGCGGCCGAAGCTGCTGGCACCCGGTCCAACGCCCTACTCCTCGCCCGGGTTCCCGGGGATCGGTGGCCCGGCAGGGCGCTACGGCGGCGCACTAGGCTGCACGGCTATGACCACGCATCGGGGCACTCGGGACTACGCCGAGCGCTACGTCGAGGAGGACCCAGCTCTGCTGGGGGCTCGGCTGCGCGCCGAGGAGGTCGGCTGCACGCCGATCGGACCGGGTGCGGGTGCGGCTCTGCGGATGCTGGCTGCCGCGGTGGGAGCGCGCAACGTCGTCGAGCTGGGCACGGGCACCGGCGTGTCCGGGATCTGGCTGCTCCGCGGCATGCGCCCCGATGGCGTGCTGACCTCCGTCGACACCGAGGGCGAGCACCAGCAGCTGGCCCGCCTCGGCTTCGAGGAGGCTGGCTTCTCCTCGACCCGGGTGCGGCTGATCAACGGCCGGGCGCTCGAGGTGATGCCACGGCTGTCCGACTCGGCGTACGACGTCGTCTTCGTCGACGCGGCCAAGAGCGAGTACCCGGACTACCTCGAGGCGGGCCTTCGCCTGCTGCGGGTGGGCGGGGCGCTCGTCTTCGACAACGCGCTCTGGCACGACCGCGGCGCCGATCCCGCGGTGGGCGAAGCGGAGGGCGAGTCGGTGCGCTCGCTGGGCCGACTGGTGCTGGAGCACGAGACCCTGGTGCCCGCGCTGCTGCCTGTCGGCAACGGCTTGCTCGTCGCCATCAAGTGCGGCTCCTGACGCTGAGAAGAGGCCTGGAATGCGCTCGACGTACCGTCGTACTGCCGCCTTCGCCGTCGCCGCAGCGCTGCTCGTCGGCGGCTGCACTGCCGGAGAGGACGCCACCGGCAGTGGGGCGACCACCTCGGTGCTCGGCACCGACGCTCTCGTGCTCCTCAAGCCCACCGCGACCGACCTGCAGGCGCTGGACCTCCGCGACAAGCTCGTG
>DATLOQ010000023.1:0-5445 GCA_035536235.1 Mycobacteriales bacterium
GCGCAGGCCGAGCTCGAGGACCGCGAGATGCCTGCGGCGTACCACCGCATCGTCTTCCCCAGCGATGGTGGGGATCTCGCGATCGAGACCACGCGGCCCGAGCTCATCCCGGCCTGTGTCGCCCTGGTGGCCCATCCCGACGACGCGCGCTACCAGGCGCGCTTCGGGTCGACCGTCCGTACGCCGTTGTTCGGCGTGGAGGTGCCGATCAAGGCGCACGAGCTCGCCGACCCCGAGAAGGGCTCGGGCGTCGCGATGATCTGCACGTTCGGCGACGTGACCGACGTGACCTGGTGGCGCGAGCTCGACCTGCCGGTGCGCAACATCATCGGCCGCGACGGACGCATCCTCGCGACGCCGCCTCCCGACGTGCCGGACAACGACGCCTGGCGCGAGCTCGCCGGCAAGACGACGAAGCAGGCGCAGCGGCGCATCGTCGAGCTCCTCGTCGAGTCCGGCGCGCTCGTCGGTGAGCCGAAGCCGATCACCCACCCGGTGAAGTTCTACGAGAAGGGCGACCGGCCGCTCGAGATCGTCTCGAGCCGGCAGTGGTACATCCGCAACGGCGGCCGCGACGCCGCGATCCGCGACGAGATGCTGGGCCGCGGCAAGGAGCTGCGGTGGCACCCGCCGCACATGCAGACCCGCTACGAGAACTGGGTCGGCGGCCTCGTCGGCGACTGGCTGATCAGCCGGCAGCGCTACTTCGGCGTGCCGTTCCCGGTCTGGTATCCCGTCGGCGAGGACGGCGAGCCCGACTACGACACGCGACTCCTGCCCGACGAGGCGCGCCTCCCCGTCGACCCGTCAAGCCACGTGCCCGACGGGTACGACGAGTCGCAGCGAGGCCAGCCGGGAGGGTTCGTCGGCGACGCGGACATCATGGACACCTGGGCGACGTCGTCGCTGTCGCCGCAGATCGTCAGCCGGTGGGAGACCGACCCCGAGCTGTTCGACAAGATCTTCCCGATGGACCTCCGACCGCAGGGCCCGGAGATCATCCGCACCTGGCTCTTCTCCAGCGTGGTGCGGTCGCACTACGAGCACGGCGCGCTGCCCTGGCGCGACACCACCATCAACGGCTGGGTCCTCGACCCCGACCGCAAGAAGATGTCGAAGAGCAGGGGCACCATCGTCACGCCGATGCCGCTGCTGGAGCAGTTCGGGTCCGACGCGATCCGCTACTGGGCCTGCAGCGGCCGGCCGGGCACCGACACCGCGGCTGACCCCGCGCAGATGAAGGTCGGCCGGCGCCTGGCCGTGAAGCTGCTCAACGCGTCGAGGTTCGTCCTCGGCCTGCCCTACGACGCCGAGGCCGCGGCAGCGACGGAGATCACCGAGCCGCTCGACCGAGCGATGCTGCATCGCCTCGCGTCGGTCGTCGACGAGGCGACGACGGCCTACGACGGCTTCGACTACGCCCGCGCACTCGAGCGGACGGAGGCGTTCTTCTGGAGCTTCTGCGACGACTACGTCGAGCTGGTCAAGAACCGCGCCTACGACGAGACCCGGCCGCCGTCGGCCGGCCGCGCGCTGCGGCTTGCCCTGTCCACCCTGCTCCGCCTTCTCGCGCCGACTCTGCCCTACGCCGCCGAGGAGATCTGGTCCTGGTGGCAGGACGGCTCGGTGCATCGCGCGCCCTGGCCGGACGCCGCTGACATCCGTGCCGAAGGCGGGGCGGCCGGTGACCCGCTCGTGCTGGAGACAGCAGCAGTGGCGCTCGGCGCCATCCGCAAGGCGAAGAGCGAGGCGCAGCAGTCCATGCGCGCTGCCGTGGAGCGAGCCGTCGTGCGTGATTCGGATGAACGGGCGGCGGCGTTGTCCGCCGCGAAGGGCGACATCGCCAACGCGGGGGTCGTTGCGGAGCTTGTCATCGAGGTAGGTGAGCCGGGCGTCGAGGTAACGTTGGCGCCTGCTGTGCCGTGACCGACGTCGAGTCCCACGATGCTGTGGGCGGCTTGGCGCGGACGATGCGGGCTCTCAGCGCGCGGATCGACGGCGAGCTCGGCATGCTCGGGGTGGACCCGGACATCGCCCGGATGGCCGACCTCATGGACGTGCTCGGGTCACCGCAGCTGTCCTACCCGGCAGTTCATGTTGCCGGCACCAACGGCAAGACGTCGACGACCCGCATGGTCGACTCCCTGCTGCGGGCGTTCGGGCTGCGCACCGGCCGCTACACGAGCCCCCACCTGGCCAGCGTGCTCGAGCGGATCACCCTCGACGGCGAGTCGATCACGGCCGGCAGGTTCGCCGCGATGTACGACGAGCTGGCGCCGTACTTCTCGTTCGTGGACTCTCGCCACTCGCACCCGGTGACCTACTTCGAAGCGCTCACCGCGATGGGTCTCGCTGCCTTCGCGGACGCGCCGATCGACGTCGGCGTGGTCGAGGTCGGCCTCGGCGGTCGGTGGGATGCGACCAACGTGCTGCACGCCGGCACCTGCGTCATCACGCCGATATCGCTCGACCACACCGAGCTGCTCGGCCCGACGCTGACGGCGGTCGCCGGGGAGAAGGCGGGCATCATCCACTCCGACGCGCGGGTCATCTCCGGGGTGCAGACGTTGGAGGCCGCGGAGGTCATCGTCCGCCGGGTGGCTGAGGTCGGCGCGGAGCTCGCTGTCGAAGGTGTGCACTTCGCCGTCGTCGACCGGAAGGTGGCGCTCGGCGGTCAGACCATGAGCATCTCGGGACTCGCCGGCACCTATGACGACCTCTTCCTGCCGTTGCACGGCGCGCACCAGGCGTCCAATGCCGCGTGCGCGGTGGCGGCAGTCGAGTGCTTCCTCGGCGGGGCGAGTGCTGCGCTGGATGTCCACGCCGTACGCGCCGGGCTGGCCGCCGCTGACTCACCCGGGCGGCTCGAAGTTGTAAGACGCAGTCCCACGGTGCTCCTCGACGGAGCCCACAACCCGGCGGGTGTCCTCGCTCTCGCCGCTGCGCTCGAGGAAGCCTTCACCTTCGACCGCCTCATCGGGGTCGTCGCGATCCTCGCGGACAAGGACGCGACCGCGATGCTGGAGGGTCTCGAGACGGTGCTGCACGAGATCGTGGTGACCACCAACACGTCACCGCGCGCGCTGCCGGCAGATGTGCTGGCCGACCAGGCGGTGGCAGTCTTCGGCGTAGAGCGGGTGCACCGCGCGTCAAGTCTGCCGGACGCCATCGACGTCGCGGTCGGCCTGGCCGACGAAGGCGGCGAGACCGGCACCGGCGTGCTGATCACCGGCTCCCTCTACACCGTCGGCGAGGCCCGCACCCTGCTCAAGGGCTCAGGCTGACTCATGGCGCCACCTGCGCGCATCGAGCATCAACAGCGGTCGGCTACGCTCGCCGACCATTGTCGTTTGCAGCTTGAGGAGCAGCCCTGATGTCCGAACGCACGCTTGTCCTGGTCAAGCCTGACGGCGTACGTCGTGGCCTGGTCGGCGAGGTGATCAGCCGCATCGAGCGCAAGGGGCTGACGCTGCTGGCCGCCGAGATGCGCACCATCGACGCCGACACCGCGGGCCAGCACTACGCCGAGCATGCCGAGCGGCCGTTCTTCGGCGAGCTCGTGGACTTCATCACCGGCGGCCCGCTGGTGGCCCTCGCCGTGGAAGGCCCGCGGGCCGTCGAGGCGGTGCGCACGCTCATGGGGGTCACTGACCCGGTGAAGTCGCTGCCCGGCACGCTGCGGGGCGACTACGCCCTGGAGATCGGCCAGAACCTGGTGCACGGGTCGGACTCGCCGGAGTCGGGCACCCGCGAGCTCGCCATCTTCTTCCCGAAGCTCTAGAGGAGCGTCTTACTCTCGACGTCAGGTCGAGGGGGGTTTCAACAGACCCCCTCACCTCGGTTACGATCGATCGCTCCGACACACTTCGAGAGGCCCCTGTCTCCATGGCATCGAGCACCCTGTCCTTCCTCGGTCGTGACATGGCTGTCGACCTCGGCACCGCCAACACCCTCGTCTACGTCCGGGGCCGCGGCATCGTGCTCAACGAGCCGAGCGTCGTCGCGATAAACACCAACAACAAGGGCATTCTCGCGGTCGGCACCGAGGCCAAGCGGATGATCGGGCGCACCCCCGGCAACATCGTGGCGATCCGGCCGCTCAAGGACGGCGTGATCGCCGACTTCGAGACGACCGAGCGGATGCTGCGCTACTTCATCCAGAAGGTGCACCGCCGCCGCCACTTCGCCAAGCCGCGCATTGTCGTCTGCGTGCCGTCAGGCATCACCGGCGTCGAGCAGCGTGCGGTGGAGCAGGCCGGCTACCAGGCCGGGGCGCGACGCGTCTACATCATCGAGGAGCCCATGGCGGCCGCGATCGGCGCCGGCCTGCCGGTGCACGAGCCGACCGGCAACATGGTGGTCGACATCGGCGGCGGTACGACGGAGGTCGCGGTCATCTCCCTCGGCGGCATCGTCACCAGCCAGAGCATCCGCGTCGGCGGCGACGAGCTGGACAGCTCGATCATCAGCTACGTGAAGAAGGAGTACTCGCTGATGCTCGGCGAGCGCACCGCCGAGGACATCAAGATGACGATCGGCTCCGCGTTCCCGATGCCGGACGAGCCGCACGCCGAGATTCGCGGGCGTGACCTCGTCTCCGGGCTGCCGAAGACCATCGTGGTCAGCGCCGAGGAGATCCGCAAGGCGATCGAGGAGCCCGTCAACGCGATCGTCGACGCCGTCAAGACGACCCTCGACAAGTGTCCGCCGGAGCTCTCGGGAGACGTCATGGACCGGGGCATCGTGTTGACCGGCGGTGGGGCGCTGCTCAAGGGACTCGACGAGCGGCTCAAGCACGAGACCGGCATGCCGATCCACATCACCGACAACCCGCTGCACTCGGTGGCGATGGGCTCGGGGAAGTGCGTCGAGGAGTTCGAAGCGCTCAAGCCGGTGCTCATCTCCTCCCCGCGGCACTAGCGCCAGGAGCGTCGGCGCCTGTGCCGACCGAAGACTGAGCCGACACGCACCGTGTATCGGGACTCCCGCCGCCTGAGGCTCGCCCTCGCGCTGCTCATCGTCATCTCGTTCACTCTCATCACGGTCGACTACCGGGGTGGTGAGGGCTCGTCGTTGCGCGGGCTCCGTCGAGGGGCGGCGGCAGTCGTCGGCCCGGTGCAGCGCGCAGTTGCCCGCGCGGTACGCCCGGTGGGACGGTCGCTGGCCAACATCGGGGACCTCGGCTCGCTCAGCGACCAGGTCGACGACCTGCGCAAGGAGAACGCCGAGCTGCGCACCCAGCTGCGAGCGGCGGAGGACCTGCGGCGACGCAGCGACGAGCTCGACGCGCTGCTCGGTGCCGCCGGCGACCGAGGAGCTCGGGTCCTGCCCGCCACGGTGATCGCCGACAGCCCCAACAACTTCGAGTGGACAGTGACGCTCGACCGCGGCAGCCGCGACGGAGTCCGGCCGGACATGACGGTGATCACCGGTGACGGCCTGGTC
>DATLOQ010000024.1:0-6186 GCA_035536235.1 Mycobacteriales bacterium
GGCGACCCGGGCACAGAACCCGGCTTACAGGTCGACTCGTCCTCCGCCCCACCAGCGGCCGCTGCACAGCTCGACCATTGCGGTCGACGACCCCGCGGGTCTAGTCTCGCCTCGTTTCGGACGGATTCGGGGGGATTCCATGGCACCACGTCGTCGCCTAGCATCCATCGTCATCCTGAGTGCGGTGTGGGCGCCCGCCGGTGCTGCGCTCGCGCAGTCCACGCAGGCCACGCACGTCTGGCAAGCCACGCCGGCCACGATGGCCAGGCCGACCGCGCACGACCATGGCGAGCACGTCCACGCGGCCGCCGGGCAGACCGAGGCGGGCGGCACCTCGTCCCCGAACGACGCCTTCCACAACATGTCGCTCAAGGCTGCCTTCCCGCTGGACGCCGATACCCCAGCCGCGTCGGCGACGAGCTCGGACATCGCGTTCTGGGGCGACCGTGCCTACGTCGGCAACTACGGCGGCTTCCGCATCTTCGACATCAGTGGAGCCACCCCGGTCGAGCTGGCGGACGTGAAGTGCGACGGTGCGCAGGGCGATCCGTCGGTCTACGACGCCGACGGCAACGGCACGGCAGATCTGCTCATCCTCTCGGTGGACCGGACGATGTCCGGCCCCCAGTGTGGGGCGGCGCCGACAGCGCACGACAACCCGAACGGCTGGGAGGGGCTGCGGATCTTCTCGGTCGAGGACCCGTCGAACGTCCGGCAGATCGCCACCGTCTACCAAGACTGCGGGTCGCACACCAACACGGTGATCCCGCGGCCGGCCGAAAACCGGCTGCTCGTCCTCAACTCCTCCTATCCGCTGCGCCCCGGGCCGACCTGCGGACCGGTCCGCGGTCCGGAAGCCGGCCGTGACCCGCTGCACGGTGTGGTCCAGGTCGTCGAAGTGCCGCTGGGCAGCCCGTCGAGTGCGCGGGAGATCGCCGAGCTGCCGATCAGCTATCCCGGCGACAACGACAACAACTACCTGCCGATCTCGGAGCACGGCATCAACGGTGGCGCGGTCGGCGGCTCCGGTCTGGTCGACGGGATGCGCGCCTGCCACGACATCGCGGTGTTCGTCGAAGCCGGGCTGGTCGCGGGTGCGTGCGGCGAGCAGGGGCAGATGTGGCGCCTCGACCCGCTGACCGGCTTGCCGGACACGGCGAACCCGCTGTGGGTCTACGACCAGGACAACGTCGACTTCTGGCACTCGGCGTCGTTCAGCTGGGACGGCGAGGTCGTGAACTTCATCGACGAGTCGTTCGGCGACGGTTGCCCGACCACAACAGTGAAGCGGGTCCGCCTCGGCCGGCCGGAGCGGCAGTACCAGACCGGCAACATGTTCTTCATGAACGCCGTCAGCGGACAGCTCTACAGCGAGTTCCGCATCCCGCGCAGCTCGCAGAACCCGGGGCCAGGCGGCTACTGCTCGTCCCACCTCGGCAACGTGGTGCCGGCCAAGGACCGCTACCTGCTCGCGAGCGCATACTACGGCGCCGGATCGAGCATCATCGAGGACACCGACCCGCGGGCACCGCGCGAGATCGCGTACGGCGACCGCGAGGCCGCCGGCACGTGGTCGTCGTACTGGTACGAACGGAACGACGCCAAGAAGAAGGACGCCCTGGACATCTACAGCAATGACGGCGTCGGGACGCCGATCCCCGGGCGCAACGGGTTCGAGGCGTGGACGGCGACGATCGGTGCAGTGAAGCGGGAGGGGCTTCCGTACCTGAACCCGCAGACGCAAGAGCAGCTCCTCCGCAGCCAACTCTCCCCCGACAGGGGGACCGGCCGACCCGCGATCTTCAACAGCGGGCCGTACGCGGAGGGCACCGCGCCGACGAAGCGGCCGGTCGTGGACCTGCACGTCATCGACCACCTCGCGACCGACTGAGCCGCAAGCCGATCGCACGAACTCCGCGGTACGCCGGGACACGGGGCGCGTGTCGTCGGCGTACCGCGGAGCGCACGGCTCCCTAGCCGGGCGGTGCGGTGGCGGAGTTAGCGGGTGGTCGTGCTCCGGGCCGACACGTCGCGGGTGTCGTCGTCGCGTCGTTTGGCCAAGCCGGCGAGGCCCAGCAGGCCGAGGAGGCCCCAGAGGCCGGTCTTGTCGGAGTCCTCGGACGTGTCGTCGTCGTCGGACTCAGATCCAGTGTCCGAGCCGCCGCCGGTGTCGCCCTGGCCCGGCGTCTCGGACTGGGCCGAGGTGGCCGGACCGGCGTGGGCCGTGCCAACTGAGAGCACGGTGCCGGTGAGCAGGGACGTGAGGGCGAGGGCGGTCAAGGTCTTGCGCATGGTGAAAGCTCCTTCAGGGGTGTGCGAAAGGGATGGTCAGTCGGTGGTGCTGGTGCGCGTGCTCGTGGTCGTGGTGTCCCGCCGGTAGTCCTGGTACTTCTTGTAGCCGAAGAGGCCGGTGAGCCCGAGCAAGCCGATCAGGCCGTACTTGCCGGTGTCATCGGACCCGTCGTCGGACCCCAGCTCGTCGGTGTCGGTGCTCTGTGCTTGCACCGTGGTTGAGGCCATTGCGGGTGCCACGGCAAGCGGAGCCAAACCGAGAGCGATGCCAGCGGCGAGAGCGCCACCAACTAGTGCTGTGCGCATGTGCAATTCCTTCCTGTCAAGCCCCGCCCATACGTCGTACCGGCGTGTGGCTCTTGCGAACGGACCGTCTAGCGAAATTGCAACGCCGCGATCCGGAGCGCTGACAGGTGCGGGTTGAAGCCCCGCGTTGGAGGACCATCTACCCCCGTGGTCCGCCGGCAACCCCGAGACTCTTCGCAGGCGAGGGCTACCTGCGGAGCGGCCCTCGACGACGCGACTCGGGCCGTAGCCTCAGCCGCCGGCGGGTCCACCGGGCTGGCGGACAGGCACCTCGGCCCAGATGCACTTGCCGGCGCCGTGCCGGCGCACGCCCCACTTGCTCGTGACGGCCTCGACGATGTGGAGTCCTCGCCCGCCGGCGGTCCCTTCCGACACGGGTCGCGCGGCCGGTCGAGTAGCGAGGTCGTCGTGCACCTCGAGGCGCACGGCGTCCTGCTCCGCGATCAGTGCCAGTCGCACAGCGGAGGCGGCGTGCAGGATGGCATTGGTGACCAGCTCGCTCACGAGCAGCGTCAGCTCATCCGTGACTTCCAGGGGCACGCCCCACTGGTCACAGGTCGCCCGAACTACTGCCCGGGCGTGGGCCACCTCCCGCTGATCAGCGGCGAACTCACGGAAGACCGCCTGACCGACGGGAAGTCCGTCAGGCGTGGCATTCACCATGGTGCACGTTTTCCCGGGTCTGATCGCCCGGAAACGTTTGAACCAGGTCGGCCATGGCATGGTCCCCTGATGGGAAGCATGCGCGTTCGGCTCACCCCCGTCGACGGCGAGCCAGCCGACTCGGGAATCGTGGCACTGCTGGGCGAGCTAGAGGTGCCGGTCGAGTTCTCGGCGGAGCTGGTCGCCGCCGCCGAGGCCGCAGCCGCACGCGCGCCGGGGCCGGAGCACGTCGACGACCGCTCGGTGCCGCTGGTCACCATCGACCCGCCGACTAGCCGCGACCTGGACCAGGCGTTCCATGCCGAGCGGCGTGGTGATGGCTACCGACTCCACTACGCCATTGCCGACGTGGGCTGGTTCGTCCGCCCGGGGGACCTGCTGGACCAGGAGGCCCGCCGGCGCGGCGTCACCATCTACGCCGCGGACCGGCGCGCTCCGCTCTACCCGCCAGCACTGTCCGAAGCGGCGGCGAGCCTGCTGCCGGAGGGAGACCGACCGGCACTGATGTGGCGGATCGACCTCGACGCCTCGGGAGAGCCGACGGCGTACGACGTACGACGGGCGCTGGTCCGCAGCCGCGCCAAGCTTTCCTACGCCGAGGTCCAGTCGATGCTCGACGGTGGCACTGCATCGCCGCCCCTGCAGCTGCTCAAGGAGATCGGCCTGCTGCGGGAGGACCACGAGCGGGCGCGGGGTGGAGTGCACCTGCCGACTCCCGAGCAGGAAGCTGTCGCGACGCCGGAGGGCTGGTGTCTCGAGCTCCGGACCTCCCTGCCCGTGGAGAACTGGAACGCCCAGATCTCGCTGTTGACCGGGCTCTGCGCGGCCCAGCTGATGCTCGACGCCGGCGTCGGGCTGCTGCGCACCCTCCCGCCGCCGGACGACCACGCTGTCGCTTCCCTGCGGCGGAGCGCAAAAGCGCTCGACGTGGCGTGGCCCACGGCCACCCCCTAGCCCGACTGGATTCGGGCCCTCGACGTCGACGACCCACGCCAGGCGGCTCTCGCCGTCCTGGCCACGCGGCTGCTGCGGGGCGCGGGCTACCTGTCGTTCACCGACGGAGCACCCGCGAAGGGAGTGGAGCATGCGGCGATCGCCGCGCCCTACGCCCACGTGACGGCCCCGTTGCGGCGCCTGGCCGACCGCTACGCCAACGCTGTCCTCCTTGCGATCGGTGATGGCGACGTCGATCCCGCGGTCCTGGAGGCCCTCCCGCTGCTGCCCGGGCTGATGGGGGGAGCGAGTCAGCGTGAGCACGCTGTGGAAAGAGCAGTGCTCGACCACGTCGAGGCCATGGTGCTGGCTGCGCGGGTGGGCGAGGACTTCGATGCGTCGGTGGTGGAGCTCGACCGTGACGGTCAGGCCGGGGTGGTGCAGCTGACCGATCCGGTCGTGCGAGCTCCGGTCGAGGGCGCCCGCCTCGTCCTGGGCGAGCGCGTACGGGTGCGCCTCCTGGCAGCCGACCCGGTCAGCCGGCGGGTGCTCTTCCAACGCCGATGACGCCCGGGCCACGCAGCCCCCGAGCCCCTCGTACGATGGTGTGCCGAGAGCGTTGCGAGCGCGTCTGACGAACGGAGCACCGAGTCCATGGAGGCCCAGCGCTGCACCCGGTGCGGCACCGCTCGGCGTGGCGATCTCCAGGTCTGCGTGCAGTGTGAAGCGCCCTTCGCCCCGCTCGACGCGGCGGTCGACATCGATGCTGCCCTGCCCCGTCCGGCGGCCCCCTCGTCGTCGCAGTCGCACGGCACCCTGCTCCTGGGGGTGGTGATCGGCTTCGTCGTACTCGCGGTGCTGCTCAAGCTCAGCATTCGCGGTGTCGGGCCCTTCCGCGTCGAGCTGGTCGACTCCAGCGGAGTAGGGGACCGGCTCAGCGTCACGCTGGAGATCACCAACACGGGGAGCCGCACGGGGCGCGCCAACTGCCGGATACCGCTGCGGGACAGCGAGGACGTGGTCCAGGCGCCGAAGAACGTCACCACCCAGCGCATCGAGCCGGACGAGACCATCACCGAAGTGATCACCTTCACGGTCCCCGATGGCGTCTCACCGTTCGGCGACATCCTGTGCTGAGCCGGGCCATGGGGGTTCTCGCGGTGACGGGTCTGCTCGGAGTGATGGTGGCGCCGGCGGATGCCCACCAACGGGCTGATCTCGTTGTGACGAAGCCGGCCGAGGGCGCGTCGGTGCCGGGCGATGCCGTCGATCTGGTGATCACCGCATCACCCGGCGCGGCATTGGCCGAGTCGAGCTTCACCATCACCCTTGACGGCAAGGTGGTGGACAACACCGGTCGGCTCGGCGCCGACTCGGTGTTCACCAGCTTCTCGCTGCGCGCCGGCGCTTCTCTCATGCTGCGGCTGACTCCCGTGCCACTGGGGCCGCACGAGCTGCGCATCGCATATGAGCGCGATGCCGACAACCTCAAGCCCGAGGTCGTACGCCGATTCACTACGGCGGCTTCTACAGCAGTGCCGGCAGCCCCGGCGCCCAGCACCTCGGCAGCGGAGGGATCGGGCGTCCCCCTGCCGCTGCTGGTCATCGGGGGGCTGGCGGCACTGGGGGCTGGGGTTGCCTCGGTGCTGGTACGCCGGGAGCGCACTCAGCCTGGCGCGTAGGGAGCCCCCTGCACGCGGTCGAGCAGGCGGCCCAGCCGGCTGCGCACTGACGGCCTCGAGCGGGCGTTCGGCGCGGCCGTGCTGACGAGATGCTGTACGACGTCGAGGTAGGGGGTGCCGGCGGCCGACGGCACGGTCAACGACTCGTGTGCCAGCGACTGCAGGTCAGAGTCCCCGGCGTCGATGGCCATGATCAGGGCGCCGGTCTTGCGGGCATCGGCCAGCCGGTCGAGGAGTCGCTCCGGCGTCTGGTCGGGAGCGACTACGAGCAGGGTCTCGCGCGCGCCCACCACCTCCAGCCGCTGCAGCC
>DATLOQ010000025.1:0-4824 GCA_035536235.1 Mycobacteriales bacterium
TGTCACCACCGACCTGTCGCAGCTGGGCAAGCCCGGCACGACGTTCACCCGCGACTTCTTCCTGTCCGCGACGCTGCTGAGCTTCCCCGACGACGCGGTCGCGCAGGTGGCGACGCTGCCCGGCGTGGAGTCCGCAGTCGGCGGGTTGGTCCAGCTCGCGCAGCACCAGACCGGCAAGGTGCCTGAAATCGTGGCGAGCATCCAGACCGGCGGCCAGACGTTCACCCAGACCGTGCGGCCGGCGCCGCTGACCGAAGCCGAGCGGGCGGCGGTCGAGGCGTGCGCCGCCGGACAGCGGGGGCAGGCGCAGCCGAGGCCGGGCGCGTCACCTGGGGGCCCGCGCCCGGTCGAGCGACGAGGTGCCTTCGACGAGTGCCTCCCCGAGCGCTTCCGCGAGTTCCGGGCGAGCTTCACGACTCCGGTCCAGACGCTGCGGCAGCTCGTCGCGCCACCGAGCACCGACATCAAGAACGTCAGCTACACCGCGGCCGGTGTCGACCCCAGCCATCCCGAAGTCGGGCTGGTCACCGCCGATCAGCTGGTGACTGGTCGGTGGATCGCGCCGGAGACGCCCGACGAGATCCTGCTCAACGTCGCCTACGCCAACACCAAGTCGATGAAGGTCGGATCGACACTGCCGATCAACGGCACGTCGTACGCCGTCGTCGGACTGGTGCGCCCGACGCTGACCGGCAGCACCGCCGACGTGTACTTCCCGGTGAGGACGCTGCAGAAGCTGGCCGGCAAGGACGGCCGGATCACCCAGGTGCTGGTGAAGGCCGACGACGCCGACTCAGTCGACGCTGTTGCGGCTGGCATCAAGGAGCTGCTACCCGGTGCGGAGGTAGTCACCACGCAGGCGCTGGCCGACCAGGTCACCGGAAGCCTCTCGGATGCGCAAGATCTCGCATCGCGGCTGGGCGGCGCTTTTGCGGCCATCGTGCTGGCCAGCGCCTTCATCATCGCGGTGCTGCTCACCCTGTCGTCGATCGGGAAGCGGGTCCGCGAGATCGGGACGCTCCGCGCCATCGGCTGGTCGAAGGGCCGCGTGGTGCGCCAGCTGCTCGGCGAGACCCTGCTCATCGGCCTGGCTGGGGGCGTGCTCGGCATTGCAGTCGGCTTCGGAGTGGCGCAGATCGTCGAGTCGGCCTCCCCCGCGCTGTCGGCCACGTCGTCCGGCGTGCCGGGCATCAACAGCTCGACCCTGTCGGGGCTCTTCGGCCAGACGACGACCACCGTGCAGACCACGCGGATCGCCGTCACTGCCCCGCTGCACGGCACCACGCTGGTCCTCGGCGTTGTCTTCGCGCTGATCGGCGGCCTGCTGGCCGGTCTGGCCGGCGGCTGGCGGGCCGCGCGACTCTCTCCGGCGGTCGCACTGAGGAACTTCGGATGAGCGCCGACACGGCGACGTCGTGGGAGGACGTGCCGACCGCACCGATTCCCCCGTTGTTCGAGTTGCGGGGCGTGAGTCGCAGCTACCGAACGGGGGGCGGCGTGGTGCACGCGCTCGCCGGCATCGACCTCATCATCGGTCCCGGCGAGCTGCTCGCGATCGAAGGTCCGAGCGGCTCGGGCAAGAGCACGCTGCTGCAACTACTCGGCGCTCTCGACCGGCCGACCTCAGGCTCGGCGCGGTTCGACGGGCGCGAGCTGTCGGAGATGAGCGACGCCCAGCTGACCTCGATCCGATCGAGGCATATCGGCTTCGTGTTCCAAGCGTTCAACTTGATCCCGACGCTGAGCGCTGCGGAGAACGTGCAAGCAGCGATGGTTCCCCTTGGGCTCTCATCAGCACAGCGGCGTGATCGCAGCGCGGAGGTCCTCGAGCTCGTCGGGCTGGCCGGCCGCGCGTCGCACCTGCCGTCGCGGCTGTCCGGTGGCGAGCAGCAGCGGGTCGCGATCGCGCGTGCCCTCGCCAACCACCCGCGCGTCATCCTGGCCGATGAGCCGACCGGCAACCTCGACACCGGAACCGCCGGTGAGGTTGTCGACACGCTGCGGGGCCTGGTGGACGTCTCAGGCGTGACGGTCGTGGTCGTGACCCACAGCGAGGAGCTCGCCAGTCGAACCGCGCGTCGCGTACGCCTCCGCGACGGGCGCATCGTCACCAGCTGGAGGTGACGTACGAGGCCCTTCTCCTCCTTATGCACCGTCAGCTCAGCGGGCTCGACCCGTCTGCGATCCCGCTTGCTCCGGATCAGCCGTTGGGGGTCATGTCCACGAATCGGCTGTAGTGACCCTGGAAGGCGACGGTCACTGTCGCGGTCGGTCCGTTGCGGTGCTTCGCGACGATGAAGTCCGCCTCGCCGGCTCGCGGCGACTCCTTCTCAAAGGCGTCCTCGCGGTAGAGCAGGATCACCATGTCCGCATCCTGCTCCAGCGAGCCACTTTCACGAAGGTCGGACAGCTGGGGCTTCTTGTCGGCGCGCTGCTCAGGAGAGCGGTTGAGCTGGGAGATCGCGACAACGGGGACGTCGAGCTCCTTGGCCAGCAGCTTGAGCGACCGCGAGATCTCGCTGACCTCCTGCTGGCGGTTCTCCACGCGCTTCGGCGAGGACATCAGCTGCATGTAGTCGACGACGACGAGGCGCAGGTCGTTGCGCTGCTTCAGTCGCCGCGCCTTGGCGCGGATCTCCATCATGGTGAGGTTGGGCGAGTCGTCGATGAACAGCGGCGCGTCAGCGACCTCGCCCATCCGGCGGGCCAGCCGGGTCCAGTCGTCGTCCGTCATCTTGCCCGTGCGCAGACTCTGCAGGCTGACGCGTGCCTCCGCGGAGAGCAGCCGCATGGTGATCTCGTGCTTGCTCATCTCCAGCGAGAAGATGACCGACGACAGGCCGTGCTTGATCGACGCCGCTCGCGCGAGATCGAGGCCCATTGTGCTTTTCCCAATCGCGGGCCGTGCGGCCAGGATCACCAGCTGGCCGCCGCTCAAGCCGTTGGTCAACGTGTCCAGGTCGGCGAAGCCGGTGGGTACGCCGTGCATCGTGCCGTCGCGGGCGCCGATCGCCTCGATCTCGACCAGGGTCGGCTGCAGCAGCTCGGCCAGTGCTACGTAGTCCTCGCTGGTGCGCCGCTCCGTGACCTCGAAGATGGCCTGCTGCGCCCGGTCCACCAGGTCGTCGACGTCACCGCCCTTGCCGGCGTAGCCGAGCTGCACGATGCGCGTGCCGGCCTCGACCAAGCGCCGCAGCACCGCCGCGTCGCGGACGATCCGCGCGTAGAAGCCGGCGCTCGCCGCAGTCGGCACCGACGCAACCAGGCTGTGCAGATATGGGCCGCCGCCGACTCGAGCGAGCTCGCCCTGACGGGTCAGCTCGGCCATCACCGTCACCGCGTCAGCCGGGTCGCCACGACCGTACAGATCGACGATCGCGTCGAAGACCGTCTGGTGCGCCGGTCGGTAGAAGTCGCCGGACTTGATGATCTCGATGACGTCGGCGATGGCGTCCTTGCTCAGCAGCATTCCGCCGAGCACGCTCATCTCCGCCTCGAGGGCCTGGGGTGGCGTGCGCTCGAACTCCACCGACGGCGCGATCGCCAGCTCGGCGGTCATCGGGGCGTCCGGCTTCGGGTCATGCATCCGTTGTACGGGTCGGAACTGACATTTCTCGGCACGGTGCGGTAGCCCCTGGGCATGGCGAGACGATGTGGCGGAGTCGGCCAGCCTAGGAGTGCCCGGCGTGCGCCGGAAGTGGACCCTGTGCGTGACCGTGGGGACCGCCTGTGCGCCACGCCGCCGCCGCGGTGGGCACGGTGTGGATAAGCCGGCCGAGCCTGTGGACGACCCGGGAGCGGACTCCTCGGTCGCCGTACCGGGAGCCGGCTTCGCCTGTGGACCGAGGAAAAACTTTTCTCGGAGATGGGTGAGGGGATCGGTCAGCCGACGACGCGGGCCCGGCCGCTCCTGGCGATGCAGGAGGGGCCGGGCCCGGCGTACGACGCCGTGCTACTTCTTCTCGGCGACGACCTCGAGGGTGATGGTGGCGTCGACCTCGGCGTGGATCTTCAGCGAGACCTGGTGCGAGCCCAAGGTCTTGATCGGCTTCGTCAGCACCACGCGGCGCTTGTCGATCTTCGGCCCGCCGGCCTTCGACACCGCGGCGACCACGTCAGCCGTGGTGACCGAGCCGAAGAGCTTGCCGCCGTCACCGGCGCGCACGGGCAGCGTGACGGCCAGCGCGGACAGCGTCGTCGCGAGCTCCCGCGCCTGGCCGGCGTCGCGGACCTCTCGGACCTCACGGGCCCGCTTGATCGTGGCGATCTGCTTCTCCGCGCCACGGGTGGCCAGGATCGCCAGGCTCTGCGGCACGAGGTAGTTGCGCCCGTACCCGTCGGCCACGTCGACGACGTCGCCGGGCGAGCCGAGGTTGGAGACTTCCTGGGTCAGGATGACCTTCATGTGACCGGCCCCTATCGCGCAGTGCTGGTGTAGGGCAGCAGCGCCATCTCGCGGCTGGTCTTGACCGCCATCGCGACGTCGCGCTGGTGCTGGCTGCAGTTGCCCGACACCCGACGCGCGCGGATCTTGCCGCGGTCGGAGACGAACTTGCGCAGCAAGTTGGTGTCCTTGTAGTCGACGAACCGGACCTTGTCCTTGCAGAACGCGCAGACCTTCATCTTCGGCTTGCGAGCTGGAGGCTTCGCCATCGGGTGTCGCTTTCGTGTCAGGTGGGTGGGAGAGAGTGCTTAGAAAGGTGGCTCGTCGGACGACGCAGCGGGACCCGCAGCGGCCCACGGGTCCTGAGCGGGTGCGCCGCCGTCGAAGGACTGACCACCGCTGCCGTTGAACCCGCCGCCGGAAGACTGCGCGCCCCCGCC
>DATLOQ010000026.1:0-37659 GCA_035536235.1 Mycobacteriales bacterium
CCCGGTCGACAAGATCGGCGAGGTGATCGGGCCGAAGGGCAAGGTCATCAACCAGATCCAGGCCGACACCGGCGCCGACCTGACGATCGAGGACGACGGCACCATCTACATCGGCGCCACCGACGGCCTCAAGGCCGAGGCTGCTCTCGCCGCGATCCGCGCCATCGTCAGCCCGACGATGCCGCTGGTCGGCGAGCGCTTCCTCGGCACGGTGGTCAAGACGACGGCCTTCGGCGCCTTCGTCTCGCTGCTGCCCGGCAAGGACGGCCTCGTGCACATCTCCAAGCTGGGCAAGGGCAAGCGGCTCAACAAGGTCGAGGACGCGGTCAACGTCGGCGACAAGATCCAGGTGGAGATCGTCGAGATCGACCAGCGCGGCAAGATCAGCCTGGCGCCGGTCGACGACTCTGCGCCTACGGCCGATGCCGCTGCACCCGCTGCGTCGGCATCCGCCGACGCGCCGCAGGCTGACGCTCCGGCCGAGTCCTAGCCCGCGTGGCGCGTACCCAGGTGCTGTCCGCCGGGCAGGACGGTGCGGTGATCCGCCGTACCGTCCTTCCCGGTGGCCTCCGGGTCATCACTGAGTCGATGCCGCAGGTGCGGTCGGTGGCCTTCGGCATCTGGGTAGGCGTCGGCTCGCGCGACGAGACGCCGCGGCTGGCCGGCGCGTCGCACTTCCTCGAGCACCTGCTCTTCAAGGGCACGCCGAGCCGTGACGCCCTGGAGATCGCCGCGGTCATGGACGCGGTTGGCGGTGAGATGAACGCGTTCACCGCCAAGGAGTACACCTGCTACTACGCGCGGGTGCTCGACACCGACCTGCCGCTCGCGGTCGACGTGCTGGCCGACATGGTCGGCTCGTCCTTGGTGGCCAAGGCCGACGTGGAGTCCGAGCGGAGCGTCATCCTCGAAGAGATCGCCATGCACGACGACCAGCCCGACGACATCGTGCACGACGCGTTCGCCGCGGCCATGTTCGGGGAGCACCCGCTCGGTCGGCCGGTCATCGGCACGGTCGAGTCGATCGAGGGGATGACCCGCACGGGTGTCCACGGCTACTGGCGGCGCCGCTACCGCGCTGCCGACATGGTGGTGGCAGCGGCGGGCAACCTCGATCACGCTGCGCTGGTCCGGCTGGTGCGCAAGGCGTTCGGCGCTGCCGGCATGCTCGACGACACCGACGCGGTGCCCGTTGCGCCGCGCGCCGGCTCACGGCCGCCAGCCGTCACCGGTGGGGTGCAGGTCACCCGGCGCAAGACGGAGCAGGCGCACTTGGTGCTCGGCACCGGCGGCATCGCGCGCAGTGACGAGCGCCGGTATGCCCTCGCGGTGCTCAACAACGCGCTCGGCGGCGGCATGAGCTCACGGCTGTTCCAGGAGGTGCGCGAGAAGCGCGGCCTGGCTTACTCCGTCTACAGCTATCACGCGCAGTACGCCGACACCGGGCTCTTCGGCGTCTACGCCGGCTGTGCGCCGGGAAAGGTGCACGAGGTGCTCGGGCTCTGCCGCGAGCAGCTCGACACGATCGTCTCTGGTGGGATCACCGACGTGGAGCTGGCTCGTGCGAAGGGCCAGCTGAAGGGCTCCATGGTCCTCGGCCTCGAGGACACCAGCTCCCGGATGAGCCGTCTCGGCAAGGGTGAGCTGGTCTACGGCGAGATCCTGACCGTCGACGCCATCATTCATCGGGTCGACGCGGTCACCCTGGACGACGTCCGCGCAGTCGCCGGCGAGGTCATCTCCGGCGCCATGGGACTCGCGGTGATCGGACCCTTCGACGACGAGGACTTCAGCTCCGCCGTCGCCTGACGCCGTACCGACCTTCCCGAGAGAATCTTGGAGGCATTGCCGCGCGGCCGTGCGTGATCGGCGGGCGAAGCGTCCATAGATCCCTCCGCGTCGCTGCAGGTGGCCGTCATAGGAGCGGTGGGAGGATGCGCGCGTGATCAAGGTCGGGGTGCTGGGAGCGCGCGGTCGGATGGGTGCCGAGGTGTGCCGCGCCGTCACGGCGGCCGACGGCTTGGAGCTCGTCGCGGAGGTTGGGGCCGGCGAAGCCCGCGACGCGCTGACAGCGGCCGATGTGGTCGTCGAGTTCACCCGACCCGACGTCGTGATGGACAACGTGCAGTGGTGCATCGAGCACAAGCTGCATCCCGTCGTCGGGACGACCGGCTTCACCGCCGAGCGGATCGCGGCAGTGCGCGGCTGGTTGGAGCTTGCACCGCGGGTCGGCTGCGTCATCGCGCCCAACTTCGGACTCGGGGCGGTGCTCATGATGCGGTTCGCCGCGCAGGCCGCGCCCTACTTCGACTCCGTCGAGATCATCGAGCTGCACCACCCCGGCAAGACGGACGCGCCGAGCGGCACGGCCCGGCGTACGGCGGAGCTCGTCGCGCAGGCGCGGGCAGCCTCCGGGTGCGGTCCAGCGCCGGACGCCACCACCGACGCGCTGGACGGCGCGCGGGGTGCGAACGTCGACGGTGTGCCGGTCCACTCGGTGCGCGCCGCTGGCCTCGTCGCGCACCAGGAGGTGCTGCTCGGCTCGTCGGGGGAGACTCTGACCATCCGGCACGACTCGCTCGACCGGTCCTCCTTCATGCCCGGCGTGCTGCTGGCCATCCGCGGAGTCGCGTCCCGCCCCGGGCTGACGCTCGGACTCGATGACCTGCTCGACCTCGGTTGAGCCGGCGTCGTTGCGTGCGGGGCGGGCGCGGCTAGGGGGCGGCCGAGGGTCCGACGTGCTCGTGCAGCCAGTCGACCAGGGGCCGCGCCGCCAGCCAGTCCTCGCGTACGACGTCGCGCGCCTTCGCGGTGTGCAGCCAGCCGGCTGGACGGTGATGACGTAGGACGAAGCAGGAGCGGTAGCGCAGCAGGCCAATGCGCGGATGGTCCTTGCCGACGCCACGTGGCGCGGTCTTGAGCGAGTCACCGCCCTGCTCGAAGCCCGTGTCTCGCAGCCGCGCCACGATCGACTCCAACGCGGCCCCCGACCTCTCCTCGTCGATAGCCGCGCGCAGCCGCGCTACCTGGTCCGGCGTCATCACGTGGAGCCCGGCGCCGGTCATCAGGCCGTCGGCGGAGAGCTGCAGGTAGTAGGCCCCGTCGCCGGTGTCGCCGAGCACAGCCGCGACCTGGGTCTTGTACGGCGACTTGTCGGCCGAGAAGCGCACGTCACGATAGGGCCGGAATAGCACAGCAGGACCGAATTCAGCTGCCAGGTCAGCAGTGAGCGCCTCGATCGGCGCCCGCACGTCGCCGTCGTACACCGACTTGTGAGCCTGCCAGTAGTCGCGGGAGTTGTCGGCCTCAAGGCCCTCGAAGAAGGGAATCGCCGAGCGCGGCCATCCGGTGAACGTCACGCGACCGGCTGCCCGACCGCCTCCAGCAGCCGTCGCGTGGTGTCGGCGACCTCCTGCACGGCGCGCTCGAAGGCCTCGGAGTTCTTCCGGGACGGCTCGCGGAATCCGCTCAGCTTGCGGACGTACTGCCGCGCGGCGGCGACGACCTCGTCAGGCGTCGGTGCGGGCTCCTGCCCGCGCAGGGTCTTGATGCTCCGGCACATGAGACCTCCTAGGTGCTCTGCTGAGCCCAGAGTGCCAGCAGCTCGCTCTCCCGCTCGGGCGTCAGCAGCTCGACGTGCTTCGCTTCGCCGCCGCCGGGTGCGCGCAGCCATGCCAGGGTGTCCGATGCGGTCTGCAGCAGCGGTCGGTTGACCAGCCCGGCTCCGACGGCTCGCTCGCATGAGGCGTGTTCGAGGCCGTCGCTCTCGGCGCTGCTAGCGAGGTAGAGAGGCAACGGCACGTTGTACGCGGCGATGAAGTCCTCGTCGACCCACACGACCTCCGGCCGGTGCACTGCCGCCGCTTCGGCGCATACGTCGATGACCTCGGAGAGAGGAACCCCGTTCGACGTGGGACCGGTGGCGTTGAACGTCCCGGCCACCGAGGCGTCGGTGACGCCGACGACGAAGTCGCCGAGGTCACGGCCGTGGATCACCTGCACCGGAGAGTCGGGACGGCTGGCGAGCATGGGCCCGGGCCGGGTCAGTCGGCGTACCCACGAGGTGAATCGACCCGTCGGGTCGTAGGGGCCTGCGACGATGCCCGGGCGTACGACGGTGAGCCGGCCGTCGAAGATCTCGCCGGCCGCCTGCTCGCAGAGCACTTTGAGGGGCCCGTAGGTCTCCCCGGTTCTCTCCGTTGCACCTTCTCCGGGGCCGACGTCGAGCAGCGGAGACGTCTCGTCGACGGGATGGGTGCTCGGGCGGTACACCGACACCGTCGAGATGTAGGTGTAATGGCCGACCGCACTTCCGATGGCTGCGCCGACCTCTCGCACCTGGTGCGGGAAGTAGGCGCTGACGTCGATGCAGGCATCCCAGGTCCGGCCGGCGAGCGACGCGTAGTCGCCGGTGCTCCGGTCGCCGGTGAGTCGCTCTACGCCCGGGAACAGCTCAGCGTTGGTCTGGCCGCGGTTGAAGACGGTGACGTCGTGGCCGCTGTCCAGCGCCGACTCCACGATGTGGCGGCCCACGAAGCTGGTGCCGCCCAGCACGAGCAGTGAGGTCATGGCCGCACCTTACCGAGGGGTCGACGCCGGCGAATCGGCCATGCTGCGTCGGTAGCGGACCTCGGGCAGGGTCGTGCCGAACAAGTCGACGTCTTTGACGGTGCCGTCACATGCCCAGCCGGCGAGCTCGTAGAACCGACGGGCTCTCGGGTTGTCCTGCAGCACCCACAGGTACGCCGCCGCGTAGCCCGCGTCGACTAGCGCTGCCAGGCCGGCGTCCATCAGTCGGCGGCCTAGCCCGGTGCCCCACCGGGGTGACTCGACGTAGAGGGCGTAGAGCTCCCCAACCCCCGGCGGCTCGGCTTCCCGAGCCACCCCGACCGCGACGAAACCGGCGACCGCGGGCCCGTCCAACGCCACGATGGTCCTGCGGCCCACGTTCTCCGCGCCGTCCACGCGACCGCGCCACCGGTCGGCCTGCTCAGCCAGGTCGAGACCCTCGAAGGTCCCGGCCGGTACCAGGTCGCCGTACGCCGCCAGCCAGGTCGCCACGTGCATGGCAGCCAGCGACTCGGCGTCCTCCGCTCGCATCTCCCTGATTTCCAACGCCATGGCGAACATCGTTGCACCGGCGTTCGTCGACGGGCCGCGAGGGTAGGGTGGCCCCCTGCCGCTCGCTCTTCCCCGGGCCGTCGCGGGCAGCTCCCGTCCACGATTCTTGGAGCGCTTGTGCCCGACATCGTCCCGCTGAGGGTCCAGCTGATCGCCGCCACCCAGTTCTTCCCGCCCGCCGATGTGCCGTGGGAGACCGACGCCGATGGGGGCCAAGCGCTCGCGGAATTCGCCGGCCGCGCGTGCTACCAGTCCTGGAAGAAGCCCAATCCGGTGACCGCGACCAACTCGGGCTACCTCGAGCACATCCTCGATGTCGGTCACCTCAGCGTCCTGGAGCACGGCAGCGTCACCTTCTACATCACCGGGGCGTCGCGGTCGCTCACCCACGAGCTCGTGCGGCATCGACACTTCTCCTACAGCCAGCTCTCCCAGCGCTACGTGCCGGAGAAGGACGCAGCGATGGTCGAGCCGGCCGTCATCGCCGAAGATCCGGAGCTGCACGCGATCTTCCTCGAGGCCAGTGACGCGGCGTTGGACGCCTACACCCGCCTGCTGGAGGGTCTGGAGAAGCGCTTCGCCGACTGGGACGACGTCACGGCCCGGAAGAAGAATGCCCGTCAGGCCGCCCGGGCTGTGCTGCCCAATGCGACCGAGACCCGGATCGTCGTCACCGGCAACTACCGGGCGATGCGGCACTTCATCCGGATGCGCGCCAGCGAGCACGCCGACGTCGAGATACGCGAGCTGGCCGTGGCCATGCTGCGCGAGCTCCAGCGGGTCGCGCCCAACGTGTTCGCCGACTTCGTGATCTCCGTTCACCACGACGGCACCGAGATCGCCGAGTCGAAGTTCGCCGAGGGCTGACCGAGGCGGGTGGTTCTGGACGGCTGGGGTCAGCCAGAATCTCTGATCCTCGGCGTCGGGTTTTGGTGTCCAGCCCGAATACGGCACCATGAATCGTCAACCCGTCAGGAGCCGCCGGTGCACATCGACTTCATGTCCTCGGAACGGTCCAGCCTCGGTGTCGAGGTGGAGCTCGAGGTGATCGACAAGGAGACCCGGCAGCTGACCTCTGCGGCCGGAGACATCCTCCGCGAGATGGGGGACGGCCACGCCGACGGTCATCCCAAGGCCAAGCACGAGCTGCTCGAGTCGACTATCGAGATCATCACCGGCATCTGCACCACGGTGGACGAGGCGCGGCGCGACCTCGAGGCCACCCTTGCCGAGGTCACCGCCCAGACCGAACGGCGTGGCCTCGAGCTCCTCTGCTCCGGCACGCACCCGTTCTCGGACTGGAAGAAGCAGGACATCACGCCGAACGAGCGCTATGCGCGCCTCGTCGAGGACATGCAGTGGCTGGCCCGCCGGATGCAGATCTTCGGAATCCACGTCCACGTCGGGGTGCGCTCGCCGGACAAGGTCATCCCGATCGTCAACGCGCTGTCGACGTATATCCCGCACTTCCTGGCGCTCTCCGCTTCTAGCCCTTACTGGATGGGCCAGGACACCGGTCTGGCGTCGAGCCGATCCAAGGTGTTCGAGGGATTGCCGACGGCCGGGCTGCCCCACCAGCTCTCCGGCTGGAACGACTTCGAGGACTACATGTCCACCCTGATCAATGCCGAGACGATCCACTCGGTGCGGGAGGTGTGGTGGGACATCCGGCCGCACCCGAGCTTCGGCACCGTGGAGATCCGGATCTGCGATGGCATGCCGCGGATGAGCGAGATCGCCACGGTGGCCGCGCTGAGCCAGTGCCTCGTAGAGCGCTTCAACACGCTGCTCGACCGTGGCTACACGCTGCCGGTGCAGAGCAACTGGATCTTGCGCGACAACAAGTGGCGGGCGGCGCGCTACGGCCTCAGCGCCTCGATCATCGTCGATGACAAGGGCGGCCAGCAGCCGCTGCGCGACGCCATCCCCGAGCTGGTCGAGGAGCTGCGACCGGTCGCCGACAAGCTCGGCTGCTCGGCCGAGCTGAGCCACGCGCTGACGATGCTGGAGGAGGGGCCGAGCTATCTACGGCAGCGCAGTGTCGTCGACCAGGGCGGCACCCTGATCGACGTCGTCGACTCCCTCGTGCAGGAGCTGCGCACCGACAAGGCCACTCCGATGCCGGAGAAGCCGGTGTACGACGCGAGGTCCACGCGCTCACCTGAGCCACCGGCCTAGCCGATGCTGGACGACTTCCTCGCGGCCAGGGGCGGCGAGCTCATCGCCCTGCGCCGTGACCTGCACGCGCACCCGGAGCTCGGCCGGCACGAGCACCGCACGACCGCGGTGGTGGCCGCTGCTCTGCGCGCTGCCGGGCTCGCGCCGCGGCAGCTCAAATCGGGCACGGGCCTGGTCTGCGACATCGGCGCGGGGACGGGCCCGGTCATCGCCCTGCGCGCTGACATCGACGCGCTGCCGATCCTCGATGTGAAGGACGTGCCCTACCGCAGCACCATCGACGGCGTCTGCCACGCCTGCGGCCACGACGTGCACACTGCCGTCCTGGTCGGCACTGCCCTCGCTCTGGCCGAGCAGGCTGATCAGCTGCCCGGGCGGGTCCGGCTGGTCTTCCAACCCGCCGAGGAGGTCATGCCCGGCGGCGCCATCGACGCCATCGACGACGGGGTGCTCGACGACGTACGCGCGATCTTCGCGCTGCACTGCCACCCCGCCCTCGAGGTCGGTGAGATCGGCCTGCGGACCGGCGCCATCACCGCGGCGGCCGACCTGGTCGAGGTGACGCTGACCGGTCCCGGCGGGCACACTGCCCGACCGCACGCGACGAGCGACCTCGTCTACGTCGTCTCCCGGGTGGTCACCGACCTGCCCGCCGGGCTGAGCCGCTTGGTCGATCCCCGGGCGGCCATGAGCATCGTCTTCGGGATGATCACCGCAGGAGCCGCCCCCAACGTGATCCCGCGAGTGGCCACCGTGAGGGGAACCCTGCGGGTCCTCGGCGACGCCGCGTGGCGCGATGCGCCGACGGTCATCGACCGGCTGCTGGCCGGCATCGTCGGCCCGCTGGGTGCGTCGTACGAGCTCGCCTACACCCGAGGGGTGCCGCCGGTCTGCAACGAGGCGGCCGCGACGGGGGTGTTCGAGACGGCGGTCGGACGTGCTCTTGGCGAGTCAGCAGTGGTGACCACGGAGCAGAGCTTCGGTGGCGAGGACTTCTCGTGGTACCTCCAGAAGGTGCCGGGCGCGATGGCGAGGCTGGGCGTGCGACCGCAGCACGGGGCGTCGGACCTGCACACCGCCACCTTCGACATCGACGAGCGAGCCATCGGCGTCGGCGTGCGGGTGATGGTGCACACCGCGCTCGAAGCGCTCGCGTCCTACGCCTGAGCCCCGCTCCGTCTATATCTGAGCGCCCGCGGCTGCGTCAGCGGCCCAGGCGGCGAGCAGGCCGCGGTAGTGCGCGACGAACTGCTCGTGCTCGTGCGCCGGGAAGGTGCTCTGCACTGTCTCGACGAGGAGCCGGTCGAAGTCAGCTGAGGTGAAGTAGTCGTGCGCCACCGCGTCGAGGTCGACGAGCTCGGAAGCGACGAACTCCTCGTAGCGGTCGGTCTCGAAGTACTCGTCGGCCATCGTCCGATAAGTGACGAGTCGCTCGTCGTACGGCGCACCCGCGTCGGCGACGTCGAACCACCGACGGGTGTCGAGGTCCACCCGTGCTTGGCGGCTGGTGGCGGTGCAGAAGATCGACCAGCGGACGAGGGCGGTCATCGCCCACGGGAAGTAGTAGTGCAGTGAGGTCAGCGCCACGTCAGGGCAGGCATTCGCGTAGTCGATCGGGTGCACCTCCCGGCCGCGCACGAGGGTCTCGCAGGAGTTGAACTCCCAGCGGAAGAACGCGTTGACGATCTTGCCGATCGTCACCACCTCGTGGCCGACTGCCGGCTCGAGGAATCCGTGGGACACCGAGTAGCGGTCGTGCATCGGCCGCTCCGGCGCGAAGTTCATCACCATCGTCTCGGCACCGATCGACAGGGATCGGGCGAAGACGTCGAACCCTTCGACACTGGACTGCAGGTGCATGAGCCGCTGGCCGCTGTCGTCGTACGCCTCGTGCAAGTCGCGGCTGTTCTTGATGCGGGACACCCCGACCCACGCGCCGCCGTCGTAGGGCTTCATGTAGAGCGGGTAGCCGACCCGCTCGGCGACCTCGTCGAGGTCGAAGTGCCGGTTGTACTTCGCCGCGGTGTACGGGAACCGGGGATTGTCCGGTGGCTGCTTCTGCGGCACCAGCCACGTCTCGGGAACCTTGAGGCCGAGACGGATCATCGCGCAGTACGCCGCGTGCTTCTCCATCGCCTGGAAGGTGAACGGGTTGTTGAGCAGGTAGACCTCGTCCATCAGCGCGACCTTCTTCAGCCACTCGCGCGGGACGTGGTACCAGTAGGCCAGCCGGTCCACGACGAGGTCGTACCGACTGTCCTGTCGCAGGTCGAACGGCTCGATGGTGATGCGCTCGACGTCGAAGCGGTGCGTCGTGTCACCTGTCCGCAGCACCGGGTCGAGCCGGCGCACGAGGGACTCGAACGCGCTCGGCCAGTCCTCCTCGGTGCCGAGCAGCAAGCCGAGCAGGTGCCGGACCTCGGTCATGAGAGCTCCTTCTCTGCGTCAGACGAAGCGCGGCAAGTGGTGCGCGATCTGGGCTCGCCAGGACGGCCAGTCATGCGGTACGTCGTAGCCCCAGACGTCGGTCTCCACGCGCAGCCCCTTGGCCGCGCAGAGTCTGCCGAAGGACCGGGTGCTGTCCAGGGAGCCGGTGGAGTCCTCCCACGAGCCCTGACCGACGACGAGGACCAGCGAGAGCCGCCGGCGCAGCCAATCGAGGTGATCGCCGTCGAGCCCGGCCACCGAGTCCATCGGGTTGTTGAAGTAGACCGCGTCGCCGCGCTCCCCCCAGCCGATGTGGCCGATGTCGTAGACACCGGACAGGCAGATCGCGAGCGGGAAGAGGTCTGCCCGGCGCAGGGCGAGGTTGGCCGCGTGGTAGGCACCGAAGCTGCTGCCGGTGAGCACCACGTCCTGGCGCCCGCCGCAGTCGGCGTCGATCAGCGGTACGACGCCGTCGACGACCCAGCGCTCGTAGGCCTCGTGCCGCTGCGCTCGCTCCTCCATGGGAATGTCCTCGCGGAACCAGGAGCCGCCGTCCCAAGAGTCGACGCAGTAGAGCTTGACCCGGCCGGCCTCGATCAGCGATCGCACAGCGTCGACCATGCCGTTGTTCTCGTAGTCCTCGGCCCGACCCTGCTGGCTCGGAAAGGCGATGACCGGCCGACCGTGGTGGCCATGGACGATGACTCGGGGAGACCAGCCGAGCTCCGGTGACCACAGCTCGGCGATTTCGCGTCTCACTGGTGCTCCTCGCTGGGGCCGTTGAGCACCCGCTGGACGAGGTCGACCAGGTGCGGGTCGAAGGTGTCGCGCCAGCCGGTGAAGGTGTGCACATCCCGGTTCTCCACGAGCCGGGTGTCGTAGCCCTGGGCCTTCAGCGCTCTCGTCATCAGCCGGTTGTTCTCCACGTTCTCCTCGATGAGGCCGCAGGTCATCACCACCGGCACCGGGTCCGGAGTCACCGTCGTGCCGAGCACGCTGTCGACGAACGCCGTGATGCGCCGATAGCGGTCGAAGCCGCTCTCCTGGCCGTCGAGGAGCCGGTGGAAGAAGCTGCTCGACTGCAGGTAGAGGCCGGCTACGACACCCGGATGCCGGCGTTGCATGTGCAGCATCGCCAAGCCGCCCAGGCTGGCGCCCATGCCGAGGGTGACCGCCGTCGGGGCCAGCTTGTGAAGCGAGGGGATCAGCCCTAGGGCGAGCGCCTGGCTGTAGCTGATCGATGCTGCGTAGTGCTCGTTGCGGTCCAGCGGCGCAAGCAGGGCCGCGCGCATGGGCGGGAGCCGACCTTCCGCGACCATGACGTCGAGGAAGTGGGTGAGCGACGACAGCGCGTCGTACTCCGGGCCGTCGTGCACGACGAGCAGCGGCAGCGCTTCACCGGGGTTGGCCCCGGCCGCCGTCCACAGGATTGCCGGTACGTCGTACGGCAGACCACGGCTGGGCAGGCGAATCTCCTGGCGGTCACCCGGCGCCGCCGGCTGGTCCACCCAGGCCGGAGGGGAGTACGACGGCATCTCGACGACCGACTTGTCGCCGAACGCGCCGCCGACCCGGCGCGGGTTCGCCGGGTCGCAGATCCACTGATGATCCCCGTCACGATGCTCGACCTCGAGGCTGTACTCCATCCGGTCGACGTCGGGCCGGGGCACCGTCAGGGTCCACCCGGCCGCGTCGGCGGTGAAGCCCAGCAGGTCTCCTGGCAGCCGCGCATCCTGCTGAAGCCGTACGCCGACCAGTTCGTGGTCCGGGTCGGCCAGCGCAAAGGTCACCGTGTCGGCGCGGACGACGGGGCTCTCCACCCCGGCGACGACCTCGCTCGTGGTGACAGGGTCAGTGGTGCTCATCCGAGCGACCCTATTCAGTGGCGCTCATCCGAGCGACCTGATGACGTCCCGCGCGCGTTTGTAGGCGCGCGACGTGGCGTCTACGGTCAGAGGACCGTGACGAGACATCTGGCACCGAGTGGACCGGACCGCCCATGAGTGAGGCTCCCGTGCCGTTCGGCCGCGTGCTGACCGCGATGGTCACCCCGATGGGCCCGGATGGCGGCGTCGACACCGACGGCGCGGCCACGCTCGCCAGCTATCTGGTCGAGCACGGCAACGACGGCATCGTGGTCAACGGGACGACCGGCGAGTCGCCGACCACGACCGACGAGGAGAAGGACCGGGTCATCCGGGCCGTCCTCGAGGCGGTCGGCACCCGGGCGCACGTGGTGGCGGGTGTCGGCACGAACGACACGGCGCACACGTGCGAGCTCGCCCGACAGGCTGAGAAGGCCGGGGCGCACGGCCTTCTGGTGGTGACGCCGTACTACAACAAGCCACCGCAGGCCGGGCTGCAGGCTCACTTCGAGCAGGCTGCAGACGCGACCGGGCTGCCAGTGATGCTCTACGACATCCCCGGGCGCTCGGCGACCGCCATCGAGACGGAGACCCTGGTCCGCCTCGCAGAGCACGAGCGGATCGTCGCCGTGAAAGACGCCAAGGGCGACCTCGACGCCAGCGCCTGGGTGATGGCGCGCACCGACCTCGCGTTCTACTCCGGTGACGACAAGATCACCCTCCCGCTGCTCTCGGTCGGCGGGGTGGGGGTCGTCGGCGTGCCGACTCACCTCTTCGCCAGCCAGACCGCCGCCATGATCGCGTCGTACCAGCGCGGAGACGTCGGCGGCGCCCTGGCGGCGCACCGCGCGCTGCTGCCGGTCTTCACGGGGTTCTTCCGCACCCAGGGAGTCATCCTCACCAAGGCGGCGCTGCGGCTGGCGGGTCTGCCGGGCGGGCCGGTCCGGGCCCCGCTGGTCGACGCGACCGACGCCGAGGTAGCCCAGCTGCGGGCGGACCTGGCGCTGTGCGGGGTGACGTTCGAATGAGCCATCCGCATCCCGAGCTGACCGCTCCGCCACCGCTCGCGGCCGACGGCTTGCGCATGGTCGCGCTCGGCGGGCTCGGCGAGATCGGCCGCAACATGACGGTCTTCGAGCACTCAGGTCGGCTGCTCATCGTCGACTGCGGTGTGCTCTTCCCGGAGACCGAGCAGCCGGGTGTCGACCTGATCCTCCCGGACTTCTCCTACATCCGGGGTCGCCTCGACGACATCGAGGCGCTGGTGCTGACCCACGGCCACGAGGATCACATCGGGGCTGTTCCCTTTCTTCTGCGGGAGAGGGCCGACATCCCGATCGTCGGCTCCCAGTTCACCCTCGCGCTGCTCACGGCGAAGCTGCAGGAGCACCGCATCAAGCCGGTCCTGCGCGAGGTGCGTGAGGAGGACGTCCGGCGATTCGGCCCCTTCGAGATCGAGCTCTTCGCCGTCAACCACTCGGTGCCCGACGGTCTGGCGCTGGCCATCCGCACGACTGCCGGGGTCGTGCTGCACTCCGGCGACTTCAAGATGGACCAGACCCCCATCGACGGCCGGCTCACCGACCTGGGCGGATTCGCACGCCTGGGTCGCGCCGGCATCGACCTGCTCCTGTCCGACTCGACCAACGCTGAGATGCCTGGCTTCGTCGACAGCGAGCGTGAGGTCGGTGACGAGCTGGCCCGGATCATGGACGCAGCGCCCGGCCGGATCATCGTCGCCTGCTTCGCCAGCCACGTGCACCGGGTGCAGCAGGTGCTGCTGGCCGCTCACAAGCAAGGCCGTCACGTCGCTCTCGTCGGTCGCTCGATGATCCGCAACATGGGCGTGGCCCGCGACCTCGGCTACCTAACCGTGCCCGGCGGGCTGATGGTCGACATTAAGGACCTCAAGGACCTGCCGGACGACAAGGTCGTGCTGGTGTCGACCGGCTCGCAGGGCGAGCCGCTGTCGGCGCTGTCCCGGATGGCCAACCGCGACCACCACCACATCCGCATCGTCGAGGACGACACGGTGATCCTCGCCTCCTCGCTCATCCCGGGCAACGAGAACGCCGTCTTCCGCGTCATCAACGGCCTGTCCCGGTGGGGCGCCCATGTGGTGCACAAGGGCGTCGCCAAGGTGCATGTGTCCGGACACGCGCCGGCCGGTGAGCTGCTCTACCTGCTCAATGCGACGAAGCCGCGCAACTTCGTGCCGATCCACGGCGAGTGGCGCCACATGCGCGCGCATGCCGACCTGGCCGCGGCGACCGGCGTAGCGCGCGACCGCATCGTCATCGCCGACGACGGCGTGGTCGTGGACCTGGTCGACGGCGTCGCGACGATCGTGGGTGCGGTCCCCTGCGGCTACGTCTACGTCGACGGGCTCATCGTCGGTGACGTGTCGGAGATGGCGCTGAAGGACCGGCGCATCCTCGGCGAGGAGGGCTTCATCACCGTCGTCGTCGTCGTCGACTCGGCTACCGGCAAGGTGACTTCAGGGCCAGAGTTCTTCACGCGGGGATTCGCCGACCCCGGCGCCGGGAGCTTCGACGAGGCGCGCCGCCGGGTGGAGGACGCGCTCGCTGCGGCCGGCGCGGAGGGAGTCGGGGAGACCCAGGCACTGCAGCAGCTCGTGCGTCGTACCGTTGGACGATGGGTCAGCGACTCCTACGGCCGCCGCCCGATGATCATTCCCGTGGTCGTAGAGGTCTGAGGTGGTCCTCGGCGACACCGGTCTCCAGAGCGAGGTCCTGGAGGACCTGGTCGAGGCGCGCAACTACCGGCGCTGGCTCGTCGACCTCGCGCTGCCGCACCTCGGCGACGACCCGATCGAGGTCGGCAGCGGGCTCGGCCACTACGCCGCCGACTGGGCGGCCGCAGGCGTGCCGCGGTGGACCGCGACGGAGGCTGATCCGGGCCGGCTGGCCGAGCTGCGCCGGCGATTCGCCGGCGACTCAGTGGTGCGGGTGCGCGAGCTCGCCGTGCCGATCACGGAGACGGCCGCCTACAGCGCGGTCGTCGCCTACAACGTCCTCGAGCACATCGTCGACGACGTGGGAGCGCTGCGCGCTTTCGCCGGACTGCTGCGGCCGGGCGGCAAGGTGGTCCTCGTGGTGCCGGCGTTCCCCAGCGCGATGAGCCGGTTCGACCTCGCGATCGGGCACCAGCGTCGCTACCGGCGGCGCACCCTGCGCGCGGCCGCGCAGGACGCGGGACTGCAGGTCGAGGTGCTGCACTACGTCAACCTGCTCGGGCTCCTCGGCTGGTACGTCCTCATCAAGGGCCTGAAGGGGCGCCCGAAGGCGGGGCTCGTGCTGAGTGGGTACGACCGCCGAGTCGTCCCGGTGCTGCGCCGAATCGAGGGGCGGGTGCACCCGCCCTTCGGGCAGTCACTGCTGTTGGTCGCCCGCAGGCCCTGACCTGACGAGAGCACGCCACGTAGGCCCTGTTGCTCATGGTGATTGTGAGGCTGGTGTGAACGGGTTACCGTCGCACCATGGCCACCCGTGCGCCCTCGGCGCGCCCTACGACTCGCCAGTCTCCGGCGTCGCCATCAGGCCGGTCCGGAACAGCCCGATCCGGAACAGCGCGAGCCGGCACAGCACGATCCGGGACAGCAGGGTCTGGCACCGCGGGGTCCGGCCGTCCGACCGGCAGCCGCGCGTCAGCGCGCAAGAGATCACCGGCCAGATCCCCTGCCGCGCGCCCACCCTTCGGAGCCGTCGTCCTCCGCGCGCTGTACCGCTGCGTCCTAGGCCTATGGACGCTGCTGGCCCGCGCCGTCGGCGCGAGCGCCCGCACTCTCGGCGCCGGGGCACGTGACCTCGACCCCGCGCACCGGCGGGACGGGGCCGGGCTAGGCGCCGTCGCCGGCGCCCTGGTCACTGCTGTCGCCGTCTGGTGGCACGGCGGCGGCGTGCTCGGCCGGGTGGTCGCCGCCGTCGTGCGCGGCGCCGTCGGCTCCGCGGCCGCGCTGATCCCCCTCCTGCTCCTCGCGGCCGCGTGGCGCCTGCTGCGCCGGCCCAGCGACCCGGGCAGCCGCGGGCGCCTCGCTGTCGGCTGGCTCTTCGTCTCGGGCGGTGTCCTCGGCCTCGTTCACCTCGCGCACGGCACTCCGGTCCCTCCTGACGGGGCTACCGCGATGCGCCGGGCCGGCGGTCTCGTCGGGTTCCTCTTCGCCTCCCCACTGGAGTCGGCGCTCACGGCGCTTCTCGCGGTGCCGCTGCTGGTGCTGGCCACCGGGTTCGGCCTCCTCGTCGTCACGGCGACGCCGCTGCACGCGGTGCCAACCCGGCTTCTGGCGCTGCGTGACCGGCTGCTCCGGCGCACGCCGAAGGCCCCGCGGGTCATCGACCTGACCGACGGGGAGAAAGCTGACAGCAGTGCAGACCTCCCGGCGCGTCGGCGTCCCTCCCGCCGCCGGGTCGGCGTCATGGCCGACAGCGACAGCGGTGGCACTGGGGCGGCCGCTGAAGCCGAGACGCAGCCGCCCGTCGCAGTGCCGCCCCCACCCGCCCCGGCTGACCCGATGCCGGTGCCCCGCGGCGCGGAGCAGCTGCCGCTGCCGGTCGCCGGCTACCTGCTGCCGCCGACCACTCTGCTCCGCGCCGGCACCCCGGCCAAGGCGAAGACCCCGGCCAACGACATCGTCATCGCAGCGTTGACCAACGTGCTGGACGAGTTCCAGGTGGACGCGCAGGTCACCGGCTTCACCCGCGGCCCGACGGTCACCCGCTATGAGGTCGAACTCGGGCCGGCGATCAAGGTGGCGCGAGTGATGCAGCTCAGCCACAACATCGCCTACGCCGTGAAGTCGCCCGACGTGCGGATCATCAGCCCGATTCCTGGCAAGAGCGCGATCGGCATCGAGATCCCCAACACCGACCGCGAGCTGGTCAGCCTGGGTGACGTACTGAGGTCCAAGAAGGCCACCGACGACCAGCACCCGCTGCTCGTCGGGCTCGGCAAGGACATCGAAGGCGGCTACGTCGTGGCCAACCTGGCCAAGATGCCGCACATCCTCATCGCGGGCGCGACGGGCGCGGGCAAGAGCACCTGCATCAACACCCTCATTGCCAGCGTGCTGAGCCGCGCGACCCCTGATGACGTGCGCATGCTGCTGGTCGACCCCAAGCGGGTCGAGCTGACCAACTACGGGGGCATCCCGCACCTCATCACCCCGATCATCACCAACCCCAAGCGCGCCGCCGAGGCGCTGCAGTGGGTGGTCCGGGAGATGGAGCTGCGCTACGAGGACCTGGCGGCCAACGGCGTCCGCCATGTCGACGACTTCAACCGAATGGTCCGGGCGGGCCAGATCGTCGCCCCGCCGGCCAGCGAGCGGGTCTACACGCCCTACCCCTACATCCTGGTCATCATCGACGAGCTCGCCGACTTGATGATGGTCGCCCCGCGCGACGTCGAGGACGCGATCTGCCGTATCACCGCGATGGCCCGCGCGGTCGGCATCCACCTGGTGCTCGCCACCCAGCGGCCCAGCGTCGACGTCGTCACCGGCCTCATCAAGGCCAACGTGCCATCGCGGCTGGCGTTCGCGACCGCGTCGCTCACCGACTCCAGGGTCATCCTCGACGGTCCTGGCGCCGAGAAGCTGGTCGGGCTCGGTGACGGGCTCTTCCTGCCGATGGGAGCGAGCAAGCCGCAGCGCATCCAGGGCGCCTACGTCGGCGAGGACGAGATCGCCAAGATCGTCAAGCACTGCATCGGCCAGGCCCAGCCGGCCTTCCGCGACGACGTCGTCGGCACCGGCACCAGTCGCAGCGAGTCCGGCAGCGGTTCTTTCAGCGACGACCTCGGGGATGACGACGACCTCCTGCAGCAGGCGGTCGAGCTGGTCGTGACCACACAGTTCGGCTCGACGTCGATGCTGCAGCGCAAGCTCAAGGTCGGCTTCGCGCGGGCCGGTCGGCTGATGGACCTCATGGAGCAGCGCGGCGTGGTCGGTCCGACCGAGGGCTCCAAGGCCCGCGACGTGCTCGTCATGCCCGACGAGCTCGAGGGCGTGCTGACGACCCTGCGCGGCGGCTCCTGAGATCTCTCAGAGATCTCTTTGCCGACTTATGCGGCCTGCGCTTACACTGCGCTCGTCGCATGCTGCGGACCTTCTCCCGGCGGCAGCGGTCAAGCTGAGAGGTCCCGAAATGAGTGTCGGCGAGTACCTCGCCGCCGCCCGCGAGGCTGCTCGGCTCAGCGTCGAAGACGTCAGCCGCGCCACGCGGATCCGCGGCGTGCTGATCCGCGAGATCGAGGCTGACGGGGTCGAGCTCTGCGGCGGCCCGGTGTACGCGCGCGGCCACATTCGGGCCATCGCGACCCACCTCGGGGTGGACCCGGTCCCACTTCTCGCCGAGTTCGACCGGGCGCACGCCGGGGGCGTTCGCGGACCCGGTGCCCGGCAGATCTTCGAGCGCGAGGTGCTCGCCGTGCCCAACCGGCGCGGTCCGAACTGGACGGCGGCGATGGCAGTCGCGGCCGCCGTTCTCCTGGTCGTCGCGGTCACGTCGCTGATCACCACCAACGACCCGCAGTCCGGCCGCGTCGCCGAGGGCGTGCCGTCCACCAGCACCGCGTCGACGGAGCCGAGCGCACCCGCTCCCGTGGCCCCCGCAGCGAGCGCGACTCCCGGTCCTGATCTCGCCTTCGTCACTCCCGGCGGGGTCTTCCTCCGGGTGCGGGTGCCGGTCCCGGGCGGCAAGTGCTACGTGCAGGTGCGGGAAGGCGGTCCCCGCGGCCCCAAGCTGTTCGAGGGCACCCTGACGACGGGAGCGGTCAAGGACTTCCGCTCGACCAAGCCGCTCTACCTGCTCCTGGGCAATGCCGGTGCCGTGACACTCGTCGTCAACGGCCGTGACCTGGGCTCGCCTGGTCGGCCCGGCCAGGTGGTGCGTACGACGTTCAACCCCGGCGATCCGGCCGGAGCGGCCGGCTGAGCCCGGCGCTCGCCACCTCCATCGGCCGGTACCCTCGACCTATGACCCCCCGTCGCGTTGCCCTCGTCACGCTGGGCTGCGCGCGTAACGAGGTCGACTCCGAGGAGATGGCTGGGCGTCTCGCACTCGGCGGCTTCGAGCTGGTCGACGACGTGGCCGACGCGGACGCCGTGGTCGTCAACACCTGCGGGTTCGTGGAGGCCGCGAAGAAGGACAGCATCGACACCCTGCTGGGGGCGGTCGCCCTCAACGCCGACGGCCGCGCCCGAACGGTGGTGGCGGTGGGCTGCCTGGCGGAGCGCTACGGCGAGGAGCTCGCCGCGGCACTGCCCGAGGCGGACGCCGTGCTCGGCTTCGACCACTACCCCGACCTGGCCGCGCGGCTCGACGACCTCATGCACGGTCGTGCGGTGCCGTCGCACACCCCGCGGGACCGCCGGCTGCTGCCGATCGTGGAGCGGTCGACCGCTGCAGCTGTCGACGCGCCGGCCGGCCTTGCGATTCCTGATCTCGTCGTCGACGAGCCGGACACTCCGGCGGCTGCCCCGGCGAGTGGCCCGCAGCCGGTACGCCGACGCCTCGGCACCGGTCCGGTCGCCGCGCTGAAGCTCGCGTCAGGCTGCGACCGCCGATGCACCTTCTGCGCGATTCCGTCGTTCCGCGGCTCCTTCGTGTCCCGCCGTCCGCACGAGCTTCTCGCCGAGGCTCGCTGGCTGGCCGAGCAGGGCGTACGCGAGCTGCACCTGGTGAGCGAGAACTCCACGTCGTACGGCAAGGACCTCGGCGACATCCGGCTGCTCGAGTCTCTGCTGCCCGAGCTGGCGAACATCGAGGGCGTCGTCCGGGTGCGCCTGGCCTACCTGCAGCCCGCCGAGATGCGGCCATCGCTGGTCGAGGCCATCGCGACCACTCCCGGGGTGGCGGCGTACTACGACCTGTCGTTCCAGCACGCGTCGGGGACCGTGCTCAAGGCGATGCGGCGCTTCGGCGACACCGAGCGGTTCCTCGATCTGATCGCGGCGATCCGCGCGGTGGCCCCGGAGGCGGGCATTCGGTCCAACGTCATCGTCGGGTTCCCCGGGGAGACGGCGGGGGATTACCGCGAGCTCGAGCGCTTCCTGATCGCCGCGCGCCTGGACGCGGTGGGGGTGTTCGGCTACTCCGACGAAGACGGCACCGAAGCGGCGGCGATCGTTCCCAAGGTCCGTCCCCGGGTCATCGCGGAACGCCTCGGCCGGCTCTCCACGCTGGTCGAGACGCTCACCGCGGAACGAGCGGAGGACCGGGTCGGCACCGACATCGACGTGCTCGTGGAGACCATCGAGGGCGACCGGGCTGAAGGCCGCGCCGCCCACCAGGCGCCGGAGGTCGACGGGTCGGTGACGCTCGACAGCGCTGGGCTCTCGGTCGGCGACCTGGTGCGCTGCCGGGTCGTCGGCACGTCCGGAGTGGACCTCCTCGCCGAGCCGGCTCACGTCGGCGCCACACCGGCACTCGTCGCCGTCGCGCGATGACCCCCCATCGCCCGGAGGCACCGGTCGCCGACGTGGCGGCCATGGCGCCGGACACGGCGTCAACGCTCAACATCGCCAACGTGGTCACAGTGCTGCGGGCGCTGCTCGTGCCGGTCTTCGCCGTCCTGCTCCTGCACGACGACGGCAGAGACAACGAGTGGCGGGTCGCCGCCTGGGCCGTCTTCGTCGTCGCCAGCGTCACCGACCAAATCGACGGACACCTCGCGCGCAGTCGCGGGCTCGTGACGAAGTTCGGCCAGGTCGCCGACCCCATCGCCGACAAGGCGCTGACGGGCGCAGCGCTCATCGGGCTCAGCTCGCTCGGGGAGCTGCCGTGGTGGATCACCATCGCCGTGCTCGTCCGCGAGGTGGGCGTCACCCTGCTGCGGTTCTTCGTGATCCGCCACGGGATCATCCCGGCCAGTCGAGGCGGCAAGCTCAAGACCCTGCTGCAGGGCTTGGCCATCGGGCTCTACGTGCTGCCGCTGACCGGGCTGCTCGCGTCGGCGAGGGCGGCGGTCATGACGCTGGCAGTCGTCGTCACGATCGCCACCGGCGTGGACTACGTGGCGCGCGCCCTCACGTTACGCCAGACCAGCGACCGCGCGGCGATGAAGAGAGCCCGGCGAGCCCGGCGATGAGAGTCGAGCTGCTGGCCATCGGCACCGAGCTGCTGCTGGGCGACATCGTGAACACCAACGCCGCCTGGCTGGGACAGCGGCTGGCCGAGGCCGGCATCGATGTGACGACCTCGGTGGTCGTGGGCGACAACATCGGCCGCGTCGCTGACTCCGTCACCACCGCTCTCGGTCGAGCCGAGGCGGTCGTCATCACCGGGGGGATCGGCCCGACCCAGGACGACCTGACGCGCGAAGGCCTCGCCGCCGCGGCGGGGGTGGCGCTGGTGCGCGACGCTGAGCTGGAGAACGGGCTGCGCGCGCGGTTCGAGGCGCTGCGTCGCGACGTGCCCACGCTCAACTACCGCCAAGCGGACCTGCCGGCCGGAGCGACGGCCGTGGCCAACCTGCGTGGCTCCGCACCCGGCGTACGGCTCGAGCTCCTGGGTGGCGTGGCGTACGCGCTGCCGGGAGTGCCGCACGAGATGCAGGCGATGTTCACCGACTCCGTACTTCCGGACCTGCTGTCGCGGGCGGGTGCGCCGCAGGTCCTGGTGCACCGGGTGCTGCGCACCGCCGGCATGTGGGAGTCGGCAGTGGCGGCCGCACTCGCCGACCAGGTCGAGCGGTTGGAGCACTCCGGCGGGGTGACGGTGGCTTTTCTGGCCAGCGGCGGCCAGACCCGCGTCCGGCTCAGCGCCAAGGGCGCGTCCCGGGCGCAGGCGCTCGCTGCCATCGCGCCGGAGGAGGCGCTCGCCCGCGCGGCTCTCGGGTCCGGGTGCTACGGCGCCGACGACGACTCACTGGAGGACGTCGTGCTCGCGCTGCTGCGCGAGCGCGGCGCGACCGTGGCCGTGGCCGAGTCGCTCACCGGCGGCCAGCTGGCCGCCACCCTCAGCGCGCCGGCTGGTGCCAGCGACGTCTTCCGCGGTGCCATCACCGCCTATGCCACCGACCTCAAGGCCGAACTCCTCGGCGTCGACGCAGGGGAGCTCGAGCACTACGGCGCGGTGTCCGAGCAGACGGCGACGGCGATGGCGAGCCAGGCGCGCACGCGGTGTACGGCGACGTACGGCGTCTCGCTTACCGGGGTCGCCGGCCCGACCGAGCAGGAGGGGCGCCCGGTGGGCACTGTCTACGTCGGCCTGGCTGATGCCGGCGGCGCTCGGTCGATCGCGCTGCGGCTGCCGGGGGACCGCGCTCTCGTCCGTACCTATGCCTGCGTCGCGGCGCTGAACCTGCTCCGCCTGCACTTGCTTGAGGCGGCAGTGTCATCTACGCCCGACCGGGCGTAGTGCTCTCGCCGCCTGACCGGGCGTAGGGTTGGCGCATGGTGGTCACTGCGGGCGAACGCCGATCGGTTCAATCTGGGCAGCGTTCTGCTCACCTTCTGCGTCGCCAGCTCGGGGCGGTCCTCCGACGTCGGCGGGAGGATCAGCACCGCACTCTGCGCGACGTCGCCGCGGGAGCCGGTGTGTCCCTGGGCTACTTGTCCGAGGTGGAGCGCGGCGTCAAGGAGGCCTCCAGCGAGTTGCTCTCCGCGATCTGCCGGGCGTTGGACCTTCGCCTCGCCGACCTGCTCGTCGAGGTCGCCGATGCGCTCGACCGGCTCGATGTCGCGACCCACGGGGTCGCGGCTGCCCAGTCAATCGGCTTAGTGCCGGTGGCCGACGTACCGTCGTCGACGGAGCTCGCGCGCACCGCCGACGCACCACGATGCGGACCAGCACGCGCCGCTTGAGTCTGTGGGCCAGCACGAGGCATTTTTCGGCGACTTGACCGGCGGTGCCGTGGTCTGGGACAACCTCCGCACACCTTCTGAGATCCCGATCCTGAGATGAGCCGAATGCCCGTCGACGCCGCCCGGTCCGTACCGACTGCCGGCGGGCGCACTCGCGCCGGCAACGGCATGTCCCGAGCCCGGTCGGGGATTCTCGCTGGTGCGGCCACCTGCGTTGCGCGCTACGGCACCCGCAAGACCACGATGGGCGACATCGCTCGCGAGGGTGGGGTGGCGAAAGCCACGCTCTACAACCACTTCCGCACCAAGGATGACGTGCTCGCAGCTCTCGTCGCCGCGGAGGTCGAGCGACTGGTAGAGATGCTCGACGCGCTGCCCGGTCAGCCTGGCTCGCCGACGGCTGTCGTCGAAGCGCTGGCCTGCGCGGCGACCTTCGTCTCCGACCACGCTGTAGTCCGTGCGCTGGCGGCGACTGAGCCCGGCCTCGTCGCCGCGTTCGCTTCCCCGGGCACCAGTGAGCTCTGGCTGCGTGCGGTCGGTGTGGCGCGTGGCCGGTTATCGCTGGCGCAGGCCGCGGGCAGCCTGCACGCGCGGCACGAGACGGAGGCGCTGGTCACCACGGCGCTGCGATGGGTGCTGGCCCACGCCCTATGGCCGGCGCCCGCGGACGAGGTGCGGGCCGGCGCGTACCGGTTGGTGCACGGCTTGGTCGCCGCACCGCAAGCGACGATCGCCGACGAGCCAGTGGCGGCGGCGGAGGCAGTGCCTGAGGTTCGGGAGCGCGAGTGGTCGGCTAGCGGCCTGCAGGCCGGCTAGCTCTTCCGCGCGATCTCTGGCGCCGCGCGTCGACGTACGCCAACACCCAAGGGCAGCAGCGGCTCAGCTCGGTGCGGGACCTTGCTGGCAGTGCGGACACCAGTAGGTCAGTCGACCGTACGTCGGCTGTTCCGGCTCGACTTGCTCTGCCTGCCGGATCCGATTCCCGCATCGCCGGCACGGCTTGTTCTGACGTTCGAAGATCCAGTGGTTTTGACCCATTCGGGTGTCGCCGGTGGTGACCTGGGCCCAGCGATCGCGGTTGGCCATCATCAGTCGGTATGACAGCGTCACGAGTGCCGGGAGGTCGTCGATCGCGCCGACGGCGGTCCACGGGCTGATGCCGCGCAGGAAGAGCACCTCGGTCTTGTAGAGGTTGCCGATGCCGGCGAGGTTGCGCTGGTCGAGCAGCGCTGGTCCGACCTCGCGACCCGGTCGCTCGCGCAGCCGGCGTACTGCCTCGTCGAGGTCCCAGTCGTCGCCGAGCAGGTCGGGCCCGAGATGGCCGACGACGGTGTGCTCTTCCGCAGTCGGCAGCAGGTCGAGCACCGGCATGCGGTAGCCGACGGCGACCCAGTCGGCGTTGGCCAGCACGACTCGGATCTGGTGCTCCGCACCACCGCTCCACCGCTGATCGGGGCGGTGCAGCCGCCAGGTGCCATCCATCTTGAAGTGGGTGTGCAGGGTGACGTCACCCTCGATGCGAGTCAGCATGTGCTTGCCGCGGCTGACCACCTCGCGCACTGTGCGTCCGCTGAGGTCGGCCGTCGCATAGCGCGGGACGCGGAAGTCGGTCCGCGTCAGCACCGTGCCGGCGAATGCCTCGCGCAGGCGCGTCGCCGCCAGCCAGACGGTGTCGCCCTCAGGCACGGGCGCGGACCAGGTGCCAGCTCCGATGGCTCTCGCGGGAGCCGACGTGCTCGACCTGCCACCCTGCGTGGGTCAGCGCGCCTACCAGCTCGTCACGGGTGCGGTGGACGAACCAGCGGTGTCGGTCCGGCTCGCCCTCAGGCGGCTGTACGTAGGGCACCACCTCCCAGCCCTCGTCGTCGCCGTTCGAGGTAGACAGCCGCAGTGCGCCGCCGGGCCTCGTCACCCGCCGCCACTCGACCAGCGTGGCTACGGTCTCGCCGCGCGGCACGTGCAGCAGTGCGGCGCAGGACCACACCGCGTCGAGCGACCGGTCGCGGAAAGGCAGCACGCGGAGGTCGCCCTGCACTACCGGTACGTCGTGACGCCTGGCCAGGTCGAGCATCGACGTGGAGAGGTCGAGGCCGAGACACAGCAATCCTTGGGCGCGCAGGGCAGCGGCGTCGATGCCCGGACCGCAGCCGAGGTCCACGACGGTGTCACCGGGGGACAGGCCGAGCGTCAACTCGTCGAGCCATTCGCGTGGATCCGCGCCGGAGTTGCGTGCCGCGTAGTCCGCGGCGATCGCGTCGTACGTCGCTCGGGTGGCCGCGACGGGGTCGGTCATGCGCGCAGGCGCAGGCCACGCGGCGTCGGTCGGAAGCCGGCTTCCTCCAGCGCTTGGCCGAGCGGGGTGGAGAGCACCCCCTCGCCGTCGGCGCGCTCGACCGCGAGCTTGCCGAGCGACCCGTCGCGGACCGCGAGCGCGAGTGCGTCGACGGCGGGGGCCAGGACACCCGCCTCCTCGCTCCAGGTGAGCAGCGTCTTGCCGCCCCGCTCGACGTAGAGCACCAGCGTGCCGTCGACGATCACCACGAGTGCTCCTGCTTTGCGCCCGGGGCGGTGGCCTTTCGCAGCCGCGGCCTCGGCATTCACCGTGCGGTCCGGCCACGGGAGCGCGGCACCGAAGGGGTTGGCCGGATCCGCCGCCGCCAGCACCAGGGCTTGCGGTCCGGACGGCGTACGACGGCGCACGGGCTGCGGCCCGCCGAGCCACACTGTCGACTCCTCGACGGGAGCAGCACTCGGCGGTATCGCGGCGGTCATCGCGCGCATGCGGTCAACGGCGCCGGGCATCGCGAACTGCGCGGCGCCGAGGGTCTCGACGAAGTAGCCACGTCGGCAGCGGCCGGACTCCTCGAACGCCTTGAGCACCGGGTACACGCCGGCGAAGCCGCCCGGCACCCGCTCGGCCATCACCGCACCGCGGGTGACGATGCCGTGCCGGTCCAAGAGGATCTCCGCGAGGGCGTGTGCGCGACGGGTCGGGTCGGTCGCTCGCGCCGGCAGCAGGCTCCATCGACCGGCCGCGATGGGCGGCCCGATGCGAGTGGGCAGGCTCAGTCCTCGGCTACCCCGGCTGCTGCCGCGAGCGGGCAGCGGTCGCCGGGTGGTCGGCGCCCGACCGCGACCGAGGAAGGTGCGCAGCGGAGCCAGCGTGTCGTTGGTGACGACGCCGGCCCACACCAGGTCCCAGACCGCCCGCACCAGCTCGACATCGTCGACCGCGCCACCCAGCGCAGCACCGACCCGGTCAGACAGCGCGCGGAAGAACAGCGCTGCACCGCCGTCCAGCGCGTCGACGACCGCCGTCATCGTGGGGGTGCGGGGGACGTCGTCGTCGACAGGGGGCAGCGTGAGCTCGGCGGTCTCCGGCAGGTGCAGGGCGACCCAGCCGTCGTTGCTGGGGAGGGATCCCGCGCCGGCCCACAGCACTTCCCCGCTCGCGCACAGCTCGTCGAGCAGCGCGGGCGTGTAGCCGGCGACCCGCACCGGCAGGACGAGTCGCTCGAGCGCCGTCGCGGGCACCGGCGCACCCTGCAGCTGCTCGATCGAGCGCATCAGCGCGTCGATGCCGCGCCCGGATGACGAGCCGACCGACTGCCAGGCCGGCAGGAAGCGGGCGAGGAACTCGACCGGAGCCGGCTCGACCTCCTTGCGCAGCTTGGCGAGCGAGCGCCGTCGTATCGAGCGGAGAACCTCGGCGTCGCACCACTCGATGCCCGAGCCGCCTGGCCGGAACTCGCCCTGGATAACACGACCCGTCGCGGACAGCCGGGTCAGCGTCGTGGTGACCACCGCTGTGCCGAGGCCGAGGCGCGCCGCCGCATCGGTGGCCACGAACGGGCCGTGGGTGCGCGCGTAGCGTCCGACGACGTCGGCGAGCGGGTCGGGGACCGGCTCGCAGAAGGTGTCCGGGACACCCATCGGCACCGGCACGCCGAGGGCGTCGCGCAGGCGGCCGACGTCTTCCGCGGCCACCCACCGCTCCTCGCCGGCGACCCGCGCGCGAAACGCGCGGCGCTCCTCTTCCAGCTGGGCCAGCCACTGAGGCGTGGCGCCGCGCTCGATCGCCTCCGCCGTGGTGAGGTCGCCGACCCAGCGCAGCAGGTCGGTGACCGCGTCGGCGTCGCGCGGGAATCGCTCGGGGACCAGCCGCTGCAGCTCACGTTCGAGCTCGGCGAGCGCGTCGGCGTCGACGAGCTCGCGCAGCTCGCTCTGCCCGAGCAGCTCGGCCAGCAGCGCAGGGTCGAGGGAGAGCGCCTGCGCGCGACGCTCGGCAAGCGGCGAGTCGCCTTCGTACATGAAGGCGCCGACGTAGCCGAAGAGCAGGGTGCGGGCGAACGGCGACGGTCCGGGCGTCTCGACGTCGACCAGGCGCACTGTGCGCGCCTGCAGGTCGGCCATCAGCTCCTTGAGGCCCGGCACGTCGAAGACGTCCTGCAGCACCTCTCGCATGGTCTCCAGCACGATGGGGAAGCTGCCGAACTGCGACGCCACCTGCAGCAGCAACGCGCTGCGCTGGCGCTGCTGCCACAACGGCGTACGGCGGCCGGGGCTGCGCCGCGGCAGCAGCAGGGCGCGCGACGCGCACTCCCGGAAGCGCGACGCGAAGAGAGCAGAGCCGCCCACCTCGTCCTGCACGGCGCGCTCGACGTCCTCCGGATCCAGCAGGACGACGCTCGCGTCGGGCACCTCGTCCGCCTCGGGCAGTCGCAGCACGATGCCGTCGTCGGAGTGCATCGACTGCACCTCGATGCCCATCGACTCGCGCAGCCGGGCGGCCAGCGCCATGGCCCAGGGTCCGTTGACCTGTGCGCCGAAGGGGGAGTGGACGCAGAGGCGCCAGTCGCCGAGCTCGTCGCGGAAGCGCTCCACCAGGATCGTCTTGTCGTCGGGCAGGTGCCCCGTCGCCTGGCGCTGTTCCTCCAGGTACGCGGCGAGGTTGGCTGCCGCCCACGTGTCGAGGCCTGCCTGTGCGGCTCGCTCCAGCGCTGCCGGCTTGTCGAGGGCGTTCATCTCGCGCAGGAATGCCCCGAGTGCGCGACCCAGCTCGACCGGCCGCCCGGGCGCATCGCCGTGCCAGAACGGCATCTTGCCGGGCTGCCCGGGAGCGGGAGAGACGAGCACCCGGTCGTGGGTGATCTCCTCGATCCGCCAGCTGCTGCTGCCGAGCAGGAAGACCTCGCCGACGCGCGACTCGTAGACCATCTCCTCGTCGAGCTCGCCGACGCGGGAGCCCTTCTCGCCCACCAGGAAGACGCCGAAGAGGCCGCGGTCGGGAATCGTGCCGCCGCTGGTGACAGCGAGGCGCTGCGCGCCGGCGCGCGCCGTCAGCGTGCCGGTGACCCGGTCCCAGACGATGCGCGGGCGGAGCTCAGCGAAGTCGTCGCTGGGGAAGCGGCCAGCCAGCATGTCCAGCGTCGCTTCGAGGGCGCTCTGGGGCAGCGTGGCGAACGGCGCGGCCCGGCGTACGACGGTCGCCAGGTCCTCGACGGTCCATGGCTCCATCGCGAGCATCGCGACGACCTGCTGGGCCAGCACGTCGAGCGGGTTGCGTGGGTAGCGCATCGACTCGATCGCGCCCTCGCGCATTCGCTCGGCCACGACGGCAGAGGGCACGAGGTCGCCGCGGTACTTCGGCAGCAGCACTCCGCGCGAGATCGCGCCGACCTGGTGCCCGGCCCGGCCGACTCGCTGCAGGCCACTCGCGACTGACGGTGGGGACTCGACCTGGATGACGAGATCGACTGCGCCCATGTCGATGCCGAGCTCGAGACTGCTCGTCGCGACGACAGCAGGCAGCCGCCCGGCCTTGAGCGCCTCCTCGATCAGCACTCGCTGCTCCCGGCTGACGCTGCCGTGGTGCGCGCGGGCGATCTCACTCGGCGCGCCACTGGCGCCGACGCCGAGCCCGCTCTGCCCGAAGCCACTCGTCTCGCCCATGGTGTTGACCGGCGACAGCCCGCCCTGGTCGCCTGCGCCCGGCGCGACTGGGTCGGATTCCTCGGCAGCGGCTAGATCCTGCCCGGCGGCGATCTCGTTGAGCCGGCTGCAGAGCCGCTCGGCAAGGCGACGGGAGTTGGCGAAGACGATGGTGGAGCGGTGCGCTCGGATCAGCTCGACGATGCGCAGCTCGACGGCCGGCCAGATCGACGTGCGCCGGTCCGCGCCGGCCGCCGAAGCACCGTCGGGCACGAGCCCGGTGCTCTCCCCGAGCGCGCTCATGTCCTCGACTGGTACGACGACCTGCAGCTCGATCGTTTTCGCACTCGGCGGGTTGACGACGGTGACCGCTCGCGCTCCGCCGAGGAATCGGCCCACCTCGTCGAGGGGCCGCACGGTGGCCGAGAGGCCGATGCGCTGCGCCGGTCGCTCGAGCAGCGCGTCGAGCCGCTCCAAGCTGAGGGCCAGATGGGCACCGCGCTTCGTCGCGACCATGGCGTGGATCTCGTCGATGATGACCGTCTCGACCGACCGCAGCGCCTCACGAGCCTGCGAGGTGAGGAGCAGGAAGAGCGACTCCGGGGTGGTGATGAGGATGTCGGGCGGCACGCTGGCGAAACGGCGGCGCTCGTCCGCCGGGGTGTCGCCGCTGCGCACGCCGACGGTGATGTCGGGCGCCGGCAAGCCCATCCGCGCGGCCGCCTGGGTGATGCCGGCCAGCGGGGCCCGCAGGTTGCGCTCGACGTCCACGGCGAGCGCCTTCAGCGGCGAGACGTAGAGGACGCGCAGCCGCTTCTTCGGCTCGGCCGCCGGCTGAGCGGCGAGCCGGTCGAGGGAGGAGAGGAACGCGGCCAGCGTCTTGCCCGAGCCGGTGGGCGCCACTACCAGCGCGTGGTCGCCCCCGGCGATCGCCTCCCAGGCGCCGACCTGGGCCGGCGTCGGTGCGGCGAAGGACGCCTCGAACCACGCACGGGTCGCCGGAGAGAACGCGACGAGAGCAGCCATGCGCTGATTCTCTCGTCAACGCCGCTATCCCGCCGTACGGGCTCATATGTCAGGCATCCGACACTGCGCGGGTCGGGTGCACGACATCGACATTTGGCCACTTTCGTGCACACTTGACAGCAAGGAGGGGACGGCGACTAATGCGGCCCCCTTTCATTGCGGGGCGAATCGCTGGGGGGCGGGTCGTCCCGCGTGTGGCGAGGCGCGTGGTTTGGACTCTGCGGGGGTTGAGTCCGGCCGCGCGCCTCGCTTTTTTTCGTGGACCGGTAACCCCTGGCATCCAGCGGATGTCGAAGTAGGTGTACGGCGGATATCCCGCCGACACTCGCCTCAAGGAGGCAGCTGTGTACGCGTTCGTCATCCTGGTTGGCCTGGCCCTCGGCCTCGGCGTAGCGATGGGCATCCTGGACGAGCTCGTGCCCGTCAAGGCGCCCAAGGCACTGACCCGCACGGTCGGCGCGCTGCTCGCGATGGGCGCCGCCTGGGCGCTCGACTACTCGGTCTTCACCGCGTTTAACCAGCCGATCCGGGAGGCGTGGATGCACCACGTCGCCACCGGCATCGTGCTGGTCGGAGTGGCCGACGTCGTCCGCGAGGTCAGCTCCTACATCAGCGGGCTCTCCCGCAAGACGCAGGACGAGGCAGTCGAGATCGAGCGGCGCATCCCCCGCGCCGCCTAGCACGGACTGCTCTGCCTAGCTTCACCGCCTGACCGCGACGCCCCCGGGATTCCCCGCCGGGGGCGTCGCGCTGTGTCCGCCCACCTCTCACGCCCCCTCCCTCGACGTACATTTGCCCGGTTAACCGGCCAAGTGGACCCCCTGGGCCCTCCGTTCGTGTCCATTCGCCCGGTGAAGCGGGCATTCGCTCGGTGGCGGCGCTCGGCGCGCGCTTGGTCGGCAACCCCGCTTAGGGTGAGCCCGTGCGGCTGACGGTGTTCTGGGAGCGGATGGGCGAGCGGTTCGGTACGGCGTACGCCGACTCCGTGGCTCGCGACGTCTCCCTCGCCGCTCTGGGCGGGCGCACGGCGACCGAGGCGCTGGCCGCGGGGGAGAAGCCGAGAGAGGTCTGGCTCGCGGTCTGCGAGCTCTTCGAGGTGCCGGCCAAGGATCGCTGAAGCTGCGCGTGTCGCGGCTGCAGATCGAACACGTGTTCGTGTAGCGTTCGTCGTACGCGATCGACGCAGGCGGTGGTCCACAGATGTCCCCGCGGGGGCACCTGTTGTCACACCGAGCACCTAGCGTGAATGCCGATCGCACCCGACGAGCGGAAGGTCACGCACATGGCAGGGATGGACCGGGAGAAGGCGCTCGAGACCGCGCTGGCCCAGATCGACAAGAACTTCGGCAAGGGCTCTGTCATGCGTCTCGGTGACTCCGTTCGGGTGCCGATCGAGGTGATCCCCACCGGCTCCATCGCCCTGGACATCGCCCTCGGCATCGGCGGGCTGCCGCGCGGTCGGGTGATCGAGATCTACGGGCCGGAGTCCTCGGGCAAGACGACACTGGCGCTGCACGCGATCGCCGAGGCGCAGAAGGCCGGCGGCATCGCGGCGTTCATTGACGCCGAGCACGCGCTCGACCCCGACTACGCGCAGGCGCTCGGCGTCGACACCGACGCGCTGCTCGTCTCGCAGCCGGACACCGGCGAGCAGGCGCTGGAGATCGCCGACATGCTCATCCGCTCCGGCGCGATCGACGTGATCGTCATCGACTCGGTGGCCGCGCTGGTGCCGCGCGCCGAGATCGAGGGCGAGATGGGCGACAGCCACGTCGGCCTGCAGGCCCGGCTGATGAGCCAGGCCCTGCGCAAGCTCACCGGGGCGCTGCACCAGTCCAAGACCACCGCCATCTTCATCAACCAGCTCCGCGAGAAGATCGGCGTCATGTTCGGCTCGCCCGAGACGACGACGGGCGGGAAGGCGCTGAAGTTCTACGCGTCGGTGCGCATCGACGTACGCCGGATCGAGGCGCTCAAGGACGGCACCGAAGTGGTCGGCAACCGCACCCGGGCCAAGGTCGTGAAGAACAAGGTGGCGAGCCCGTTCCGGCAGGCGGAGTTCGACATCATCTACGGCCAGGGCATCAGCCGTGAGGGCTCGCTGATCGACGTCGGCGTCGACCAGGGCATCGTGAAGAAGTCCGGCGCTTGGTACACCTACGAGGGCGACCAGCTCGGCCAGGGCAAGGAGAACTCCCGGTCGTTTCTCAAGGACAACCCCGACCTCGGCAACGAGATCGAGAAGCGGATCAAGGAGAAGCTCGGCATCGGCGTCACCCTCGACGCCGACACCACGCCGCTCGACGCGCCCGGCGTCCCGCTGCCCGCACCGGTCGACTTCTGACCGGCGTACGGCGGGAGGGCTTCAGCACCATGGTCGTTGCTCGCTTCAACTCCGGACTTCGCCCGCGACACGCCGCGCGGATTGCGTCCAAACGCGGAGTTGAAACGAAGTACGCCGAAGTGTTCGGCGCTGACAGATGACGTTCGCCCGATCGGCGGGCCGCGGGACTTCCCCGGCGGCCCGCCGGCGGCGCGGGCGAGATCCCGACGCCGACGCGAGCCGCGATGACGGCCCGGACGCCGACCCGGCGTCGATGGCTCGATCGATCTGCCTGCGGCTGCTCACGGCCGGGCCGAAGACGCGGGCCCAGCTCGCCGACGCGCTCGACGCCCGCGACGTCCCGACCGACGTTGCGGCCGAGGTGCTCGACCGCTTCAGCGACGTCGGGCTCATCGACGATCGGGCCTTCGCCGCGATGTGGGTGTCTTCCCGCCAGATCGGCAAGGGGCTGGCCCGGCGGGCGCTGACCCATGAGCTGCGCCACCGTGGCGTCGACGACGCGACCGTCAGCGAGGCAGTGGGCCGAGTGTCCGACGCCGACGAGGAGGCGGCCGCCCACGAGCTCGTCGCGCGCCGGCTGCCGAGCCTGAACCGCTACGACAGTGCGACGAAAGTCCGCCGCCTCGTCGGCCTGCTCCAGCGCAAGGGCTACTCCGGCGGGCTGGCCTTCCGGGTGGTCCGGGAGGCCATCGCCGAGGCCGATGTGGCCGCCGACGACAGCTGAGGCCCGCTCAGCGGCGGGGCGTCCAGCGGACCTTCTTCTCCTTCAGGATCCGCTCCAGCAGGGTCGGCACGTCGGTCATGATGCCGTCGACCCCGATGTCGATCAGCCAGCGCATCGTCTTCTCGTCGTTGATCGTCCACACGTGCACAGCCAGCCCCCGTGCGTGTGCATCGTCGACGAACTCCTCGGTGACGACTTCCACGCCCTCGAACTCGACCGGCACCTGCAGCGCGACGTAGCGCGGGTGCGGCGAGCCCGGCAGCGGCCCCAACGAGCTCAGCTTGAAGGCGCCGGCCTCGCCGAGCGCTAGCGCCGTGGGCGTCGCCGGCGACACCAGCTTGAACTTCTCGATGGCTACGTCCGAGAAGGAGACCACGATGACGTCGTCGGTCCGTTTGAACTCGGCGAGCAGGTCGGCGATCTGCTGCTCGTAGGGCGTGGTCTCCGGCGCGGTGCGCTTGATCTCGATGTTCACCAGGTCGCGGGGGAAGGCAGCGAGCACCTCGCGCAGCGTCGGGATGCGGAAGTCCGCGGCGACGTACCCCTTCGGCGGCTTGACCTTCCCGGTGGCCACGCCACGGTAGGTGTAGGCGCGCGCGGGCTTGTCGGCGCAGGTGCCGCAGCCCGGCACGAACTCATAGGCAGCGTCGAGGCGCTGCACCTCCGCCAGGGTCATCGAGTCAACCCGGCCGGTCCCCTCTGTCGTCCGGTCGACGGTGGTGTCGTGCAGCGCGACGATCTGCCCGTCGGAGGTGGCGTGTACGTCGATCTCGACGACGTCGGCGCCCTTGCGCTTCGCCGTCTTGAGCGCGAAGAGGGTGTCCGACGGTGCTTCGATCTCGCCCCCCTGGTGAGCGAAGTGCAGCACCCGACGGTCCAGCCAGGACTCGGTCGCGCCCTCCGCCCCGGGCATCAGGCCGAGCAGGACGAGGCTGGCCAGGACGGGGGCGAGTCGGCGCATAGGTAGAAGGTTCGCGGCCAAGGGCCGAACACCTTCACCCCCAGAAGTGCAGCTCACAGAAACACCCCGTAGCGACTCGGCCACGCCGAGGTTGCAGCTGCACTTGATCTTCTGGACACCCCGGCCTAGCCTCCGAGGCGGTGAGTTGTCCAATCCGCGACACCGCGGTGCTCGGCATAGCGTGACCCCGACCAGCTGACAGACTTCAGACATCTGACGCGCCTCCCGGCGCACGACGCCCTGCCTGACGTACGCCGGCCTCTTCGGCTGTGCGGCCGGACTCCACGTCCGGTCGCCGCGCGCTGCGCCCTTCTCACCGTGCACCTTCGCGTCTGACCGGGCGCGGGGCCCGCATCGGAAGGGGCTTGCAATGGGCGCCGCCGAACTCCTCTTCAACCTGGTATTCCTGCTGATCATCGTGGCGCTGGCCGTAGCCGTGGTGCGCTTTGCCCGCCGCTCGCCCGCCGCTGACTCGGCGTCCGAGATCGCCGAGCTGCGTCAGCTCCTCCTCGACCAACGCTCCGCAGCTGCGGCTGCCCCGGCCGACGTCGCCGCGCCGCGCGCGTCGATGGACTCGGCGGCCCTGGCGGAGGCCCGCATCAGCGCCGAAGCGCTGCTCGCTGAGGCGCGGGACAAGGCGGCAGCGATCACCAGCCACGCGCAGACCGAGGCGAGCACCCTCACCGCCGCTGCGCACAACGACGCGGTCGCCGTACGTCGAGACGCCGAGGCCGCTGCGACGGCCGCCGCCGCCGACGCCCGGGCCAAGGCCGATGAGGACCTTCGGGCGACCCGCGCGGACCTGGAAAGGCGCGAGCAGCGCCTCGCCGAGCGCGAGGAGCGCCTGGACGCCGAGACCTCCCGGGTCGAGGCCCGGGACCGCGAGCTGGCCTCGGTGGAGGCCGACATCGCCCGGCAGCGGGCTGAGCTCGAAGACGTCGAGGCCGAGCGCAGGCTGATCCTTGAGCAGACTGCCGGGATGACCGCCGCCGACGCCAAGGCGGAGCTGGTCGCCAGCATCGAGAACTCGGCCAAGCGCGAGGCGGCGGTGATCGTCCGCGGCATCGAGTCCGAGGCCAAGGAGACCGGCGAGGAGCGCGCCCGCAAGATCGTCACCCTGGCGATCCAGCGGGTGGCCAGCGCCCAGACCGCTGAGTCCGTGGTCAGCGTCCTGCACCTGCCCAGTGACGACATGAAGGGCCGGATCATCGGCCGTGAGGGCCGCAACATCCGGGCCTACGAGACGATCACCGGCGTCAACCTGATCATCGACGACACCCCCGAGGCCGTGCTCCTCTCCTGCTTCGACCCGGTACGCCGTGAGGTCGGCCGGCTCACCCTGGAGAAGCTCGTCCTCGACGGGCGGATCCACCCGCAGCGCATCGAGGAGATGCACGAGCAGAGCCTGGTCGAGGTCGAGGCACTGGTGACGCGAGCAGGCGAGGACGCCCTCGTCGAGGTCGGCATCACCGACATGCACCCCGAGCTGATCAACCTGCTCGGCCGGCTGCGCTACCGCACGTCGTACGGGCAGAACGTCCTGCGCCACCTCATCGAGGCAGCCCACCTGGCCGGGGTGATGGCGAGCGAGCTGCGGCTGCCGCCGGCGCTCATCAAGCGCGGCACGCTGCTGCACGACCTCGGCAAGGCGCTGACCCACGAGGTCGAGGGCAGCCACGCCCTGATCGGCGCGGAGATCGCCCGCAAGTACGGCGAGGACGAGGAGGTCTGCCACGCGATCGAGGCTCACCACAACGAGGTGGAGCCGCGCACGATCGGCGCCGTGCTCACCCAGGCGTCGGACTCCATCTCCGGCGGGCGCCCCGGCGCGCGGCGGGAGAGCCTGGAGTCCTACGTCAAGCGGCTCGAGCGGATCGAGGAGATCGCGACGGGCCAGGAGGGGGTGGAGAAGGTCTTCGCCATGCAGGCCGGCCGCGAGATCCGCGTCATGGTCGTGCCGGACCAGGTCGACGACATCCAGGCTCAGGTGATCGCCCGCGACGTGGCCAAGCAGATCGAGGAGGAGCTGACCTACCCCGGTCAGATCCGCGTGACGGTCGTGCGCGAGTCCCGCGCGGTCGAGTACGCGAAGTAGCGCCCGCCGACGGAACCGCAGCAGGCCGCACTGCGTCCTAGCATCGTGGACGGAAGAACCGACGATGGGGGTGTCGTATGACGGTCGGCAGATGGGGCCGCATGGCGGCGCGGGCGCTTGCGGCCGCGGTGCTGGTTGGCGGCGCGGTGCCGCTGATGGCAGGCACCGCCTGGGCGTGCAGCTGCATCGGCTACTCCTCCGAGGAGGAGCAGTACCGCGACCGGGCCCGCGCCTCGGCGGTCATCTACACGGCGTTGGTGACCGAGGAGCAGCGACCGGCCCAGCCCAACAACTTCCCGGTGCGCTACACGATGCAGGTGGAGGACACCCTCAAGGGCGAGGCGACGGGCAACCGCGAGGTCACCACGTCGGACAACGAAGCTTCCTGCGGGCTCGACCTGGAGCCCGGCCGGCGCGCGCTGGTTCTGGAGTTCGACGGCTCTCGGACCATCAACCTCTGCGACGGCACGACCCAGGAGCGGGTGGACCCGCGAGCCGACATCGTCCGTGATGAGCTGAGCCGCCCGCAGCCACCCCCGCCCGCGCCACGACCTTCCGCGCCGCCCAACCCGGTCGCCGACCCACCCTCGCTGCCCCGCACGGGTGCGGAAACGGTGGCCGTCGTCGCCGGCCTCACCCTCGTCAGTGCCGCGGCGGCGGTGGCCGGGGCGAGCGGGGCGCTCCGCCGCAAGGCCTCCTGACGAACCGACGTAGGCTCACCGAGTGCCCCACCTCCCGGTGATCTTTGAACCCCGAGCTAGTGCCGTCCGCCCGCCGCGGGTTCAAAGATCGTGACGGGAGGCGGCGGGGACGGGGGTACGACGCCGCGGCTGCTCACCCTGATCGGGTCGGGCGAGTCCGCGCCCACGATGGTCAAGGTGCACCGCTGGCTGATCGAGCGGGTCGGCGGGGGTCCGGCGGTCATGTTGGACACGCCGTTCGGCTTCCAGGCCAACGCCGACGACCTGGTCGGGAAGGCGCAGACCTACTTCCGCGACAGCGTCGGCACTGAGCTCGGCGTGGCGACCTACCGGTCAGCGGACACGGCGACCGACCTCGACCTCGAGCGGGCGCTGACCCGCATCCGCGAGGCGTCCTACGTCTTCGCCGGACCGGGCAGCCCGACGTACGCCCTGCGGCAGTGGGCCGGGTCGCGGGTCGCCGAGGTGCTGCGCGAGCGGCTGCAGACCGGTGGGGCGGTGACCTTCTCGAGCGCGGCTGCGCTCACCATCGGTGTGCTGACCGTGCCGGTCTATGAGATCTACAAGGTGGGCGAGGCGCCGCACTGGCTGCCCGGGCTCGACCTGCTGTCGGTCACCGGCCTCAAGGCCGCCGTGATCCCGCACTACGACAACGCCGAGGGCGGCCGGCACGACACCCGCTACTGCTACCTCGGTGAGTCGCGGCTGGCGGCGATGGAGGCAGACCTGCCCGATGACGTGGGGGTGCTCGGCATCGACGAGCACACGGCGGTGACCTTCGACCTCGACGCCGACACGGCGACCGTCGTGGGCAACGGCGGGCTGACCGCCCGCTCCCGCGGTCGCAGCACCACCGTGCCGAGCGGCACGGTCGTGACGGTGGACGAGCTCGCCGCGATGCTCACCGGCGATGCCTCCCGAGCCGCGAGCGGGTCGTCCGGCAACACAGTGCCGCCGCCGATCTCAGGTGAGGGTGTCGCGGCGGCCGAGTCTCCCGCCCGCGCTGCGACGCTTGCAGCGGTGATCACCGACCGTGAGGGCAGCTTCGGTCAGGCGCTGGCTGATCGCGACGTGACCGCGGCGGTCGCTGCGGCGCTGGACCTCGAGGGCGGGCTGGAGGCCTGGTCGCAGGACTCCCTCGACTCCGACGAGCGCGAACGCGGCCGCTCACTGCTCCGCTCCATGCTGGTCCGCCTGGGCGAGCTGGCCGAGACCGGCGCAGCTGACCCGCGCGAGGTCGTGGCGCCGTACGTCGACCTGCTCCTGACGTTGCGCGCCTCGGCGCGGGAGGACAGGCGCTGGGCCGACTCCGACCAGGTGCGGGACGGCCTGGCCGCGGCGGGCGTCGAGGTTCGCGACACCACCGACGGCGTCGAGTGGGACCTGCGCGGCTGAGCTGCTAGTCGAGCGAGATGCCGCCGATGCGGCTCGCGCGAATCGCACCCTCGACCGCGGTGAGCG
>DATLOQ010000027.1:0-6909 GCA_035536235.1 Mycobacteriales bacterium
GAGCACCTCCTCGATCTCGTCCCGGTGGTCCTCTGCGGCCTGCCGACCGACGTCGGGGTCAGCACCGGCGCCGAGGCCACGGGTCAGCTCGCGGCCGACGTCGAGCTTGACGTCGGCGTCGCTCATGAGCAGCGCCTGCGCGTCTGTGTTGACGGCGATGAACTCCACGCCGCGGAGCCCGACCTCGATCATGCGGTTGACGGCGTTGACCCCGCCCCCGCCGATCCCGACCACCTTGATGACGGCGAGGTAGTTCTGCGGTGCTGCCACGCGATAGGGCCTCTCGATAAGAAGACACAGTGGGCGTCACCGGGTGGCGCGGGGAAGGCGTCACCAGGCACGAGACTGAGGAAGTCCCTCAGAGAGCCAACCCTCACCGTCAACTAGACGCTTAGAGTTATGTCAACCTGAGGTTGTGGGCCGCACAGTACGAGCGCAGTCCGTCGCGGGTCAAGCGAGCCACGACAGCGCGCGGGCACTGAGCCGATCTGCCACCCACCTGCGGCGGTCAGCGCACCGCAGGCGCCGCCGGGGCCCGCACGTCGTAATGGGTGCCGGGCCGGCGCAGCAACGCGACCAGCACCCGTGATTTCGCCGCCGCCGAGTCCGACCCGCCCCACACCACCTCGCGGTCACCCGTCAGCGCGAAGCGCACGTCCTCGGGAGTCGTGGCGGTGTAGCCGAGCACCTGGGCTCGGACCTGAGCCGGTATCGCGCCCACGACAGCGACGACCGCCTGCACCAGGTTCGCGGCCGGTCGACCGCCCGCCACCCGCAGCAGGGGCACTCCGCGTGGTGGCGCCGCGGCGCCACCGAGACGCACGCCGTCCGGGTCGTAGAGCACGACTCCCCCGTCGACCGGCACAGCGAGCGCGGGGACCCGCTCGACGATCTCCACGACGACTCGATCCGGCCAGTCGCGTCGTACGACGGCGCTCTTGACGTAGGGCAGCGCCTCAACCTGCGCCCGCGCTCGACCGAGGTCGACGACAGCCAGCGGCACGCCGAGGTCCACCGACGCGGCCGCGCGTGCCTGCTCGGCGGGCAGCCGCCGGGTGCCGAGCACCTGCACCCGATCCACGTCGAGGGCCGGCGACCAGGCCAGGCCGGCGATCGCAGCGACAGGTGCGAGAACTGCGGCGAGCAGCCAACCGACGCGGCTGCCTCTCCTGCCGCGCTCGCCGCGCTGGGCCCCGCTGCCGCGCTGCGGTGGAGCAGCACGTGGCCGGCGCACTCGCGCGGCGAGTCCAGAGATGGTGTCGGTCATGACGGCGGCGCCTCGAAACGGCCGACGAGGCGGACTTCCGGCTCGAGAAGCGGGCCGCCGGCGGCAAGCACTGCGCGGCGCAGCTCCGCGATGAGACCCCGGACGTCCGCAGCGCGGGCAGCGGGATCGACGACGATGAAGTTGGCGTGCTTGTCGCTGACCTGCGCGCCGCCTCGGCGCAGACCCTTGAGCCCGGCGCTCTCGAGGAGCCGACCGGCTGAGTCGCCTTCGGGGTTGGTGAAGACGGACCCGCAGTTGCGCTGGCGCAACGGCTGCGTTTGCCGGCGGTAGGCGCGCATCTCGTCGAGGCGTCCCCGGATGACCTCTGGGTCGTCCGGCCGCAGCCGCCACCGGGCGGCGACCACCACCGATCGCGGCGGCAGCGTGCTGCATCGGTAGCCGAAGCCAAGTCGGCGCGGATCGACAGCGCGCCCGTCGGTCGCGTCGGTCGTCGCCACATCGACGTCGACCAGGAGATCGGCGGTGGACCCGTGATGTGCCCCGGCGTTCATCCGCACCGACCCGCCCACCGACGCAGGGATGCCCGCGGCGAACTCCAGCCCGGCGAGCCCCTCGGTGGCCGACCAGGCGGCGAGGGCCGGCATCGCGAGGCCGCCGCCCGCGCGCACCTCGTCGCCGTCACGCCGCTGCCACTTGAACCCGGCGCCGAGTTGTACGACGACACCGGGCCACCCGAAGTCCCCCACGAGGAGGTTGGAGCCCCGGCCGAGGACCAGCATCGGCACCGCGGCTTCGGCATGGGCGGCCACTGAGGTCAAGACCCCGGCCAGCTCTGTCGGGCCAGGCGCTTCGATGAAGCACCGAGCGGGCCCCCCGACGCCGAGCGTCGTCCGCGCGCCGAGAGGGTGGTCCACGTGGACGCCCGCCCCGAGGGCCCGAGCCGCCCGGGCCACGTCCAGCACGGCGTTGTCGTCGGCCGAGGGATCCCACGAGCCCGGCACCAGGCCCATTGGGCTGCTCACGGCTGTCCCGCCAGCCCCGCGAGGATCTCCGGGCCGAGCTGGGTCACGTCGCCCGCACCCATCGTGAGGACGACGTCACCAGGTCGGGCACGCGCCAGCACATGCCCGGCGACGGCGAGCCAGGACGGCTCGAAGACGACGTCACCCGGCGGGAGGGGCACAGCATCGGCGATCGTGCGACCGGTGACTCCGGGGATCGGGTCCTCGCGGGCGCCGTACACCTCCATCACGATGACGACGTCGGCGAGGCGCCGCGCCTCGCCGAAGCGCTCGGCGAAGACCTGCGTCCGACTGTAGAGATGTGGCTGGAAGGCCACCAGCACCCGGCCGCCAGCCGCCACGGTGCGCGCAGTGCGCAGGGCCACCGAGACCTCGGTCGGATGGTGCGAGTAGTCGTCGAATACGCGCACCCCGCCCACCTCGCCGCGCAGGTCGAAACGTCGGCGCGCCCCGGTGAAGGAGGCCAAGCCCTCCTGGAGCTCACCAGCCGGCATGCCGAGCTCCAGACCCACAGCGAGGGCGGCCGCAGCGTTGAGCACGTTGTGGTGGCCGGGCACGGACAAGCGCAGGGTGCCCAGGCGCTGGCCGAGGTAGAACACCTCGCTGGTGCTGCCGAGACCGCGCAGGACGACGTCCGTGACCCGAAGGTCCGCGGACTCCCCCACGCCGTAGGTTCGGACCCGGGCGTCACACGCCGCCGCCGCATCCATCGCTCCCTTGTCGTCACCGCAGACGACGAGGAAGCCCGCTGGGTCGACCAGCGCGGTGAAGTCTGCAAAGGCGCGGTAGACGGCCGCCTCGTCACCGTGGTGGTCGAGATGGTCGGCCTCGACGTTGGTGACGATGGCGGCGTACGGCGAGTAGAGCAGGAAGCTCCCGTCGCTCTCATCCGCCTCGGCCACGAAGACGTCGCCCGTGCCGTGATGGGCATTGGAGCCGGCTTCGTTGAGATCGCCGCCGATCGCGAACGACGGGTCTGCGCCGCAGTGCTGCAAGGCGACGGTGAGCATCGAGGTCGTGGTGGTCTTGCCGTGCGTGCCGGCCACGGCGATGGCTCGACGACCCACCATCAGCGAGGACAGAGCAGCTGCGCGCGGCAGCACCGACAGCCCGCGCCGATGCGCTTCGATCACCTCGGGGTTGTCTGACCGGATCGCTGTCGAGACCACCACCACTTCGGCGTCGGCGACCTGCCCTGCGTCGTGGCCCACGTGCATGCGTCCACCGAGAGCCGTTAGCGCATCGAGGACGCGGGAGTGCTTCGCATCCGAGCCGGACACCGTGACGCCCCGAGCCAGCAGGATGCGCGCGATCCCGCTCATCCCGGCGCCACCGACCCCCACGAGGTGGACCTTCTTGTACGGCGCAGCTACCACAGGCTCGCCTCACTCGGAGACAGCGCCGTCATCGGGCCCGACCTGTGGTCTCCACCAGGGCAGCGACCTGCTCTGCCGCGTCGCGATGGCCGCACGCCCGACTCGCTGAGCCCATCGCAGCCAGCCGCTCGGGGTCAGTGAGCAGGGTGAGCAGGTGCAGGCGCACCCAGTCCGTGTCCAGCTTCGAGTCGTCCACCTCGACCGCGCCCCCGGCGGCGACGACGTGCGCGGCGTTGAGCCGCTGCTCCCCGTTGCCGTGCGGCAGCGGGACGAAGGCCGCCGGCAGCCCGACCGCGCTCACCTCCGCCACGGTCATCGCCCCGGCACGGCAGAGCATCAGATCGGCCGCGGCGTAGGCGAGGTCCATCCGGTCTACGAACGGCGCCACGACGTACGGCGGCAGGTCGGGCGCCATGCCGCGGACCGCCAGAGCCTGGGTCACGACGTCGTACTGCCCGGGTCCGCTCGCGTGCAGCACCTGCACGCCCAGCGCGTCGAGGTCGGCGGCCACGCCCACCGCCGCCTCGTTGAGCCGACGTGCCCCCTGCGAACCGCCCGACACGAGCAGGGTCGGCCGCTGGGGCAGCAGCCCGAAGTGGGCGCGGGCGAGCTCCTGAGCGGACGCGCGGTCCAGGTCGACGATCGCCTGACGCAGCGGGATGCCGGTCAGCACGCTGCCCGGCAGCACGGTCTGGGGGTAGCTGGTCGCCACCGCCGCAGCGAACCGCGCGCCGACCCGGTTGGCCAGTCCCGCCCGCGCATTGGCCTCGTGGATCACGACCGGCACCGAGCGCCGGCGCGCTGCGAAGTAGACGGGCAGCGCGACGTAACCCCCGACACCCACCACTACGTCGGGACGCCGTCGGTCCAGGATCCGACCCGCTGCGCGCACGGCTCCGACCAGCCGACCCGGCACCCGCAGCAGGTCGGCGGACGGTCGCCGCGGCAACGGCACCGCGGGGATGAGATCGAGCGCGTAGCCCCTGGCGGGGACGAGGCGGGTCTCCAGGCCGCGGGCCGTGCCCACCAGCGACACGGTGACATCGGGGCCACGCCGGCGCAGCGCGTCGGCGATGTTCAGCGCCGGCTCGACGTGGCCGGCCGAGCCGCCGCCGGCGATGACGACGTTCACCGGCGCGACGTCGCCTGCGGGCTGGTCCGGGCGGCACGCGCCGGCCGTGCCGACCGGGCCGAGCTCGCAGCACGGCCGCGCGGTCGCGGGCCGGGACCGAACCCGTAGAAGGCGGCCACTGCCCGGCGCGTCCGGGCGGGCAGCCGAGGCCCCCGCGCCGCGAGCGCGACTGACACCCCGGGCTCTCGCCGGGCGAAAGCCGCGAGCATCCCGACGGCGAAGAGGGTCACCCCGAGCGACGAGCCGCCGAAGCTGATGAACGGCAGCGGGATCCCGGTGATCGGCAGCAGCCCGGTGACCGCGCCCATGTTGATGAGCGCCTGGGCGATGACCCATGCCGTGACGCCCGCGGCCGCGAGGCGCACGAACGTGTCCTGCGCTCGTTGCGCGATGCGCACGCCGGCGTAGGCCAGGACGGCGAAGAGAATCAGGACGAGCAATGTGCCGAGCAGGCCCAGCTCCTCGCCCACGATGGCGAAGATGTAGTCGGTGTGCGCGTTGGGCAGGTAGGACCACTTCTGCCGGCTGCCGCCCAAGCCGACCCCGAACCAGCCGCCGGAGGCGATGGCGTAGAGGCCCTGGCAGCCCTGGAAGCCGTCGGTGAGGCGGATCTCGGTCGCGCAGGGATCGACGAAGCTGGTCACCCGGCGCAGCCGGTAAGGCTCGACGACGGCCAGCACCGCGCTCAGGGACACCAGCACGGCGAAGAACGCCGAGAAGATGCGCAGCGGGGCGCCGACGACCCAGAGCAGCGCCACCACCACAGCGACCAAGGTCATCGTCGTACCCATGTCGGGCTCGATCATGATGAGCAGCGCGAGGAGCGCGGCGACCGGCACCAAGGGGACGAGCAGGTGCTTCCAGTCGTTGAGGAGAGCCTGCTTGCGCGCGTAGAGGTCGGCGCCCCAGAGCACGAGCGCGTACTTGGCGACCTCGGACGGCTGGAAGCGAATCGGCCCTATCTCGATCCACCGCCGCGCCCCCGACACCGGAGGGGCGCCGATGCCCGGCACGAAGACGAGGAGCAACCCCACGATCGATCCCAGCAGGAGCGGGTAGGCGAGCAGGCGGAACGCCCGCACGGGCAGCCGGGAGGCGACCCAGAACATCGGCAGGCCGATGAGCACCCAGAGCAGCTGGCGCCGGAAGATGACCAGGGAGGAGCCGGACGCCGAGAACGAGTCCACGCTCGACGCCGACAGCACCATGACCAGGCCGAGGCCGAGGAGCAGGAGGGCGCTGCCCACGAGCAGGTAGTACGACGTGAGGGGACGGGCGAGCAGCGGGGTCCGCGCCTTCGTCGAAGCGCGAGCCATCGCGTCGCCGTACGTCGTCACCGCTGCCCTCCCAGTGCCCTCGCGGCGGCCGCGAAGACGTCACCGCGCTCGGCGTAGTCCCGGAACATGTCCATCGATGCCGCGGCGGGGGCGAGCAGCACGACATCGCCTGCATGCGCCATCCGCTGCGCCATCTGCACTGCAGTCTGCAGGTCCGTAGCGTCCTGCACGGGGACGTCAGGCGCGTGCCGTCCCAGCGCCTCACGGATCTCCCCGGCGCACTGCCCGATGAGGACAACCGCGCACAACCGGCCGGCGGCGTCACGGACGAGGTCGTCGAAGGACAAGCCCTTGTTGAGACCGCCGGCGATCCAGACGATCTCGTCGTACGCCGCCAGCGACGCGGCGGCCGCGTGCGGGTTCGTCGCCTTGCTGTCGTCGACGTAGCAGACCCCGTCGACGTTCACGACGACGACGTTGCGGTGCGCGCCGGTGGTGAAGCCGGAGAGAGCCTGGCGCACGGCCTCGACGGGCACCCCGCCGGCGATCGCGAGGGCACTGGCCGCTAGAGCGTTGGCGACGTTGTGCTGTCCGCTCACCTGGAGCCGCTCGACCGGCAGCAGCTTGCCGTAGCCGAACGCCCTGTCGACCAGCACCCCGTGGCGGACCCCCAGCTGCCCCGTCGCCGGCTCGCCCAGGGTGAACCCGACGCCCGGCCGTCCGTCGAGCAAGCGCACCACCCGGGGGTCGTCGGCGTTGTAGACGGCAACCGTGGTCGCGTCGACGCCCCACACCTTCGCCTTCGCCGCGGTGTAGTGGGCGAACGAGCCGTGCCAGTCGAGGTGGTCGTCGGCCAGGTTGAGCAACGCACCAG
>DATLOQ010000028.1:0-14017 GCA_035536235.1 Mycobacteriales bacterium
GGGGCCGGAGCAGCCGGGGTCGGCCGGGTGGTCGGTGGCGCCGTCGCTGTCGTTGTCGAGGCCGTCTCGGCACTGGGGCGCGGTGCCGCCGCCGCCGCTGGAGGGCGTGTTGCTCTCGTCGGCGTCGTCGGGGCCGGAGCAGCCGGGGTCGGCCGGGTGGTCGGTGGCGCCGTCGCTGTCGTTGTCGATGCCGTCTCGGCACTGGGGTGTGCCGCCGCCGCCGCCGGAGGGTGAGTTGTTCTCCTCTGGGTCCGTCTCGTTCTGACAGCCGGGGTCGGCCGGGAAGTCCGTCGCGCCGTCGCTGTCGTTGTCGATACCGTCAGAGCAGGCGGGCGTGGCCGCGTTGCCGACGCTCATGCCGAATCCGACGAAGCCCACGGCGAGCATGACGCCCATGAGGGTGGCCAGGGCGAGCCGGCGGGTGCGAGGAGCGCTTTCCAATGGGCTGGTCTGCACGGTTGTCCCTACTTCGATAGACCGATGAGTTGCAGGTTTAACGAGCCAACGCGGTAAACGCCACGGGTGACTGTGCGTGTATATCGGCTCACTCCTGGCCCAGAGTAAGCCCAAACCGGGGGAATTCGGCCGGATCGTGGTGCGCGCGCTCCGCAGTCGCGGTGCCGGGCCAGCGGCGGGTGGCAGGATTTCCCACCGTGCACCCGCCCGTGGAAGACCCTCGTTGGCCTCGGGCCGCGGCGTGGCTCGCGGCTGGCCCCGGGTCGACCGAACCCGACTTCGCCGTGCTGGGCGTGCCCACCTACGCGACGTCGCTGTCCAGGTCGGGCGCGCATGCCACTCCCGCAGCGATCCGCCGAGCGCTGCACCGGCTCTCGACCTGGTGCCCAAGCCGCAGGGTGGACCTGTCGGGAGCCATCTCCCCCATGGACCTCGGCAACGTCGACGACCCCGATCTGGGCGCGGAGGGGGACTGGCGGGTCAGCACCGCGGCGGGGGAGGCGACGCGGCGGGCTGCACTGCTCGTCGCGCTCGGCGGGGACAACAGCCTGACCGCGCCGCTCGCCGTCGGAGCATTCGGAGCCAGCATCGCGAGCGCGGGGGTGGTGACGCTCGATGCCCATCACGACATCCGAGAGGGCCGCAGCAACGGCTCTCCGGTACGTCGACTGCTCGAGGCGGGGGTCCATCCGGAACGCGTCGTGCAGGTCGGCATCGCCGACTGGGCCAACTCCCGGTCCTACGCGGACGAGGCACACGCTCGGGGCATCACGTCGATACTGCGCAGCGAGGTCGCCGGTCGAGGAATCACTGCCTGCGTCACCGAGGCCCTGGCGACGGCCGGCAGGGCCGGGGGGCCGGTCCTCGTCGACCTCGACGTCGACGTGTGCGACCGCGCGGTTGCCCCGGGCTGCCCCGCCTCTCTGCCGGGCGGGCTCTCCGCTGCAGAGCTGCTGACCGCGGCGTACCTCAGCGGCCGCGACGAACGGGTCGTCGCCATGGACATCACCGAGGTCGACGCGAGCGCTGACCCGGACGAGCGCACCGTGCGCCTCGCCGCGCTGTGCGTTCTCGAGGCTGCTGCCGGCCTCGCCGTACGACTTGGCCGGGCTTCCGGAGAAACCGCTCACCGCTAGCAGCGTGGCGCGCCCGGCTGACGTCGCGTGTCGCCTACGGACTTCGAGAGTCCGCACTGAGCACGACTGCGGACCCGGAGAGTCCGCAGAAGGACCCGCTTAGGTGGCGAGACCGGCCCGGTAGGTCCGGTCGAAGCAGAAGTACGTCGTGGGCCCGGCTGCCGCCTTGTCCCGCAGGCCGCGCGCCAGCGACTCGGCGGGGCTCAGCCAGCTGCCGGGGTCGATCTGGGCCCGCTCGGCCCTGGTCGGCTGGGTGACCCGGACGATGTCCATGCCGCGAGCGGTGTCGCCGGTGTAGACGATGCCGCGGTCGTCCATCTTCGCGCTCCACGCATCCCCGAGGCGGACCTTCCACGCCGCGATGCGCTGGATGCCCATCGGCACAGCGGTGCCCTGGGCGCCCGCGGAGACACCGGTCAGGTTGGAGATGTCGAGCACCTGGATGCCCTGGGAGTACCAGGCCATGGTCAGCCGCTTGCCGTCCGGGTTCATCTGCATCACGTGCGCTGTGCAGCGGAACGGCCGGAAGGCGTCGTTCTCGACCGGACGGGGACCGTTGTTGGTGTCGCGCGTCTCTACGAACGACTCAGGGATGTAGTAGGCGCCGATCTTGCGCGGCATCGCTTCGTTGGCGAGGTCGTAGACGTGCAGCCCCCCGCCGGGGCAGAACAGCAGCCCCTCGGCGCCGGCCAGCTCGTCGCTGATGATCAGGAACTTGCCGTCGCGGGTCGGCTCGGCCTGGTGGTGGAAGTTGATCGCCGGGTCCTGGATGCGCGAGATCAGCTTGGGCGCCAGCGGGTCTGTCGTGTCGACGATCGCTGTGTGCGTGAAACTGGAGGCGACATAGGCCCGGTCGCCGGTGAGGTTGAACGAGATGTCGTGGACTGCGTCGCCCGGCGAGAGCTCTGTGCTTCTTACCAACACCGGAGCAGACGGCTTGGCGACGTCGACGACGTGCACCTCGGTGTTGGTGGCCGTCTCGGAGTCGCTGACGTAGAGGAACGGCTTCGACGGGTGGATGGTCGTGTTGTGGGCTGCGCCGGGCACCTTGACGAAGCCGACGGCGCGCGGCCTGCGCGGGTTGGCGATGCTGATGACGACGACGCCACCCGCTATCGGCTGGTCCGGGCCCAGCTGCGAGAAGCAGTCCTCCCGCTCGAGCTTCTGCGCTCTCTGGTTGAAGTCGACGGCGAGGTAGACGAAGGAGCCCTTGACCTGTACGTCGTTCTGCGACGTGTTGCAGGGCAGGTAGCCGGCGACCTTGGGCTTGGCCGGGTTGGTGACGTCGACGATGCGGACGCCGGGGTCCTCGGTGGGGTTGTAGTTGTTCTGCGCCCCGCCCACGACGTAGCGCCGGCCCGCGATCTTGGTGATCTCCAGGTCGGTGCCGCCGCGGTAGGGCAGCCGGCCGACCTGAGTCGCGTTGGGGGTCGCGGTGATCTCGTCAGGAGCCGAGGCGGGAGCGGGGGCGGAAGTCGGGGCGGGCGAGGCCCCAGCCCAGGCGACCGCCGGCACGGCGACGAGCAGCGAGGCGAGCAGGCGGAGGGGCTTGGTCCGAAAGTGCAGAGTCATGCCTGCGGCATTCGACTCCGGGGGGGCTTTCACCTGCCGCGTCGATAGGGTCGGCGCGTGCGCACCGTGGTGGTCACCGGCGACCCGCTCAGCATCGGAGATGTGGTCGACGTGGCCCGGGGCCGGGCTCGAGCCGAGCTCGGACCCGACGTGGGCGACCGGATGGCGCGCTCGCTCGCCTTCGTGGCCGGGGTGGTCGAGCGAGGCGATGTCGTCTACGGCGTGACGACGGGCTTCGGCGCCCTCGCCGACACTCACGTCGGTGGCGCGGACATGATCCGGATGCAGCACGCGCTTCTCCGCTCCCACGCAGCGGGAGTCGGCCGCCCGCTCCCGGACGAGACCGTGCGGGCTCTCCTGCTGCTGCGGGCGCGCACGCTGGCAGCCGGCTACTCCGGGTGCCGGGCCGACCTCCCCCAGCGTCTGCTGGAGCTGCTCGACCGCGGCCTGCTGCCTGAGGTCCCCGAGAAGGGCTCGGTCGGCTGCTCCGGTGACTTGGCGCAGCTGGCGCACCTCGCGCTGCCGCTGATCGGCGAAGGCCGCCTGCGCGACGCCGGCTCCGGCACCTCCCGCCCCGCCGCTGAGGTGCTGTCGGCGTACGGCGTTGCCCCGCTCGTCCTCGGACCGAAAGAGGGCTTGAGCCTGCTCAACGGCACGGAGCCGATGCAGGCCCTGCTCGCCTTCGCCGTCCACGATGTCGCCCTCCTCGCGACCGTCGCCGACATCGCCTGCGCCATGAACGTCGAGGCCCAGCTGGGCACAGACCGGTCGTACGACGCACGCGTGCAGGCGCTGCGCCCGCACGCCGGTCAGGCCGCCTCGGCGAGCAACCTCCGCGCCCTCCTCGCCGGATCACCGCTGCTCGCCAGTCACCGGGACAGCTCCCACGCCGTGCAGGACTCCTACTGCCTGCGCTGTGCCCCCCAGGTGCATGGCGCGGTGCGCGACGTCCTCACCTTCGCTCGGCAGACCATCGAGACGGAGCTCGGCTCCGTCGTCGATAACCCGGTGGTCATCGACGACGAGGTGCTGACCACCGGCAACTTCCACGGCGAGCCGCTCGCCTTCGCCGCGGACATGCTGGCGATCGCCGTGAGCGAGCTCGCGTCGATCGCCGAGCGACGAGTGGACCGCATCCTGGATCCCGCGTTCTCGCGGGGTCTGCCGCCGTTCCTCGCGCGCGACGCCGGCACCAACTCCGGCTACATGATCGCGCAGTACACCGCGGCGGCTCTGGTCAGTGAGAACAAGGTGCTCGCGCACCCGGCGTCGGTGGACTCCATCCCGACCTCGGGCAAGCAGGAGGATCACGTGTCGATGGGCTGGCACGCTGTGCGCAAGCTGGCCGACGTGGTCGACAACGTGCGCACTGTCCTCGTGGTTGAGCTGCTCTGCGCAGCCCAGGGGCTCGATCTGCGCGCCGATGTCGCCGAGCCCGGTCTGGCGACCGGTGCGGTACGTGCCGCCCTCCGAGCAGCTGTAGCCCACATGGACGTCGACCGTGAGGTGACGCCGCAGATCGAGGCCATCCGGGTGATGCTGCCCGACCTCGTCGCTGCGGCCGAGTCGGTGACCGGCCCGCTGGCCTGAGGGAAGGAGCGGCTCATGCAAGGAGCACGAGGGGTGCGGGCCCCGCGGGGCACCGAGCGCACCGCCCAGAGCTGGGGCGCGGAGGCGGCGCTGCGGATGCTGGCCAACAACCTCGACCCGGAGGTGGCCGAGCGGCCGGACGACCTCGTGGTGTACGGCGGCAGCGGCAAGGCGGCCCGCGACTGGCGCTGCTTCGACGCCATCACCGAGACGCTGCGCACGATGGCGCCGGACGACACCCTGCTGGTGCAGTCGGGTAAGCCGGTCGGCGTCGTACGCACGCACGACCTGGCGCCGCGGGTGCTCATCTCGAACGCGATGCTGGTGCCCGACTGGTCGACGCCGGCGCACTTCCGGGAGCTGGAGTCGATGGGTCTGACGATGTACGGCCAGATGACCGCCGGCAGCTGGATCTACATCGGCACGCAGGGGATCCTGCAAGGCACCTTCGAGACCTTCGCCGAGGTGGCCCGACGGCACTTCGGTGGCACGCTGGCCGGCCGCATCGTGCTGACCGCTGGCCTGGGTGGGATGGGCGGCGCCCAGCCCCTCGCCATCGCCGGCAACGGCGGCGTCGCGCTCTGCATCGAGGTCGACCCGACTCGAGCGCAGCGCCGCCTCGAGCACGGCTACCTCGACGTGATCGCCGACTCCCTCGACGACGGGCTGGCCCGAGCCCGGGCCGCGGCGCGCGAGAGCCGGGCGCTCTCCGTTGCTGTCATCGGCAATGCCGCCGAGGTGCTGCCGGACCTGCTCGGCCGGGGCGAGTCGATCGACGTCGTGACCGACCAGACGTCGGCGCACGACCCGCTGCACGGCTACGTCCCGAGCGGCCTGGACGTCGCGGCTGCGGACGAGCTGCGCCGCACCAAGCCCGCGGAGTACGTCGACCGCGCCCGAGCCAGCATGGCCGCTCACTGCACGGCCATGCTGGGCTTCGCCCGAGCCGGCAGCGTCGTCTTCGACTACGGAAACGGGCTGCGCGGCCAAGCCCGGGACGCCGGCGTCACCGACGCCTTCGACTACCCCGGGTTCGTCGCGGCGTACGTGCGCCCGCTCTTCTGCACCGGCACCGGGCCGTTCCGCTGGGCTTGCCTGTCGGGCGACCCTGCTGATCTAGCAGCCACGGATGACGCCATGCTCGCGGCCTTCCCCGACAACGACCCGCTGCATCGCTGGATCCGGTTCGCGCGCGACCGCGTGAAGGGGCAGGGCCTGCCGGCGCGCATCTGCTGGCTCGGCTACGGCGAGCGCCACGTCGCCGGTGCCGCGATCGAGGAGCTGGTCGCGCGTGGGGTCGTCAGCGCGCCGGTCGTAATCGGCCGTGACCACCTCGACGCCGGCAGCGTCGCGAGCCCGGAGCGAGAGACCGAGGCGATGCGCGACGGCTCCGACGCAATCGCGGACTGGCCGATTCTCAACGCGCTGCTGAACACCGCCAGCGGTGCCTCCTGGGTGTCGGTGCACCACGGCGGCGGGGTCGGCATCGGCAAGTCGATCCACGCCGGAGTGGTCGTGGTGGCCGAGGGCACGGCCGAGTCGTCGCGACGGCTGGAGATGGTGCTGACCAACGACCCGGGGACGGGAGTCCTCCGCCATGCCGACGCGGGTTACGACAGTGCGGTCGAGGTGGCCCGCACTGTCGGCATCAGGGTGCCGATGGAGCAGAGCACCCACCGCCCCGCCTGGCAGCCGGAGTGACCGACCTCGCGGGGTCGCTCGTCATACGCCGGATCGGTCGACTGCTCACCATCACCGGTGAAGCGGGGGTGGGTGCGGTCCGTGATGCCGCCGTCGTCGTCGAGGCCGGCCGGGTGACGTGGGTCGGGCCCGAGTCGCAGCTGGCGCCGGGGCCGCATCGGCCGGAGCTCGACGCAGCCGGGGCGTGCGTCACTCCGGGATTCGTCGACGCGCACACCCACGCCGTGTGGGCCGGCACCCGGACTGAGGAGTTCGCCGCCCGCATGCGCGGTGAGCGGTACGACGGAGGCGGCATCCGCACGACCGTGGCGGCGACCAACGGGGCCGGATCTGACGAGCTGGCTCGGCTCACCCTGGCTCGCCTCTCCGCCATGCTCGGCAACGGCACGACGACGGTCGAAGTCAAGACCGGCTACGCCGCCGAGCCAGCCGCAGAGCTCGCTCTCCTTGACGTCGTCGCCGAGGTGGCGCGGCGCACTCCCATGCGGGTGGAGATTACGTTCCTTGGGGCGCACGGCAAACCCGACGGAGATCGTGCGGCGTATGTCGTGGCCGTGGCCGAGGTCATGCCCGCCGCCGCGGAGCACGGCGCGCGCTGGGCGGACGTGTTCTGCGACGACGGCGCCTTCACGCTTGCGGAGGCGCAGACGCTCCTGAGCGCTGCTCAGAGCGCCGGCCTGCTCACCCGGATGCACGCCGAGCAGCTGGCGCACACCGGGGCCGCGCAGCTCGCCGCCGATCTGGGCTGCGCCAGCGCCGACCACCTCGACCACGTCGACCAGCGCGGGGCCCAGGCGATGGCCAGCAGGGGGGTCGTCGGCGTACTGCTCCCCACCGCCACGCTCGCCACGCGGGGTCGGGCCTGGGACAGCGCCCAAGTTCTGCGCGACGCCGGGGTCACGCTCGCCTTAGGCACCGACTGCAACCCTGGGACGTCCTGGTGCGAGTCGATGCCGTACGCGATCCAGCTGGCGTGCTTCCTGCTGGGGATGAGCGTCGAGGAGGCCCTCCGGGCCGCTACGAAAGGCTCAGCGCAGAGCCTGCGACGTACCGATGTCGGCGTCGTCGAGCCGGGCGCGCGGGGCGACCTGGCGATCCTGCAGGCCGAGCATGAAGCCGATCTTGTCGCTCATCTGGGTGCCGCGGCGGTGCGCGCCACCGTCGTCGCCGGTGTGGTGGTTGCTGGCGCTTGACGCCTATCCGCTGCTCGCCGACGTACGGCGGGGTGCCTCAGCGGGCGTCGTCGTTCCAGAGGAGCAGCGCCAGCTCGGCATCGACGTCGAGGTAGTCACCCTCGGAGCCGCTGGGCACGGCTAGGTAGGAGCTGGTGAGGTACTCGGCGAGATCGCGCAGGGTGACCTCGAACACGGCCTGACCCGATGGTGAGGACAGCGCGAGGAACACCGTAGCCCGGCCTGCCACGTGGCTCGGCCACACCTTGACGTCGCCTTCGCCGGTTGCCCTGCTCAGCCCGTCGCTGAGCAGCTCGCGGGCAAAGCTCCACTCCACGGTGCCGCGCTCTCCACCCGTGTGGAAGCAGACGTGCACGGCGTACGGGTCGGCGGCCTCGTACCGGATGCTGGCCAGCACGGGGAGGGACGCGCTGCCGGGCACCACGAGGCGCAGCTCGAGGTCGGCGCTGACGGTCGTCGGGCGCGAGGTCATCTAAGGGGCCTTCCGGAGCGGTCGGTGAAGTACCAGGAGGAACGAGGGCCGGGCCCGGCGGTGACGGCGTAGGGCCACTTCACGGCGAACTCGCGTTCGTGATGACGGTATATCGGCACAAGTCCGGCGGCACGCCCCGTCGGCGCACCGCAGGGGCAGCAGCCGCTCGCTCGCAGTGTGATCCCTGCCACCCGCGGGTACGGTAGGGCCACCGCGTAGCTTGGCGAATCTCGTCGGGCATCCTTTTTCGCCGCTCAAACGAACGCCAGATGTGAGGACCGCTACTTTGACGGCTACGCGGGGCTACGACGCTCTCGAAGACAGTGCGCTTGTCGCACTCGTCACGGAGGGCGATGGAGCCGCGCTGGAGTCGCTCTACAGCCGCTATGGCCGACCGTGCTTTGGTCTGGCCCGACGCATCCTCACCGACGAGCAGCTGGCTCAGGACGTTGTCCAAGAGGTGTTCCTCACCGTGTGGCGCGACGCGTCAAGATTCGACGCGAGCCGCGGGGGCTTCTCCAGCTGGCTGCTGGCGATGACCCATCACAAGGCAGTGGATGCCGTGCGTCGCGAGGAGAACCTCCGCAAGCGGCGTACGTCGTCGGAGATGCTCGAGTTCTTGGAGACCGACGCCCCCTCTCCGGAGGACGAGGTGTGGTCCATGCTGCGGCGCGAACGGGTCCGGACGGCCCTGCAGAGCCTGCCTGAGTCTCAGCGGGAGGCCCTGGTCCTCAGCTATTTCGGGGGCTACACGCAGCGGGAGATCGCGCAGCTCACCGGCACTCCGTTAGGCACGGTGAAGACTCGGATGCTGGCCGGCATGCGCCGTCTGCGCGATGCTCTCGAGGTCAGCGTCAACGTCGGCGACGAGGCGCAGGGGAGGTGGGCCCGATGACTGAGCACATCCAATGGGAAGAGCTCGCCGTGGGTCATGCTTTCTCCGCGCTCGAGCCCGAGGATGAGCAGGCCTTCCTCACCCACTTGCGAGGGTGTGGCCTGTGCGAGCGCACGCTGGCCGAGACCGACGCGGTGGCGTCCCACCTCGCCTACGCCGCGGAGCCGGCCGATCCACCAGCCGCGCTGCGCGAGGCCATCCTCGACGCCGTTCGTGAGTCCGGCCGACCCGTGCGATTCCCCGCGAAGGTGACGCCGCTGCGATCGTCCACCCGCCCCCATCTGGCGGCAGCACGAACTGTGCGGTCGCCTTATCGCTCCGCTCTCGCCCTGGCCGGAGTGGCCGCGGGTCTTGTCGCGATCGTCAGCGTCGGCGTGTGGAACACCAACCTCCGCGCCAACATCGAGGTCAAGAACGCAGCTATCGCCCGGATGGAGCAGGTGAGCGAGATCGCGGCTGACCCGACCACTGTCCGGGTGCCGCTCACCTCCGGCGACGTCGCCGGCGGCACCGCCTTCGTCCGTGGCTCCACAGCCGTCGTCCTGGTGCGGGGCCTGCCGGCCAATGCGCCGAACTCGACCTATGTCTTGTGGTACCGCGATAAGCAGGGCGGCTTCCATGCCGTGAACACCTTCGACGTGCGCGAGACCGACCACGTCAACATCGTCGATTCGGCGCTCGACCGCCCCATCGACCAGATCGCCAGCATCGCGGTGTCGCGCGAGCCGGGTCGCACTGCGCCCGCAACGCCTTCTTTTGCGCTCGTGCAGGGCTCCGTCGGTCGCTAGCCCGGTTCGGCCGGGTTGACGACGTGCGCTAGGTTTCTCGCCGGCACCCAGGGCGTATGGCTCAGTGGCTAGAGCGCTCGCCTCACACGCGAGAGGTCGCTGGTTCGAAACCAGCTACGCCCACCAAGGCAGTCCAGCCTGACGAGATCTTCCGTCAGCGCACGTCCGGCTGCGGCGCGCCGCCAAGGGCGCCGACAGCCTCCTCGGCCGAGTCGTGCAGAGGGATCACCGTGTCGATCTGGCCGAGGCGGAGCGCATTGGCGACGATGCGCCGAGCGGCGGAGAGGTGCATCGGTACGCCGAGAGCACGCGCCGACTTGTGCGCGGCCACCAGGACGCCGAGCCCGGTCGAGTCCAGGAACGGCACTCCACTGAGGTCGATCACCAGCGCGCCCGGCCGAGCTTCGAGGATCGCTGCCACTGCGGCCCGCAGGGTAGGGGCAGTGGCGATGTCCACTTCGCCGTCGACGTGCAGCAGGGACACGCCGCCGTGCTCGCTCGTGGTCAAGAAGAACGCCGCAACGTCTCGAGTCGCGTCCGGGTCGCCGGCGTGGTCCATGAAGCGCATCCAACCATTCCGCGGTGCCCGGTGGCGGCGACCGTGGGTGACGATCCGGCTGGGCCGACCTACGATGCACGACATGCGCATCGAGGCAGGTGGCGTGGTCGAGCAACTCGATTGCGCTCCGCTCGGAGTGCTCACCGTCTCCTACGCCCGATGCGATGACGGATGGCTCGCAGAGTTCACCGTCTCTCCCGGAGTCGGCGCTCACGACGCCGTCAACGACTTGGCCGTGATCCACCGGCTCACCGCACCCACCCTGGGGGCGGCCCGTCGGGCCGTGCCTCCTGCGGTCGCCTACCTGGCCGGCGAGCCCCTCGATCCACTGTGCTGACCCCCAACCTGCGCCGCCGAGTGGTCTGGGCTGTCACGGTCGCGCTGCTGCTGCCCGGTGCGGCCGGCCCAGCTGTGACGAGCCTGGCAAGGGCGGCAGCTGCCCCCCAGCCTGCCGTCCAGTCCGCGGTCGACCGCACCGCCGAGGGCCTCTCGGCGGCGCTCACGCCGATGCTGCGAGCGCGCGCGGAGGCCTTCCGGCGCCACGATGTCGCCGGCTACCTGGCCACGGTCGACCCACGCGACAAGGCCTTCCTCGCCCGCCAGCGCGCCCAGGTGACGAACGCCCGCGAGATCGACTTCGCGACGTACACCCTGCGTCCCGACCTGGTGGACATCGCTGACCTCTCGCGCTCGCGGGACCGCCAGAAGTTCGGTCCGGACACCGTCCTCATCCCCGTCGAGGAGACCCACGCGATCGCCGGCGGCTACGACGAGGGCAGCCCGGAGGTCGAGGGGCTCTTCCTGACAGTGACCCGTGACCGCTCCGGTAAGTGGCTGGTGGCTGCTGACGACGGAGCCGACGACATCGGCCTGCAGTCAGCCAGGCATGCCTGGGACTTCGCGCCCCTGCGCACCCGCACGTCCGAGCACTTCATCGCCTTCTTCCCGGACAGCCGCGCCGGCGATGCGCCGAAGGTGCTCTCGGAAGCGGAGGCGGCCTTCGACCGGGTCGAGCCGGTGTGGACCCGGCCGTGGAAGAAGAAGGTGGTCATCGAGCTGCCCCGCAATGCCGATGATCTCGGCAAGCGGATCCTGGCGACGTTTCCCCTGGACAACTTCGTCGCCTTCGCCGCGTCGAGCGTGGTGCAGGAAAACCTGCGGCTGCGCTTCTCGGGAAGTCGCGTCCTCATCAACCCGGCCAACTTCCTCGGCAACGACACCGAGACCCGGCGGCGGATCCTGGCTCATGAGCTCATCCACGTGGCGAGCCGAGAGAGCTCAGGGGCCTACTTCACCGCGTGGTTCGAAGAGGGCGTCGCTCAGGTGCTCGGCGAGGGATCCAGCGCAGTGGGACTGGCGCCCATCCAGGAGGCGGTGCGCAAGGGGCAGTTCTCCGGCCGGCTGCCGGAGGACTTCGAGTTCCTCGTCGGGGGCGGTCAGCGGATCTTCCGGTCCTACGCCGAAGCCTTTCTGCTGGCCCGCACGGTGGAGCGGATGGCCGGCAAGGCGGGCCTGGTGCGGTTCTACGCAGAGGCCGGCGACGGTGGAGCACTGGGGCCGGGCACCAGCAGGCACCGCATCGACCTCGCCAGCCGCCGCGCGCTAGGAGTGAGTCTGGCCGAGCTGGAGCGTCGCTGGGCGGCTGAGGTCCGCGCGGAGTTCTGAGCGCGAATAAGCCCCGGGGTTTTGCCAGCTCGCTCGTTAGGATCGCCGAACCACCCGCAGCACCCCGAGAGGACGCCGCACCGTGAGCGAGTTCACCCTGACCGTCGACGGCACCCCCGCTGTGGTGGCTGCCGGTACGACGGCCGGCGAGGCGCTCAAGGCGGCCGGAGCCTCGGGAGTCGCGGTGGCTCGGGTCAACGGCGAGCTGCGCGACCTCGCTCACGCCGTTGCTGACGGCGACGTCGTCGAGGCAGTGCCCTACGCCTCGGACGATGGGCGCGCGGTGCTCCGGCACTCGTGTGCCCACGTCCTCGCGCAAGCGGTGCAGGAGCTCTTCCCCGGCACGCTGCTCGGCATCGGCCCACCGATCAAGGACGGCTTCTACTACGACTTCGCACCGGAACGCCCGTTCACTCCGGAGGACCTCAAGGCGCTCGAGAAGAAGATGAGCGACATCATCCGGCAGCGGCAGCGGTTCTCGCGTCGGGTCGTCAGCGAGGCCGAGGCACGGGCTGAGCTGGCCCACGAGAAGTTCAAGCTCGAGCTGATCGGCCTCAAGGGCGGGGCGGGTGACGACGCCGCGGTCGAGGTCGGCGCCGGCGAGCTGACGATTTACGACAACCACGCCGGTGACGAGCTGAAGTGGAAGGACCTCTGTCGCGGTCCGCACCTGCCGACCACCCGCGACATCCCCGCTTTCACCCTGACCCGCTCGGCGGCGGCGTACTGGCGCGGCGACGAGAAGAACCCGCAGCTGCAGCGCATCTACGGCACCGCGTGGGAGAGCAAGGACGCGCTCAAGGCGCACCTGCACATGCTGGAGGAGGCCGAGAAGCGCGACCACCGCAAGCTCGGCGCGGAGCTCGACCTCTTCAGCTTTCCCGACGAGATCGGCAGCGGCCTCGCCGTCTTCCATCCCAAGGGCGGCATCGTCCGCCGCGTCATGGAGGAGTACTCGTTTCAGCGGCACGAGGAAGCCGGCTACTCCTTCGTAAACACCCCGCACATCACCAAGTCAGACCTCTTCATGACCAGCGGGCACCTCCAGTGGTTCGCCGACGGCATGTACCCGCCGATGCAGATGGAGGGGGCCGACTACTACCTCAAGCCGATGAACTGCCCGTTCCACAACCTCATCTACCGCTCGCGTGGCCGGTCCTACCGCGAGCTGCCGCTGCGTCTGTTCGAGTTCGGCACGGTCTACCGTTTCGAGAAGTCCGGCGTCGTCCACGGGCTCACCCGGGTCCGCGGGCTGACCCAGGACGTCGCGCACATCTACTGCTCCCGTGAGCAGATGATGGGCGAGCTGAAGAGCGTCCTGGACTTCGTGCTCGGCCTGCTCGCCGACTACGGCCTGTCGGACTTCTTCCTCGAGCTCTCGACCCGTGACGACTCCGAGAAGTTCATCGGCGACGACGCCGACTGGGTCGAGGCGACGGAAGCGCTGCGCCGCACCGCCGAGGAGTCGGGACTCGAGCTGGTCCCCGACCCCGGAGGCGCGGCGTTCTACGGCCCGAAGATCTCCGTCCAGGCCCGCGACGCCATCGGCCGGACCTGGCAGATGTCCACCATCCAGGTGGACTTCCAGCTGCCGCCGCGCTTCGACCTGGAGTACCAGGCCGCGGACGGCTCCCGGCAGCGGCCGATCATGATCCATCGGGTGCTCTTCGGATCGGTCGAGCGGTTCTTCGGAGTCCTCACCGAGCACTACGCGGGTGCGTTCCCGGCCTGGCTCGCGCCCGTCCAGGTCGTGGGCATCCCCATCGCCGAGGAGCACGTCGGCTACCTGGAGGACGTGGCGGCGCGGCTGCGCGCGGCCGGCGTCCGGGTGGAGGTGGATGACTCGGACGAGCGGATGCAGAAGAAGATCCGCACCGCGCAGAAGCAGAAGGTGCCGTTCATGCTCCTGGCCGGCGGTGAGGACGTCGCGGTCGGCGCGGTGTCCTTCCGCTACCGCGACGGCTCGCAGTCCAACGGCGTCCCGGTGGAC
>DATLOQ010000029.1:0-8755 GCA_035536235.1 Mycobacteriales bacterium
GTTGCGCATTCAGAAATGGTAGGCGTCGGCTCCCGACACTGTCGAGAGAATCCCGGAGCGGCACGCAGTCATCTGCTTGCTCACCAAGGCCTCAGCCGCCAGTTGCCTCCCGTGCAATCTCGTGAGGTCGGTCCTCGGACACAGTTGGAGTTCAGCAGACCCGCAGTCACAGTGCTGACTAGGCACGTCACATCTCGCGGATTCGCCCGGATGCCAACACTTTGCCAACCCTCGGGTTCGACTTCGGGCTCGCTAGTCCTCGGATAGTACGGACGTTAGTTGCCGGCTTGAAGCCCGGCTGGCTGCCCGCGACTGCGGCCTGATACCTGCCTACATTCTGGCGGGTGGGATCACCCCCGCCGTAGCCAAGGCAGACCGGCCTGGGCAGCGCGGGCCGCACCGCACGGGGCACGACGGTGCTGCTATGAGGCGCCGGCTCAGCTCAAGGACCCATCGCTGCACGGGCGCCCAGCTGGTCGGAAGCAGCGGGCTGCTGCGTTCGGTACCGGGGGTGGACTCAGGACGGCGACGTTCCGGCCGGTCGCACATCGCCCAGGACGCGGCGGGTCTGCCGGGCCTGCGCCAAGTGCCGGCCGTCGGGCGCCCAGACGTCGCTGTCGTCGACGCACCAGCCGTCCTCAGCCGTCCGTGTGGCGATCCGCACCAGCATCCAGTCGCGTACGTACCGCTCGGGCAGCAGGGTGACGGTCAGGTCGACGGTCGGCACCGGGACGGGCACGGTCGCGATGCCGTACAGCGCCGGGGCCAGCGCGTCGGACATCACCACGAGGGTCGCGGCGTCGACCGGTTGGTCGACGTCGGCCCATCGCACCCACGCCACGAGCGCGGCGGTGTCGCCTCCTTCGACGGGGCCTTGGCCGACCCGTCGGATCTGCAGGTGCTGGGTGAACGGCACGAGGTCCACCGGTGCGACGAGCGGGCAGTCGTCGGGCTGCGGCGCGGCTGGTGCCGGGACGACGTCGTAGGACGTGCCGCCGGGCCGCGGCCGGGCGAAGGTCGCGGTCGTGGAGAGCACCGGCTCACCGCCGGCGCTGACGTCGACGCGCACGACGTCGGACGAGCCGCCGGCGCGCAGCACCTGCGCCGACAGCTCGAGCAGGCGGTCACCGGCACCTGCCAGGAACTGCGCGCTCAGCACGTGCGGCACGCGGTCGGCGTGGACGAGCTCCGCCGCGGCGTCCAGGGCGATCGCAGCGATCAGACCTCCGTGCGGCCCGGACCACGACCACAGCGACGGGGCGATCGTGGTCGTGCTGCGCCGTATCCCGTCCGCGGTGGCGACGTGCGCGCGGTCGAAGGCCGCGCGAAGTGCGGAGCCGAGGGCGGCGGTGCTCAACGAGCCACCACGGCGAGGTCCGGGTGCTGCGCCCGGCCGACGAGCCGCGCGGTCACGGCGGCGAGCACGGACACGACGACGACGAGCGTCCAGCCGCGCTGCGCACCGTCGAGGTCGCTCTGTCCTGTGACGAGGCCGAGCAGCAGCGCGACGCCGAAGGTCGCGCCGAGCTGTCGGGCAGCGGCGAACGTCGCCGTACCGGTCGCCAGCACCGACGGCGGGAGCGTGGAGGAAACCGCCGCGGACAGGTTCGTGATCGTCAGGCCGACGCCCATCCCGGTGACGAGCAGCCCGGGGAGCATCGCGGTCAGGTACTCCTGCTCCGCGTTGACGCGCCACAGCCACCACAGCGTGCCGACCGCGAACAGCGTCATGCCGACGGCGGCGACCTGGCCGCACCCGAAGCGGGCGCCCAAACGACCACCGGGGACCGCGAAGGCCGCGGCCAGGGTCGGCCCGGGCATCAGCAGCAGCCCCGCTTCGAGCGCTGACATCTCCCAGCCGCCGGTGAGCCACAGGACATTGCCGAGCAGCATCGCGCCGAACGCCATGAAGAACGCCAGGCCGGCGATGCACGTCAAGGCGTAGGTCCGGGTGCGCAGCAGCGGCAACGGCAGGACCGGCACCAGCGTGCGCGGCGTGCGCGCGGCACGGGCCACCACCGCACCTAGCAGAAGCACGGCCACACCCGCCCTGCTGAGCGTCATCGCGCTGAGCCAGCCGTAGTCGGGTGCCTCGACCGCAGCCCAAGCCAGGACTGCGACACCGGCTATGAGCAGCGCGGTGCCGACGACGTCCGGACGGCGGTTCTCGTTCTCATCCCGCGACTCGGGCAGCACGCGCAGTCCGACGACCAGCGCGGCGATGCCGACGGGGGCGTTGACCAGGAACACCCAGCGCCACGACGCTTCGACCAGCAGGCCGCCGACCGGCGGCCCCATCGCGGCCGCGACGCCGCCGACCGCCGACCACACGGCGATCGCCTGAGCGCGCTTGGCTGGCGGGAAGCTGTGCAGCAGCAGCGCCAGCGACGTCGACGTCAGCAGCGCCGCCCCCACGGCCTGCAGGATCCGGAAGCCTGCCAGCGAGCCGACGTTCCAGGCCGTGGCGCATCCGACCGACGCGACGACGAAGACGAAGAGACCGATCAGGAAAACGCGCCTGCGACCGATGCGGTCGGCCATGCGGCCGGCCGGTGCGAGCAGCGCTGCGAACGTGATCGTGTAGGCATTCAGGACCCACGACAGACCCGCCGCATCTGAGGAGAAGTCCTTGCCGAGGGCCGGGAACGCGATGTTCACGATGAACAGGTCCAAGCTCGCCAGGAACACAGCCGCCGAGACCACCAGCAGGATCAGGCCCGTGCGCACGGGCGGCGCTTCCTGCCCCTGGAGTGGCGGAGGATTCGTCGCCGTCCCTGGTCGCGTGCCTGCCATCCGAACTCCTCAGTCTCGATGTCGAACCGACTGCCCTGACTGTACACGAGTCGGTTCGATGTGCGAACCTAGTCAGGTGAGGACGTTGGACGAGCTCCCCGGACGCCGCTGTTCCATCGCTGGCGCCCTTGACGTCGTGGGCGACAAGTGGGCACTGCTCGTCGTGCGCGAGATCGCAATGGGAAGCAAGCGGTTCAGCGACATCCTGGCCGGCACAGGGGCTCCCCGGGAGCGGCTCAGCGCCCGGCTCGGCGCGCTCGTGGATGCCGGGGTGCTGGAGCGTCGCCAGTACAGCGATGCACCGCCGCGCTCGAGCTACCACCTCACGCCTGCCGGGCGCGACCTCGTCCCAGTCCTGCAGGCGCTGCTGCAGTGGGGCGACCGGTGGGTCGCGGAGGCGCCGCCGGTCGAGCTGCACCACAACGGTCACCGAGCCGAGCTCGCTTGGACCTGTCGCGTCTGCGACCAGACGCTGCAGGAGTCCCCGGTCGAGCGCGTTCTCACCGACGCGGGCCGTGCTCTAGAGGAGCGACCCCGTGACTGACCCGTCCTGGGGCGAGCCGCGCAGCCGCACCGTCACCTGGTACGACCCGATGCAGGTCGCCGCGGCGGGCCTGTCCATGAGCGGGCTGGAGCTCCTGAGGGCGGTGCGCGACGGCATCCTCCCGCCGCCGCCGATCAGCCAGCTGTTCCAGATGGGCGTCAACACCGTGGAGCCTGGCCGCGTCGAGTTCACCTGCGAGCTCGACGAGTCCGCCTACAACCCCATCGGGGTTGTGCACGGCGGCCTGGTCTGCACTCTGCTCGACACCGTGGTCGGCTGCGCCGTCCACTCGACACTGCCGGTCGGAAGCGGCTACACCTCCGTCGAGATCAAGGTCAGCTACCTGCGGCCGGTGCACGGCACGAGCGGGCCGCTCGTCGCGACGGGTGCGGTCGTGAAGCCGGGCCGCAGGGTCGCCTTTGCCGAGGGCTCCGTCCGTGACGCCGCCGGCAAGACAGTCGCTACCGCCACCAGCACGCTGCTCGTGTTCAGCACCGCCGAGGGAAGCTGACGCGACGGCCTCGTGGGCGTGCCGATCGCACCCGCCCCGTCCTGAGCCCCCGCGGTGCTGGTCGACATGGCGCCCACCGCCTGTCGATATTGTTGCGGAGCACCCCGGCGAGGACAGTCTCCGGCCCCTACGATGAGGCGGCAGACATGACTGGACAGACTGACGACGCACTAGTGCTGATGGAGTGGGCGGTGGCGTCACGCGATCCGCTAGATCTTGCTCTCGCAGACGGCCACTTCGGGGACGTTGACCAGGGCTTCGACTCGTTCGAGCTCCTCGACCGGCAGATCAGGTGACCCGGCTCTAGCCGTGGGTCGGATGCGTGCACCCGCCCCGGTGTGCTCGCCCGCCGCACTCGCTTTCCGCGGGTGCGTTGCCGGGTGTGGGGGAGGGGCCGACCAGACGAAAGCCCCTCCCGATGTCGGAATGGGCTGCGTCTTGGGCCTCTGTCAGCTAGGCGAGCCCTGTCATCTCTTACTCGCCGCCTGTGCGGCGGAACGTTCGATTCTGTAAACGGAACCCGTTCTTTCACCGGGCCGATTGGCCACGGCCGCGTGCAATCGCGGTGACTGCAACCCCGCCTGACGGCTTAGTCGGCGACTCGGCGTCAACACCGTGCGGCCGGCCGATGGCGAAGCCTGTGCGACGGATCGCTGCTCCGACCGGCAGCCTCATCTCCGCGCGCTGAGGGGCGAATATCGGTCTCGGGCTGCGAGACGCCGCGACGCTGCCTAAGATCATGGAGTGACAAGCATCGTCCCCGGCCTCGCGCGACTTCTCCCGGTGCTCGTGCTTGCGGTAGGGGCGACCGCGTCACCCATCCGCCAGGCCTCCGCGTCGTACCGCCCGTCGTGCAACAGCGGCGTATACGCGCCGCAGGTGTGCACGTTCGTCCTGTCAACAGTGGTCGCGCGATTCGCCGCGAGCGGTGAGTACGCAATCGTCATGCCGGCGCGGCCGGACGTCGCGCCAAGGACCTGCCTCGGGGGCACCACCGGTTGGGTCGAGCAGTACCGTGGCGCTGCTCGGACGACGATCGAAGGTCGCTCCATCGTCGGGTCCGTGGTGCTGACGCTGTTCGGGTGCCCGGACCAGCCGCCGACCGTGACCGCCACAGCCTCCTACGCAGGCGGAAAGCCGAGCTTCCACTTCAGGGACGAGGGCTCGCCCAATCGCAAGGTCACCCTGAACTTGGGGCCCGCGAACTCGACGACGACGACGACGTTCGACGACAAGCGAAGTTGGGAAGCCGACGGGTGGATGAGGCACCACGCCGAGGGCACGTTATTCCGGCGGGACACAGGCATGTCGACGTACCCCGACGGCTTCACCGACTATTGCTACGCGGCCGCGTCGAACGGGTCGTGCGAGTACGGCTCCGGGGGCGGAGCTTCGAAGCTTCGCGTCGACTCGTCCGTGTCCGGCCGGTGGGCGCGGCTCCAGGTTGCTCTCGACAGCTTTCACAACCCGGACGACGTCACGGAAAGGGTCACTGCACAGCCCTACAGCACCGGCTGGAAGGTCGCCAAAATCTGACCGGTCAATCTCGCGCGGACATCAATGCTGGTGGGGTGATCCAGGCAACGTAGACCGTGCGCCCAGTGGGGGTGGCCTGCGCTTCGATGAAGAAGTTGCAGGTCAGCTCCGAGCCGTCGCGGCACAGCACGGGGAGCTGCAGGTCGACCCCGAGGGCGTGAGCCTGTCCGGTGGTCAGGTGCCGGGTGAAGCCCGCCACATGCGCCTCACGGAAGCGCGGCGGGACGATGGCCACCACCCGGCGACCGACGAGGTCGCTGGGATCCCAGCCGAGGCGGTCGGCCAGCGGCCGGCTCACCGCGATGATGCGGTTCGCATCGTCCGCTGCGATTGCACCCCTGGTGGCCTCGCGAACCGCATCCAACCCCCAGCCCGCGTTCGCGGCGACGTGCGGATCGACGTCCGTGACGAAACGATCCTCGTCACTACCCGGCCATGCGGATGGACTGCCGCCACCGAGCTGCGCGATGACCTGCTCGCAAGCCCAATCTCGCAGGGCAACGATCTCTGGCAGACAGGGCCGGGCCAACATGCGCCCCGCCCTCGCGAGGCGTCCGGCTTCGTCGAGCTGGTCTTGCAGCGCGGCAAAGGAGAGTCCCGATGTAACGGGGACAGTGAGCTCCAGGTCCAAGTCCGTCGGTACGGCGGGCAACGTGGATGGGTGGCTCTCCGGCAGCGGAGTACTGCTGATGCCAAGCCTACGAGCCTGATCCAGCGCTGAGTCGAGCGCCTCAGAGATGAGACGGCTCGCTTGCTCGGCAAGGACGAGTGCCGGCGGTGCAGCGCTCGCGCCGTTGACCAAGGCGAGCTCTCGCAGCATGGCCTGGTGTTGTGGCTGGGCAGCCAGCCACAGGGTCGCAGGCAGCTTCAGCAGGCGTATGGGGCAGTCATCGCCAGCCAGTGGCGTCCGCGTCTGCTGTAACAAGCTTCCCGAAGGAGGTCCGGGTGGGTCTTGCACACGCTCTGTGGGCTCACCCATCACGAACCACACGGTCTTGCCGTTTACGTCGCCCACCTCGACGCCGAATTCGGACACGCTCGCGGTGACCAAGCCCATCCCACGGCCGGTCGTGGCGTCGTCCGCATGAGAGCGGGCTGCAGGAAGCGACGGGTTCTCGTCCCGGACCTCGACCAGGAGTCGGGTGGGGCCGAGCGTTACCGAGAGCTGGATCGGTGTATGGGCATGGAGGACCGCGTTGGTGACGATCTCGCTGACCGCGAGCTGCGCCTCGTCCTGCCAGTCGTGGCGTCCAGCGCGATCAAGTATGTCCCTGACGAAGCGCCTCGCAGTGCGGGCGCTCAAGGGCTCGGCGGCCAACGACAAGACGTGCTTTCCGTCATCCTCGCCAGGCGGGCCATCCTCCTGCGTTCGGACCCGGACAAGCAGCAGTGCTATGTCGTCGTCCTCCGCGACACCTCCGGGGCGCAGCGCGCTGACCATCTCGGCCGGCAGGTTGACGAGCGGACCGGTCAGTCCTTGCTTGCTGGAGAGAAGGCACTGAAGCGCGGCAACCCCCTCGTCGATGTCCAGACCGCGTTGCTCCACCAAGCCGTCGGTGTACAAGGCAAGCACAGCGCCCGGCGTCAGAGAGACTCGTGCCTCGACTGCATTGGGTACGCCGGTGCCTAGCGGAGGCCCGGCACCAAACGCCAGGCGGGTTGTGCCCGTTGGCGACACGACCAGAGGGGGCGGATGTCCGGCGTTCGCCAGGTGCAGCGAGTTGTCTGCTGCGTCGTAGATCGCGTAGATGCAAGTTGCGATGTGGTCTTCGGCCATGCCACGCACCAGGCCGTCGACCAGGTTCAGCACTCTCGCCGGCTCAAAGTCCAGCTTCGCGTAGGCACGGATCGCAGTGCGGATCTGTCCCATGATCGCGGCAGCCTTGACGCCCCGACCCATGACGTCGCCGATCACCAGCCCTGTCCGACCCCGGTCGAGGTCGATGACGTCGTACCAGTCGCCCCCTACCCGAGTTCCTTGCACGCCTGCTCGGTAGTGCGCGGCGACCTCCAGCCCCGGGGGCGTGCCGAGCGCCGCTGGCAGCAGGGTTCGCTGCAGCTCGTCAGCGATCTGGTGCTCCCGGCTGGCCGCCTCGATCCTGGCGACGTTGAGGGCGGCGAGGGACTCTGCGCGACTTCGCTCAGCGGTATAGGCCTCGACCTCGGTGATCGCGACCCCGACCCGGTCGCCCAGGGCGACCAGGAACTGCTCGTAGTCGGCGTCGAAGTTGATGGTGGGCACGATCCCGGCAATGAGCGCGCCCGGCGGACCTGTCCCACCGGGGGGAAGGATCGGGACCACCGCGGATGCGTGGGTGCTGGGGTCGCCCGGCTGCCCAGCGATGAGCAAGCGCCGCTCCGCGAGGGCCTGATGCACCGACCAGTCCGACGCCGGGTCGCCGGCCGGCAACATCGCCGGAAGGGGCGGGCCGTTCTCCGTGCGCGCAACCAGCACTGCGTCCCCTGCCGAGTCCATCACGTAGATCCCCGCGAACGCCACGTCAGATCGGTCCTGACCCAGCGCTTGGATCGTGAGCTCGCACAGCTGCCGCGTCGTGCGGGCGCCGTCTGTAGCGCCCGCCTGTCGATGGAGCACCTGCAAGCGGCGTTCCCGCAGGACCCGATCGGTGGTCTCGCTAGTCGCGGTGAAGACCCCGGCAACACCTCCTGCCTCGTCCAGGATGGGGCTGTACGAGTAGGTCCAGTAGGTGTCTTCGAGGAAGCCGCGCCGGTCCATGGGCAGCGGCTCGTCGTACCGCCACGTCGCCTCTCCCGTGTCGAGGACGGAGTGCAGCATCGGCCCGATGACATCCCACATCTCCGCGAACATGGCAGCACCCGGCCTACCCACTGCGTGGGGGTGCTTGTCCCCGAACGACGGAGCAAGGGCGTCGTTGTAGAGCATCACTAGCTGGGGGCCCCACCAGATGAGCAGAGGGTGGCGCGAGGACAGGACGATGCTGACGGCTGTGCGCAGGCTCTGTGGCCAGTCGCTCACCGGTCCCAGCGGACTCGCTGCCCAGTCGACGGTGAGCATCGACGCACCGGTGGTCCCGGCAGCCGCGAAGAGCGCACGCATACCGTCCGGTATGTCGTCGCTCACCCTTCGCCCTTTCGTCGTGCTGATGACGCCCGGACAGGCCCACACTTTAGTGCGGCTTCCTCGCGGGGAGGCGCACTAACGGCATCAGAGCGGGCTCAGTCGGGCCTTGAGCAAGCAGAACTCATTGCCTTCGGGATCGGCCAAGACGTGCCACGACTCCTCCCCTGTCTGCCCGACGTCGGCCGGGGTCGCCCCGATCTTTAGCAGGCGTTCGAGCTCGGCATCCTGGTCGCGGTCGGTGGCGTTGACGTCGATGTGCAGCCGCGGC
>DATLOQ010000030.1:0-2178 GCA_035536235.1 Mycobacteriales bacterium
AGCACCGAGCGGACGTCGTACGACGAGGCCAGCAGCTGCCGGACGACGAGCGGTCCCTCGGCGATGAAGACGCCGTGGGTGCCCTCATAGCGGATGCGGAGATCGGCGTCGGACAGCGCCTGGTAGTCGGCGAGACGCGGATCGGTCGGGTCGTCGACCTCGATCACGTCCGCACCCATGAACCGCAGACTAAGCGAGGGAGCTCGTTGGCGGCGGGCAGAGCCGACCGGCATGGCATGGCGGTGCCGGTGCCGAGGTCGCTGGTCACAGCCGCCTTCTGGCTGTCGGCTCGCCGACAGCTATGCGCGGAGCGCCGCGGCTAGCATGGGCGGGCCGAAGGCGACCGACTCTTGCGGCCGGATCACTCGGGGGACTGATGCGCAGACTGCTTGTCGTCGCTGTGACCGCAACCGCGTTGCTGGCGCTCAGCCTGCCGTCGTCGGCAGCCCCCGACCGGAGCGTCACGCTGTCCCGCAAACACAGGGCCGTGGCTTGGGGAAGCGATTTCGGTGTCGGTTTCTTCGGCCCCTTGCCTCCTGCTTACGAAGCGGTGCGATGCACCGATCTGTCGAGGTGCGACTACACACTCATCCAGCTGACCGACAAGGGCTCGATCTCGCTCGACGTGACGCCGCGAGCCGATGCCGGTTACCCGCCGGTCATGCACACGAGCCTTTACAGAAGCGACATCGACGGCGCGATCGGCAGTCCAGTGCCGACGGCGAGCAGCGGCAAGCCCAGCCCGAACTCCGTGCGTACTGCACGACTCGCAGCTGGCTATTACCTCGCCGAGGTCGAGTGGATCGAGGGTGCTGGGTCCTACTACGCGTTGGCGCAGCTCACTCCGTAGCGCCCGCCGGCGCGAGGCCGACCGGGCAGGAGACGCCGGTGCCGCCGATCCCGCAGTAGCCGTTGGGGTTCTTGGCGAGGTACTGCTGGTGGTAGTCCTCGGCGTAGTAGAAGTCGCCCGCCGGCACGATCTCGGTCGTGACGGCGCCGTACCCGGCCTTGCGCAGCACCTGCTCGTACGCCTCGCGTGACGTCTTCGCCAGCTGCGCCTGCTCGTCGGTCGTGGGGTAGATCGCCGAGCGGTACTGCGTGCCGACGTCGTTGCCCTGGCGCATGCCCTGCGTCGGGTCGTGGCTCTCCCAGAAGACGGTAAGCAGGTCGGCGTAGGTGACCTTCGCCGGGTCGAAGACGACCTGGACGACCTCGGTGTGCCCGGTGCGCGCCGAGCAGACCTCCTCGTACGACGGGTTCGGCGTGTAGCCGCCCGCGTAGCCGACCGACGTCGAGTGGACGCCGTCGAGCTGCCAGAACACGCGCTCCGCACCCCAGAAGCAGCCGAGGCCGAAGACCGCCGTCTCGAGGCCGTCGGCGAAGGGGCCGCGCAGCGGGGTACCGAGCACGGCGTGCTGCTCGGCGACGCGAAGCGGCTCGGCGCGGCCGGGCAGTGCGTCGGCGGGGTCGATCAGCTGGGTCTTCTGGCGGCTGAACAGCACGGTCACCTCGTGGCTTCGGCGGGGTCTCGTCTGGTGTAACCGATGAGGCCACGAGTGCGTTCCCGCTGTCGCGTCGGGGCGCTAGCCGCGCTCGCCCTCGACCAGCTGCGCCCGCGCCTCCCGCACCTGCAGCGTCACTGCAGGGCCCGGCACGGCCACGGTGCCCTCGATCGGCTGCGGCGCGCTGCCGTCGACGGTGTAGGTCCCGCGGTAGGTGGCGATGACGCGGACGGCGAACCGACCCGGTCGCCGGTAGACGTGCGTGACGTCGCGGGCCGGGTACGGCGCGCCGGGCGTCGCTGTCGTCGAGGTAGTGCCGTCGCCCCACTCCCAGCGGTACGACGTCGCGTGCGCGGTGATGGTGACATCGAACCCGAGGATCGGCCCGACCGGCACCTCGAAGGTCGGCGGCGTGTCCGCGTGAAAGATCGTCTCGAGGTTGACGACGCCGCCGTCACGAGGGGCGAACCGGACGCTGCTGGCGCGCAGGCTCGCGTTTCGCCACTCCTGGCGGACGAGCGCGGGGAGCCGGGCGATGGCCGGCGCGCCGTCCGCGGTCGCATCCATGCAGATCGTGCCGTCGAGGCGGTCCCAGCCGGTCAGCGGCGCGCGGGTGTCGCGGTCGACTTCGCGGCGGAAGACCCACAGCCGAACCCCGCCGTCCGCGCAGCTCGTC
>DATLOQ010000031.1:0-2071 GCA_035536235.1 Mycobacteriales bacterium
TCACTGCGGCGCCGGTGGTCACTGCCACGCTCTCGGCCGACCACCGCGCCAGCGACGGCGCGATCGGAGCGCGGCTGCTGCACGCCATCGACCGCGCCCTGCAACGACCGGAGGATCTCTGATGACCGCACCCCTGAGCACTGAAGCGGCCCGGGAGATCGTCGCACAATCGCTGCGCACCGTTGTGCCCGGCGTGGCGCTCGACACCGTCGACCCCGACGAGGACCTGCGCGAGGCGCTGGAACTCGACTCCCTGGACTTCCTGACCTTCGTGGAACGGCTCTCCACACGCAGCGGCCGGCGGATTGAAGAAGACGACTACGACAAACTCGACACGTTCGCCTCCTGCGTTCGCTTCCTCTCCGATGCTGGGAAGTAGCACCTTGGCAGTTATCTGACCAGCAGCGCGGCGATGGCGAGATAGATCGCGATGGAAGCCAGGTCCTGTATGACGGTGGCGAGCGGCCCGGAACCGAACGCCGGGTCCCGCCCCAGCCGCTGCAGCAGCCAGGGCAGGATCAGCGCCAGGACACCGGCAATCGAGCAGGCCGCGAGCAGAGCCAGGCTGGCGGTGGCCGCGACGGCCACGTTGCCGTAGAGCAACGCGAAGGCAGGAATAACGCCGCGAGAGCAGCCCCAATCAGCAGACTGGTCGCCGCTTCCCGCCAGATGATGGCACGAACATCAATCCCCACGGAGAGACCCCGGATGATCACTGCTTCGGTCTGGGTGCCGACGGCGTCGGCCAGGTACACCACGCCGGGCAGGAAGAAGGCCAGCGCCACGGTCTCCTGAAGCCGCCCTTCGAAGGAACCGACTAGCCCCGCGGACGCTATCGCCCCGAGCAGGCCGAGCAGCAGCCACGGGAGACGATGGGCGAGACGGCGCAACATCGGCTCGGTACTGGCCGTGCGTGCCTGAGCGGCATCGTGCAGGTAGCCGCCGATCCGGGCCAGATCGGACTCGTGTTCGGCCCGCAGCACCGACAGTATCCGGCGGGGCGGCACGAGCCCGACGAAACGACCTTGCCCCTCAACCACCGGGAGCGCGATCTGATCATGCTCGACGGCCCGGAAAGCGCCCGCCTCCTGGTCGGTGCCGGGCCCCACTACGGCCGGGTTCGGGTTCATGAGCTCGCTGAGAGTGTGCTCATCCCGGGCCGCGAGCAGGTCCTCGATCGACACTAGCCCGTGCAGGACACCATCGGTGCAGACCGCGATGACCGCCGCCGACTCGAACCGGCGCCCAGTAAGTGCCTCCCGTGCGCCGGCGGCGGTCAGCTCCGGGTGGAGCACCGGCACGCCGGTAGTGAGGTGTTCAGCAACTGTTCTGGCGGAGTCGTCTGACCACCCGGCCACGCCGGCCGCGTCATCGTTGCTCAGGTTGTTATGCAGCCTGCGTCGACGACGATCACCGGCTCTTGCGTTCACCATGATCTCGATAAGCTCGGCTCGCTCGCTTCCTGCGTTCGCGTCCTCGCCGACGTCGGGTGCGTGGCGTGGGCGACGGCCACGGGGCAACGGGCGTGATACAGCGCGGTGCGGGTGACCAGCCCGAGCCCGTGGTGGGGGGAGCGTCTGGCGCCCATTACGAGCAGGCCGTCGCCGCAGTGGTGGCAGACCGCTTCCTGGGCGTGAAGCCGGACGAGTTCGGTGCTCAGTGTGCAGTCCGGGGCGAGCCGGAGGAGCTGAAGTCGAGCGGACTCAAGAACGGCCCGTCCGGCCCTGCGTTCCTCGGGAGAGTCCGAGCGGCGCAGCGGCGGCGGGCGAGTGTGTAGCAGGCGCACCCCCGCATGGCACAGTGCGGCTAGGTCGACGGCGGCGGTGAGGACGGCTCCGTCGCTCGGGTCGCCGCTGACCGCGGCGGTGACTGGCTCCTGCAGATTGCCGCCGCCCGTCCGCAGGAGAACCGTCAGACACGGGGCGCGGTGACGAGGTCCAAGACAGCATCGGGGACCCGCCCTTGGCGGTCGCCGAGGCCGAGGACCAGCAGGTCGGCGGGGCCAGCCGGGGTCAGGGTCGCGACGGGTGTGGAAACACTCCCGTGCAACGTGACCAGCGCAACCCCGAGT
>DATLOQ010000032.1:0-7273 GCA_035536235.1 Mycobacteriales bacterium
TCGCTGCCGATCATCTTCACCGGCTACATCGCGCTGCTGATCCTGGTCTACAAGCTCAAGATCTTCCCCCAGCCCCGGTACAACGACTTCACCGACAACCCGCTGAAGTGGGCGCAAGGGCTGCTCCTGCCGTGGATCTCGCTGGCCTTCCTGCAGTCCGCGCTCTATGCGCGGCTGGTGCGGGCCAACATGCTCGAGACGATGAACGAGGACTACGTCCGCACGGCCCGTGCCAAGGGCTTGCCGGAGCGCACCGTCGTACGCCGGCACGGACTCCGTGCCGCACTGACGCCGATCATCACGATCTTCGGCCTCGACCTCGGCCAGCTGCTCGGCGGGGCGGTGCTCACCGAGACCGTCTTCAGCATCAACGGCCTGGGCAAGCTGGCCATCGGCGCGGTCTCGAACACCGACCTGCCGGTGATCATCGGCGTGACTGTCTTCGCCGCGTTCTTCATCGTGCTGGCCAACCTCATCGTCGACGTGCTGTATGCCGTCGTGGACCCGCGCGTCCGATACAGTTAGGCCATGTCGACCAAGACCCTCGTAGAGGGTGCTTCCGCGCTGCCCGCGGGCCCGCGCGCCTTCCTCGATGTCCGCGACCTGCGCATCCACTTCCCGACCGACGACGGCCTGGTCAAGGCGGTCGACGGACTGACCTTCTCCCTCGAGAAGGGCCGGACGCTGGGCATCGTGGGCGAGTCCGGCTCGGGCAAGAGCGTGACCAGCCTCGGCATCCTCGGGCTGCACAAAGGCACGCAGGCGAAGATCAGCGGCGAGATCTGGCTCGGCGGCGACGAGCTGGTGGGCGCCAGCCGGGAGCAGGTCCGCGCGCTCCGCGGCGACCGCATGGCGATGATCTTCCAGGATCCCCTGTCGGCACTGCACCCCTACTACACCGTGGGCTACCAGATCGCCGAGGCCTTCACGGTGCACAACAACGTGTCCAAGAAGGCCGCTAAGGCGCGCGCCGTGGAGATGCTCGACCGGGTCGGCATCCCGACACCGGACAAGCGGGTGGACGACTACCCGCACCAGTTCTCCGGCGGCATGCGCCAGCGCGCGATGATCGCTATGTCGTTGTCGTGCAACCCCGAGCTGCTGATCGCCGACGAGCCGACCACGGCGCTCGACGTGACCGTGCAGGCGCAGATCCTCGAGCTGATGACCGACCTGCAGAAGGAGTTCGGCTCCGCGATCATCCTCATCACCCACGACCTCGGTGTGGTGGCTGAGGTCGCCGATGACATCCTGGTGATGTACGCCGGCCGCGGGGTCGAGTACGCCCCGGTGAACGACATCTTCTACCGGCCCGAGCACCCCTACACGTTCGGCCTGCTGGGGTCCGTCACCCGCATGGACCGGGCGCGCCAGGAGCGGCTCAACCCCATCAAGGGCTCACCGCCGAGTTTGATCAACGTGCCCAGCGGCTGTGCGTTCCATCCCCGGTGCCCCTATGAGCCGCTCACTGACGGTCTCGGCTCGACAGTGCGCCCGGAGCTCGTGCTGACCGGGCAGGATCGTCACCTGGTCGCCTGTCACCTGCCGGTCGAGGAACGCCGCCGCATCTTCAGCGAGGAAGTCAGCCCTAACCTATGACCGCCGACGACATGGGCACGCCGGCCCGCCGCCGTGCCCCCGCCCGGACCAGCGCCGCCAAACCAGCAGCGCCGGCAGCACGCAAGACCGCAACGTCCACTCCCAGAGTGGCCAAGGCGCCCGCGAAGAGCGCGGCCGCTGGTGCAGCGAAGTCCCGCACCGCCGCTGCCGCCCGTGCTACGGCAGCTGCCCCCGCGCGGGCTCGCCGCTCCGCCGCCGCTGCCAGCCCGGCCGCGGCGACCTCAGCGGCGACGATGACCCTGCCGCAGCGCGAGTTCGGCGAGACCCTCATCGAGGTCAAGGACCTGGTCAAGCACTTCCCGGTCAAGCGCGGGATCATCTTCCAGAAGCAGGTTGGCGCGGTGAAGGCCGTCGACGGCCTCAGCTTCAGCGTCGCCAAGGGCGAGACGCTTGGCGTCGTCGGCGAGACGGGCTGCGGCAAGTCGACGACCGGCCGGCTGCTGGCTCGGCTGCTCGACCCGACCTCGGGCAGCATCCGGTTCGACGGCCAGGACATCACCAAGCTGTCGCGCAAGGAGATGCGGCCGCTGCGTCGCGAGATGCAGATGATCTTCCAGGACCCCTACGGCTCGCTCAACCCGCGGCACAACATCGGCACCATCGTCGGCACGCCGCTCGAGCTGCAGAAGATCGCTCCGGCCGGCGGGACGAAGAAGAAGGTGCAGGAGCTTCTCGAGCTGGTCGGCCTCAACCCCGAGCACTACAACCGCTATCCCCACGAGTTCTCAGGTGGCCAACGCCAGCGCATCGGCATTGCCCGCGCGCTGGCGCTCCAGCCGAAGCTGATCATCGCCGACGAGCCGGTCAGCGCCCTCGACGTCTCCATCCAGGCCCAGGTCATCAACCTGCTCGAGGACCTGCAGACCGAGTTCGACCTGACCTACGTGTTCATCGCCCACGACCTGTCCGTCGTGCGCCACATCTCCGACCGGGTCGCTGTGATGTACCTCGGCAAGATCGTCGAGATCTCCGATCGGACCGGGCTCTACGAGCACCCGCTCCACCCCTACACCCACGCCCTGCTCTCCGCCGTCCCGCTGCCCGACCCGGAGAAGGAGCACGGTCGCGACCGCATCTTCCTCAAGGGTGACGTGCCGAGCCCGCTGAACCCACCGCCGGCCTGCCGGTTCAACACCCGCTGCTGGAAGGCGCAGGACATCTGCCGCGAAGTGGAGCCGCCGCTGCTCGAGCTGCAGCCCGGCCACCAGGTCGCCTGCCACTTCCCCGAGGAAAGAGTGCTCGTCTGATGGTGACCCTCACCACTGTGCTGCTGATGGCTTCGAGCCTGCTGCTGATCGTGCTGGTGCTGCTGCACCGGGGCAAGGGCGGCGGCCTGTCCAACATGTTCGGCGGTGGGGTCAGCTCCTCGCTCGGCGGCTCCTCCGTCGTCGAGAAGAACCTCGACCGGCTCACGATCGGCGCGGGCATCATCTGGGCCGGCTCGATCTTCGCCCTCGGCCTGCTGCTCAAGAACCGCTAGGCGCCGGCCGCTCCGGCTCGGATGGCCCAGTCCAGCGACCGCACCCGGTCGCGCCGCTTCGGCACGGCGCTGGCCATTACGAGCGTCGTCCTCCTCATCGCCGGCGTCGCGGCCGTAGTCGCTGCGCGCCGCGACGACACGTCCGGCCGCGCCGACTCTGGTGCCTCTCCGACGGCCGGGTCGACGACACCCGGGGCAGCCGGGCCATCGGCGGGCAGCACCGCTGCCAGCGGGCCAGCTGCTGTCGACGTGGCCCTGCTCTCGCTCTACCAACCTCGGCCACCCGCTGCGCCCCGGGGTCGCGGCGGGCGGGTCGTCGCGGCCGCCGCGGCCGAGCCGGTCTCGCTCGACCCGTTCGCCGTCGGCGGGGACACCCCGGCCACCCGCGAACTGACGCCGCTGTGGCTTCCCGGGCTCTATCGGATGGGACCGGGCGGGGTGCGCACGCCGTGGCTGGCGGCCGGGCCACCGATGGTGACCCCCGACGGTCGCCGCGTGGTGATCGAGCTGCGGCCCGACGCACGGTGGTCCGACGGCACGGCGATCACCTCAGCCGACGTCGCCGCGACCTGGCAGCGCGCGGCCACCCGCCCCGGCCCGTGGCGGGCGGCGTATGCCGCACTGGCTGGGGTGGAGACCCCGAGTCCGACGCGCGCGGTGCTCGTCCTGCGCGCCCCTGGCGTGCAGTGGGCCCGGCTCTTCCTCGCCCCCACCGGAGTGCTCCCGAAGGCCCGCCTGGCCGCGCTCGGCGACCGTCCCTACGACCTCAAGGTCACCGGTGGGCCGTTCGTGCTGGCCGGGCGCACCCCGGGTCTGGAAACCACGTGGCGTCGTACACCCGCCGCGTGGCCCGGCAGTGACCCGCACCTCGACGAGGTCCGGGTGCAGGTGGTGCCCGACTTCGCCACCGCGGTGGCTCTGCTCGAAGCCCGCAAGGTCGACGCCGTCCTGCCCTACGACGCCATCAACGCCGAGGAACGAGTGAAGCGAGTGCCGGGCGTGACCACGTCAGCGGACGAGCAGCGGCGTAGCGTCACGGTGCTCACGATGCGCACGACCGGCGGGGCGCTGAAGGACGTGCGGGTACGTCGAGCGCTCGCTCTAGCTCTCGACCGGCCGGCGTTCGCGGAAGGCCTGGTGCGCGGTGGCGGCACCCTCGCCGACGGGGTGCGGGTGGAGGAGCGTTCGGCGGCCCCCTTTGTCCAGGCCCGCCCCGACCTAGCGGCCGCCCGCCGACTGCTCGACGCGGCCGGCTGGAAGGACAACGGGAACCGACCCCGGACGAAGAAGGGAGCGGACCTGACGCTGGTCCTCGCGTCGCCGACTCCCTCTGATCTCTACGACGTCCTCGCGCGCGGTCTCCAGGTGCAGCTGCGCAAGGTTGGCGTGCAGGTTGACCTCGCGGGCGCCGATGCCGACAAGGCTGCCGAGCTGGCTCGCACGGCGGGCGCGGACCTTGCGTTCACCCGCTGGGACACCGACGTCGTCAGCGATCTCGGCCGCCTGCTCGGCAGCGCAGGGGCGGCGCCGGCGGGTGCCGGCTGGCCGCGATGGTCCGACCCGGGCGCGGACGCCGCACTGCAGCAGTCCGCGGCAGCTGCCACCCTGTCGTCGCAGGACGCCCCGCTGGACCGGCTCGACGCCCGGCTCGCCTCAGAGGCGCCGCTGCTGCCGCTGCTCCGGCTCGACCCGGTCACCGCAGCTGCCCCGGGTGTCCTGGTCGAGCGTCCGGTGTCCGGCTACGGCGGTCCGCTCGTCGACGTCGACCGGTGGGCTCGAGCGGCACCGGCACCCTGATCTGCACCGTCTGCTCGCGATCGCGCCCAGCGGCGCCGTACACTGCGAACATCCCTCTCCCGCAACCCGGCGTCGCCGTGCGCTGCGCAGGAGATCAGACGCCGAGGAGCAAGACCAGTGGCTGGTGGCAGCGCAATCCGGGGTAGCCGAGTCGGCGCGGGTCCGATGGGCGAGGCGGAGCGAGGCGAAGCCGCCCCGCGTAAGCGCATCTCCTTCTGGTGCGCCAACGACCACGAGACCCGTCCCTCCTTCGCCGAGGATGCTGCGATCCCTGACATGTGGGACTGCCCACGCTGTGGCTATCCGGCCGGGCGGGACAAGCTCAACACACCCGCGCCGCCCAAGACCGAGCCGTACAAGACTCACCTGGCGTACGTGCGGGAGCGGCGCAACCAGGCCGATGGCGACGCCATCCTCCAGGAAGCCCTCACCAAGCTCCGCGGGAAGTAGTCCACGGCTGTCTCGCAGGCCGATTCGCAGGTCACGTTTTGGACATGGGCCGGCTACGGTCCTCGCCTTCGACGTACACCTCTGGCTAGGCTCGGCTCATCTCTACTGCACCAGCGCCCGGCCACAGCCGGTGCGCCTTGCGAACACGAGGGGATGGGCATGGCCTCAAGAACTCTGCGCACGATCCTCGCCGTCACGGCGTCGGTCTCCCTGGCCGCCACTGCCTGTGGTGGCGACAGCGGTGACGGCGACGACAAGAGCGGCTCCAGTGGCAAGAAGGGCGGCACGCTGGTCTTCGGCACGTCTGCTGACCCCGTCGTGCTCGACGGCGCCTACGTCTCCGACGGCGAGTCGCTCCGAGCGATCCGCCAGATCTTCGAGACGCTGGTCACCACCAAGCTCGGCGGCACGGATATCGAGCCCGAGCTGGCTACCGAGTTCTCCGCGGACGAGGCCGGCACGGCGTGGACCTTCAAGCTGCGCGAGGGCGTGAAGTTCCACGACGGCACCGACTTCGACGCGAAGGCGGTCTGCTTCAACTTCGACCGCTGGTACAACTTCAAGGGCATCCAGCAGAGCGCGTCGGTGTCCTACTACTGGAACACCGTGTTCTCCGGCTTCGCCAAGAACGAGGACCCGAAGGCGCCACCGAGCCTCTACAAGTCATGTGAGGCCAAGGGCGCCAACGAGGCCACCATCAACCTGACCAGCCCGTCGTCGTCGTTCCTCGCCGGCCTGGCGCTGCCGTCGTTCTCCATCGCCAGCCCCAAGGCGCTGACCGAGTTCGGTGCCGACAAGGTGACCGGCACCGGTGACGCCCCCAAGTTCGAGGGCACCTTCGGCACCACCAACCCCGTCGGCACCGGCCCGTTCAAGCTCGAGAGCTTCACGCCCAAGGACAAGCTGGTCCTCGTCCGCAACGACGACTACTGGGGTGAGAAGGCGCTGCTCGACAAGGTGATCTTCAAGCCGATCGCCGACGGCCCGGCGCGTCGCCAGGCCCTCGAGGCCGGGGACATCCAGGGCTTCGACTTCGTCGACCCGAGTGACACCGATGCGCTGAAGAGCGCCGGATTCCAGATCCTCGAGCGGCCGGCGTTCAACGTCGGCTACGTCGGCTTCAACATCGCCAAGAAGCCGCTCGACAACCTCAAGATCCGTCAGGCGGTCGCCCACGCGCTCAACCGCGAGGCGCTCGTCAAGGCCAAGTACCCGCCGGGCTCCGAGGTGGCGACGCAGTTCATGCCGCCGGAGCTCTTCGGCTACGCCGACGACGTCGCCAAGTACCCCTACGACGTGGCCAAGGCCAAGTCGCTGATCGCCGAGTCCGGTGTGGCGAACCCGACGCTGGAGTTCTTCTACCCGACCGATGTGAGCCGGCCGTACATGCCGGACCCCTCGGCGAACTTCCAGGCCTTCAAGGCTGACCTCGAGGCGGCCGGGTTCAAGGTCGTCCCGAAGTCGCTGCCGTGGCGCCCCGACTACCTCGCGCAGGTCGACGCCGGCAACACCGGCATCCGCCTGCTCGGCTGGACCGGCGACTTCGGTGACCCGGACAACTTCATCGGGACGTTCTTCCGGACCAAGCAGAAGGCCTGGGGCTTCGACAACCCGGAGATCTTCAAGGCCCTCGAGGCCGCGCGCGTCGAGACCGACCAGGACAAGCGCACCGATCTCTACAAGGCAGCCAACAAGATGATCATGGACTTCCTGCCGGGAGTGCCGTACGTGCACACCAAGCCCGCTCTGGCCTTCGCCAAGAACGTGCGGGGCTACCGGACCAGCCCGGTCAGCCTCGAGCCGTTCTCGCTCGTGAGCCTGGGCTAGGTTCTCTGCACTAGATTCGCTGCACCTAGATTCTCTGCACCTAGATTCTCTGCACCTAGATTCTCCGCATGACCGGTGGCCCGGCTACGTCGTCCGCGA
>DATLOQ010000033.1:0-4286 GCA_035536235.1 Mycobacteriales bacterium
CGTTCAGGTTGAGGCCAGCCGTGGTGGCCCGCATCGCGGGGGCGTCCCGCAGCGGCACGGCCGAGGCGATGTGGTCCGAGGTCACGTATGCCTGCCTTCTGTCATCAGGTCCGCCTGGGGTGGGTGGAGTCCGGCTCAGAAATGACCGAACTCCGACACTGCCGACCCTAACGAAGGCGGGCGGCGACTACGCCCTGACGCGCCTTCCGTTCGCTCAGAGCGTCACGCCAGTTGCCGCCTGCGTCACCCGACCGACTCGGCCTTCTCCGGGGTCACCGAACCAACCAGTGCCTCGATGTCGACAGGGTTGCCGGTGGCGTCGGTGACGGTGGCCTGGCGCACCACCGTGACCAGTGCCTTGCCGCGGCGGACGTCGGCATACATGGCGCCCAACTCACCCGCTTCCTGAGCGCGCTGGGCGTACTCGTTCGGGCTGATGCCGTGGCGCTGCGCCTGATAGACGATCTGCTCGGTGAGCTCGTCGTTGGTGACTAAGAGCTCTGCGGCGTCGGCGATCGCGTCGAGCAGCAGGCGGGTCTTCACCGTCTCCTGCGCGGCGTTGCGCAAGTCGGTCTCGAACTCCTCCGCAGTGTGGCCTTGCCGCTCCAGCCACTGGCCAAGGCGCTGCTCGTCGTGCTCGAAAGCGTGCAGGGCGTCGTGCTTGCGTGCCTTGAGCTCGACGTCGACGATCGACTCCGGCAGCGGGACCTCGGTGGTGGCGAGCAGGGCCTTGAGCACCTCGTCCCGGGCCTGCGCACCCTGCTGCATCGCCTTGACCCGCCCGAGCCGTTCGCGCAGGTCGGCGCGGAGCTCATCGATGGTGTCGAACTCACTGGCGAGCTGGGCGAACTCATCGTCGGCCGCGGGCAGCTCGCGCTCTTTCACTGACTGGATCGTGACCGTCACTTCAGCCGGCTGCCCGGCGTGCTGTCCAGCGACCAAGGTGGTGGTGAACACTCGCGCCTCGCCCGACGAGGCCCCGACCAGAGCGTCGTCGATGCCGTCGAGGAGCTGACCGGAGCCGATCTGGTAGGACAAACCGGTAGTCGCCAACTCCTCGATCTCCTCGCCGTCGACGGTGGCCGACAAGTCGAGCGAGACGAAGTCGTCCTGCTGCGCCGGGCGTTCGACTCCGGTGAGGGTGCCGAAGCGGGAACGCAGCCCGTCGAGCTGCTCGCCGACCTCGGCGTCGGTCACCTCTGCGTCATCGACGGACACCTCGAGCTCGCCGAAAGTGGGCATCTCGATCTCCGGCCGGACGTCGACCTCAGCGGTGAACACGAGGTGGTCGCCGTCTTCGATCTTCGTGACCTCGATTTCCGGTCGACCCAGTGGGCGAACCTCGCCGGAGCTGACGATCTCGACGTATTTCGCCGGCACTGCCTCGCTGACCACCTCATCGAGCACCGCACCACGGCCCAGCCGCTGCTCCAGGATCCGGGCCGGCGCCTTGCCGGGTCGGAATCCCGGAATGCGGACCTGCTGGGCGATCTTCTTGTAAGCCCGGTCGAAGTCAGGCTTCAGTTCGTCGAACGACACCTCAACGTTGATCTTGACGCGCGTCGGGCTGAGCCGTTCGACGGTGCTCTTCACGGGTGCTCCTCGGGGACGATGAGAATGCGCCCGGCGCAGCCACTGCCGCCGGACAGAAGGTGTGGACCGAGTCTAGGCGAGTGCACCCGTCTGCCCGTTGGGGGCGTTGCGGGCGCTCGATCGAGTGAATCAGCCATCCCTTGCCCATCAGCCATTCACCGTCCGTACATCGCCACGACCGCGTATACCGGTACGAATCGCCCAATCGGATCTCGAGGAGGCGGTTGTGCTCATGATTCCCCGACGCCGGCGGGCGGTGATCGCCGTGCTGTGCGCCATGGCGATCATGGTCGGTCTCACCGGCACCGTTCAGGCCGAGCCGGTGACCGGTCCCCCGACAGCCGGTCCAGGAGTACCGCAGCTCGGCGAGCGGTTCGACCGCGTCGCGACGCTTCCGGTGTTCCGCAACTCCTCCCCCGACCAGAACACCGCGGCCGAGATCGCCGCGGCCACGAAGGACGGCAGGCTCGTCGTCTACACCGACTCCCCCGCAGAGCGGATCGGGTTCATCGATCTCGCCGACGTCGCCGCTCCGCGTCCCGACGGAGTGCTACCGATGCCGGGCGAGCCGACATCCGTGAAGATCGTCGGTGATCTGGCACTGGTTGTGGTGAACACGTCGACGTCGTTCACCGCACCGTCGGGCCGACTGGTGGTGGTGGACGTGCGCAGCCGCGAGATCGTCGCCGAGCACGACCTGGGCGGGCAACCCGACTCCGTCGACGTATCCCCCGACGGCCGGTACGCCGCGGTGGCGATCGAGAACGAGCGCGACGAAGACGTCAACGGCGGGGCGATCCCACAGCTGCCCGCCGGGTTCCTGTCCTCGTCGACCTGACGAGCGGCAGCGTCGTCACCGACTTCACCGCAGGCACCGGCACCGCGTCCGGTGTGGACACCGTCGAGGACGGCACGATCCGCCTCGACGGCACCGTGACCGTGCGACGCGAGCCCGACGGAGCGGCGTGGCTGGATGACCGCTTCGTCGCCACGGCCGACGAGGGCGACCTGGCGGGCGGTAGCCGCACCTGGACGGTGTTCGACACTCGGGACGGCTCCGGCGTGTACTCCTCCGGCGCCGAGCTGGATCAGCTGGCGGCACGCTACGGCCAGTACCCCGAGGGTCGGGCCGAGAACAAGGGCGTGGAGCCCGAGGGCATCGCCGTCGCCACCTATGGACGGCAGCGCTATGTGTTCGTCGGGATGGAGCGGGCCAACCTCGTCGCGGTCTACCGGGTGACCGACCCGCGCCGCCCCGAACTCGTGCAGGCCGTGCCCACCGGCGTCGGACCGGAGGGACTGCTGCCGCTGCCGCAACGCGACGCGCTGGTCGTCGCCGCCGAGGCGGACTCGGCCGGTGACAACGTACGCTCGTCCGTCTCCACGTACCGGATGACGCGCTTGCCACTGCCGTTGGCGCTGGCACGTAACGCCGCTGCGCCGTCGATCGTGTCAGCCGGGAGCCCACCGATCGGGTTCGGGGCGCTGTCCGGGCTCGACGCCGCGCCGGGTGTCCCGGGTCTCCTGGGGGGTCTGGGCGCCGTCGAAGACAACGCCTACACCCCCACCCGGGTGCTGAGCATCGATTCCCTCCGACGACCCGCGCTGCTCACCGGCGCGCTGACGGTCACAAAGGGCGGCTCGGCCATCGGCTACGACGCCGAGGGCATCGCGACACGCCCAGGCGGCGGTTACTGGATCGCCGCGGAGGGCAACGGGAGGACGATTCCGAACCTGCTCGTGGAGGTGGACGCCCGGGGCGCCGTCATGCGCGAGGTACCGCTGCCTCCGGAGATCGCAGCCAATGCGACGTCGAACGGCTTCGAGGGGGTCACCACGATCGGGCGCGGCGTGGACGAGCGGGTGTGGGTCGCAGTGCAGCGCACGTGGGCCGACGACCAGCCCGGAACGGTCAAGCTGGCCCGGTTCACCCCAGCGACCGGCCTATGGGACTTCATCGCCTACCCACTGGACCCGGCGCCCCCGGACGCTACCGTCGGGCTCTCCGAGATCACCACAGTCGATGACGGCACACTGCTGCTGATCGAGCGTGACAACCGGCGCGGTGACGACGCCCAGATCAAGAAGATCACGCGGGTGGAGCTGGCGGGAGTGACACCGGTGCCGGCTGGGGCAGCCCGGCCCGTGCTGGTCAAGCAGACGGTGCTCGACCTGATCCCCGCGTTGCACGCGGGCGGCGGCGTTGTTGCCGACAAGCCCGAGGGTCTGGCGATCACCGGGCTCGGTGCGCTGGTGGGTGCGGTGGACAACGACGGGCTCGATGACGCGCCGGGCGAGTCGGTGCTGCTGCGGCTAGGGCGGGCACCGCGCCGCTAGTCGGCTCAGTGCCCAACCGTCTCTGCCTTGAGAAGCACGCTCCTCGCCCTAGCCTGTCCTGGTCGACCTCCTAAGACACTATTGGAACCGCTCTGACCTGCTAGAACGGCTCCGTAAGGTCTCGGTGATCTTGGCTCAGAGTGCCGTAACCAGCGGTGCGCAGCCCTCCAGCTCGGTCGAGGAGTCAGGCCGTTCGCGATCGCGGTTGCTGCGTGATCGCTTCTCGGCCGAGGACCTGCAAGGCATGATCGACCTCTACGGGTGCGGCACGACAGCCCGGCAAGTGGCTGAGAAGTTCGGTGTCAGCCTACGCAGCGTCAAGCGGCTACTCCGCAAGCATGGCGTACGCCGAGAGG
>DATLOQ010000034.1:0-16560 GCA_035536235.1 Mycobacteriales bacterium
CGCGCACGGGGGTCGGCTCGGCGTCGACCCCGCCGGCTTCCGGTTCGAGACCGTGCGCCGCTCGCTCATCGGCACCCATGTCCGCGGCCGCGAGTTCCGCGGTGGAGTCCCGGTCGACGGCACCTCGGCCGCAGTCCACGTCCTCGCCGGTCGCATCGCCATGGTGACGGCGCACAGCCTGGCCGCGCTGGCCGGTGCGCCCACAGCGACACCGCTCCACCGCTCTGTCGCCGCGACCCGTGCCCTCAGCCTGGCCGGCGGCGGCACGGTCCATGCGGTGACGGCGCAGCGGCTGCTGGTGCCGCACGGCGCATCGCTGGTGGACACCTGGCGGGTGGCGATGGTGACGACCCGTCCGGCGTACGCCGGGACCGTGGACCTCGACGCCACCTCCGGCCTGCTGCTCGCCCGCGTCGACGACAGCCGCCGGGTCGAGGGCAGTGCCACCCTCTTCGACCCCAGCCCGGTCGTCGGGTCGCGTGACCGCACCCTGCGCCAGCCGGGCGAGACGGGGCTGCCCGTCGACGCCGACCTCGACAGCCCGCAGCTCACCGCAGCCCGGGTGAGCCTGCCGCTGCGGGAGCTCGACCCGGGGGCGCTGACCGCCGGTCGGCTGACCGGGCCCTCGGTCGACGTGACGGTCGGCGCGCTCGGCACCTCGACGGCCTTCGACGTGACGCGGTCCGACCCCAGGTTCGAGGGGCTGATGGCCTATGCGCACCTGGATCGGCTGCAGCGCTACCTGCAGTCGCTCGGCTTCACCGGCGCCCGCGGGGTCAACGCGGAGCCGCAGGACGTGCTGGCAACCCGCCTGGAGGGGTTCGACCAGAGCCTCTTCTACGCCGGGACGGACACCATCGTGCTGGGCACCGGCGGCGTCGATGACGGCGAGGACGCGGAGATCGTCGTCCACGAGTACGGCCACGCGATGCAGTTCGCGCAGGTGCCGGGCTTCGTGGCCTCGGGAGAGACCGGCGCGATGGGCGAGGGCTTCGGCGACTTCCTCGCCGGCGCCTTCTTCGCCTCGGGGACGAGCCGCGGCTTCGGCGATCTGTGCATCGGCGACTGGGACGCCACGTCGTACAGCAGGTCGGCCGAGCCGTGCCTGCGCCGACTCGACTCTGCCAAGGCCTACCCGAAGGACCTGACCGGGAGCGTCCACCAGAACGGTGAGCTCTGGTCGGCCTTCCTCTGGCGGCTGCGCGGCCGGCTCTCCGGCAGTCCCGCCGAGCGCAGCGCCGACTCCCTCCGCCTCGTCGTCGCCTCGCACGAGCTGCTGAGCGCCCGCGCACGGTTCGGCGAGGGCGTCGCCGCGCTGCGGCTGGCCGTTCGGGCGCTGGGCCGCCCGGAATGGGCCGCCCTGGTCGACGCCGAGGCCCGCCGCACAGGGTTTCCCCTCAATCCCTGAGATCTCGCCAGACTCAGGCCGGCAGCGGCATCTACCTCTACTTAGACTGGCCGGGTGCCTGCCCCCCGCCTGCTTCCCGTCATCGCCATCGCCGCGCTGGCACTCACCTCCTGCACCGGCGGCGACGGCGCAGCCGTCGAGGTGGGCACCGTCGGCCGCGCGGATGTCGTCGAGCTGGTCAACGCACCCGCGACCGTGGTAGCCCGGGCTCAGGCCACCGTGACCGCACCCGCCGACGGCACCGTCGTCGCCGTGCTGGTCGAGGCCGGCGAGTCGGTGGTGGCCGGAGTGCCGCTGCTGCGCCTGGATTCACCGGCCGCACGCACCCGTCTGCTCGCCGCGCAGGCGCTGCTGCAGGCGGCCACGACGGTGGACGAGCGCGCCCAGGCCACCCTGGCGCTGGCGGCAGCGCGGCGTGGCATCGACGGACTCACCGTCCGCGCGCCGATCAACGGCACTGTTCAGCTCGGCGGTGACGGGCCGGCTGGCGGAGCGCCCAACCTCGACGACCTCATCGGCGCGCTGCCGGCGGGGATCCAGGGGCAGGCGGCGTCCGCGCTCGGCGGCGGGGGATCGGAGGGCAGTACGGCGACGACGACCGTGGCCGAGATCGCGCCGGGTGTGCCGGTGCAGCAGGGCACGGTGCTGGCCGCTGTCTTCGACCTGTCGGCGCTGACGCTGGTGGCCGAGGTCGACGAGACCGACATCTTCCTGGTGACCAAGGGCGTGCCGGCCGAGGCCGAGCTCGATGCGGTGCCGGGTGCGTCGTACCCGGCCGTCGTCCGGTCGGTCGAGCTGGCGCCCACGACGTCGAGCCGCGGTGGGGTGACCTACCGCGTGGCGCTGGCTCTGCAGCCCGGCAAGGCAGCAGACGGCGCGGTCGCGCCGGTGCCGCGTCCGGGCATGAGCGCGGTGGCCGACCTGCGGGTGCGAGAGGTCAAGAGCGCCGTGTCGGTGCCGGCGGCGGCCGTCATCCGCCAGGGCGACCGCGATGCGGTCTGGGCAGTGCGCGACGGGCGGGCGCGGGCGGTGCTCGTCACGCTCGGAGCGCAGGGTGACGACACGATCGAGATCCGCTCGGGGGTGGCGGAGGGCGATCGAGTCGTCGTCCGGGGGGCCGACGTCGTACGCGAGGGCCAGGAGCTGTGACGGCGGTCCTCGAGGCCGTCGACGTCACCAAGTCCTACGAGCTCGACGGGGTCACCGTCGATGCGCTACGAGGGGTCAGCCTCGATGTCGAGGTCGGCGACTACGCCGCGATCATCGGCCCGTCCGGCTCGGGCAAGTCGACCCTGATGCACCTGCTCGGCGGCATCGACAGACCGACCTCCGGCACGATGCGGGTCGCCGGCCGGGATGTGGCCGAGCTCTCCGAGGACGAGATCGCCCAGGTGCGCAACGCGACGGTCGGCTTCGTCTTCCAGTCCTTCCAGCTCCTGCCGCGCACCTCCGCCGTCGGCAACGTCGCGATGCCGCTCGTCTACCGCGGGCTGAAGCGGGCCGAGCGTCGCCGACTTGCCACGGAAGCGCTCGGCGCAGTGGGGATGGGTCACCGTCTCGAGCACCGGCCCAACCAGCTCTCCGGCGGCGAGCAGCAGCGCGTCGCGATCGCCCGCGCCCTCGTCGGCGCCCCCGCGGTGATCCTGGCGGACGAGCCGACCGGCAACCTCGACACCCGGCGCGGCATCGAGGTGATGGAGCTGCTCGAGCGGCTCAACGTCGAGCGCGGCATGGCGGTGGTCGTCGTCACCCACGACGCGGCGATCGCCGCCCGCACCCGCCGCGTCGTCCACGTCCGCGATGGCCTCCTCGAGGCTGAGCAGACCTCGCCCGGGCAGCCGTCGGCGTGAGGGTTGCCGAGGCGTGGCGGGTGGCGATCGAGGCGCTGCGGGCCAACCGGCTGCGCAGCGCGCTGACCATGCTCGGGGTCATCATCGGCGTCGCGGCAGTGGTGCTGCTGGTGGCGATCGGCGGCGGGGCGAAGCGCGAGGTCGAGACCCAGGTGCAGGGCCTCGGCTCCAACCTGCTGATCGTCGTGCCCGGGGAGATCTCCTTCGGCAGCGCTCCGACCACGAGCCGGCTCACCCTGGGCGACATCGACGAGGTCGCGCGCATCGTCGGCGACCGTCGGCGGGTGGCCGCGACGGTCAGCAGCGGGGAGAACGTGCGCGTCGGCAACCGCGAGATGTTCACCACGCTGCAGGGCACCAACGAGACCGTGCCCCTGGTCTTCAACCGGCCCGTCGCGCGCGGCAGCTACCACCGCCGCGGTGACGTCGAGTCGCGCCGACGCGTCGCCGTACTCGGGCCCAAGACCGCACGCACGCTCTTCGGCGACCGTGACCCGCTCGGCCGGCAGGTGTCGATCAGCGGCGTGCGGTATCGGGTGATCGGCGTCTTCGCCCCGGCCGGCTCCGCCTTCGGCGTCGACCGCGATGCCGACATCCACGTGCCGATCACGGCGGCGCAGCGGCTGCTCGACACGCGGCGGGTCGACGCACTCGCCGTCAAGGCGCCCAGCATCGACAACATCGATCAGCTCGGCGAGCGGATCGTCTCCGGGCTGACCGTGCGCTACCCGGACGACACGTTCAGCGCGGTGACGCAGAGCCAGATCCTCGGCGCCGTCGGGCGGATACTCGGCCTGCTCACGCTGGTGCTCGGCGCGATCGCCGGTATCAGCCTGGTGGTCGGCGGCGTCGGCGTCTCCAACATCATGCTGGTCAGCGTCCGCGAGCGGACTCGCGAGATCGGGCTGCGCAAGGCCGTCGGCGCACGACAGCGCGACATCGGCCTGCAGTTCCTCATCGAGGCGGTCGTGCTGACCAGTGTCGGTGGCGTCATCGGCATCGTGCTCGGCGTCGGCGGCGCGCTCTTATTGGAGAACCTCACGCCGCTGCCGGCGGTCATCACCTGGTGGTCTCCGGTGCTCGCCTTCGCGGTCTCCGCCGGGGTCGGCGTCTTCTTCGGCGTCTTCCCGGCGCGGCGGGCCGGCCGCCTCGACCCGGTCGTCGCGCTACGGTCGGAGTGATGAGCGAGCGCGTGCTGGTCGTCTGGGACGACGTGATGGCCTCCTACGACTTCGGGCCGAGCCACCCGCTGCGGCCGCTCCGGCTCGAGCTGACCATGGGCCTGAGCCGCGAGCTCGGCCTGCTGACCCGGCCCAACGTCACGGTCGCCGCCCCCGTGCCGGCCGACGACGAAACGCTCGGGCTCGTGCACGACCGCGACTACATCGCCGCCGTACGCCGGGCGCCGGACGACCTGCTAGGCCGGCTCGGCTTCCGGCACGGCCTCGGCACGGGGGACAACCCGGTCTTCCCGCGGATGCACGAAGCGGCCGCGCTGGTCACCGGCGCCAGCGTCGACGCGGCCCGCGCGGTGTGGACAGGCGCGGCCGACCACGCGATCAACATCGCGGGCGGCCTGCACCACGCGATGCGCGACCGGGCCAGCGGATTCTGCGTGTACGACGACCCGGCGGTTGCCATCGCCTGGCTGCTCACCCAGGGGGCGGAGCGGGTGGCCTACGTCGACGTCGACGTGCACCACGGCGACGGCGTGCAGGCCGCGTTCTACGACGACCCGAGGGTGCTCACCATCAGCCTGCACGAGAGCGGGGTCTCCCTGTTCCCGGGCACTGGCTTCGCCGATGAGGTCGGCGCCGGTGACGGTCGCGGCACCAGCGTCAACGTCGCCCTGCCAGCGGGCACCGGCGACGCGGCGTGGCTGCGGGCCTTCGACGCCGTCGTACCGCCGCTGCTGCGCAGCTACCGCCCGGAGGTGCTGGTCACGCAGCTGGGCTGCGACACCCACGCTCTGGACCCGCTCGCGCACCTCACCTGCAGCGTCGACGGCCACCGGGCGACCTACCGGGCGCTGCATCTGCTCGCGCACGAGGTGTGTGACGGGAGATGGGTCGCGACCGGCGGCGGAGGCTACGAGATCGTGCAGGTCGTGCCGCGCTCGTGGACGCACGCGATTGCGGAGGCGGTCGGCGGCGGCGTACCGGATGAGACGCCCGAGTCTTGGCGCGAGTGGGCCGCGGACCGGTCGCGGGAGCATGCGCCGATCGCATTCCGCGACGACCGCGCGACGACGTTCGTGCCGTGGGAGGGCGGGAGCGGCGACCCGGGTGACCCGGTAGACCGGGCGGTGGCGCAGACGCGGCAGACGGTATTCCGGCTGCACGGCCTCGATCCCGAGGCTGAGGCCGCGGTGTGACGTCCCCGCTTCCCTCCCAGCAGGTGCTGCGCCGCCACCTCGTCGACTCGCGCATCGCCGGCGACGTCGCCACCCCCCGCGAGAGCAACATCGCGGCGATGCGCCGACTCGCCGACGGCGACCCCCGGACGTGGTTCGGGCTCGCGCCGTCGACGGCGTACTCCTTCGCCGACGTGCTCGCCATCATGGTCGAGCGAGTGGGGGTCGACCCTGATCCCCGACGCGATGACGGCGCCGACACCATCGACCCCGACCGCACCATCGAGCGTCTCGACGCGATGGCGGCGCGGCTGCGCGAGGCGGTGCAACGCCGCGAGCGGGTGTTCGTCGCGACCGGTCACCCCGCGGGGGTGCTCGCGATCCACCTGCGCATCGCTGCGGCGCTGCGGCGGGCAGGGTGCGAGCTGCTCACCCCTGACGTCGGTCGACGGTGGGACTACGCCGGAGGGCGACGCCAGCTGCGCTACCTCGCCGATGTGGCGATGCTGTCGGACCACGGCGAGCTCAACCACACCCACGCCAGCCTGCCGATGGCCGAGCTGCTGGCCGACGGCCTGGCGCCGACGCTCGTCGTCGCCGACCACGGCTGGGCCGGCGCCGCCGGAGCCGCCGGGATCGACGTCGTCTGTTTCGCCGACTGCAACGACCCGGCCCTCGTCGTCGGCGAGTCGCAGGGCGCGATCTCGGTGACCGTGCCCCTCGACGACAACGTGCTGCCCCACCTCTACGACCCACTGGCAGATCGCCTCGTCGCCGCGATCACCGCCTGACGGCCGGCGGTCCGGCCCGGATCTGCCAACGTCGGTGCGGAGTTCTGCGCCGGCGAGCAACAACACACCACTGATCGCCACGGCCGCGAGCGGCTGAGCCCTCAGGGGGAAAGCGGCGCGGCGGAAGCGGCAGGTCCGGGGTCGGCGAACGGCGAAAAGCGCACTACTGCACTGCTGTCCTAAGGGGAGTCCCATGTCTCGCGTACGCCGCCTGCCCGCCCTGCTCGCCGTCGCCGTGGCCGCCTCGGCCGGTGCAGCGGTAGCCCAGACAGCGCCACGGCCGCTGGCTGCACCGGACAGCGCGGGGCGCTGGGTGCGGGTGCAGCTCGCCGACCGGGTGCTGCCGGAGCAGGTCGACTCTCTGGCGGCGAGCGGCCTGGCCGGGCTGCAGTACGTGCCCGACAACGCCTACGTCGCCTACGGCACCCAGGCAGCGGTCACCGCCGCAGCGGCCGTCGCGGGCGTGACCGGGATCGAGCAGCTCGACCGCGCCGACAAGCTCGACCGGAGCCTGCTCACCGCCGCCCGCCCGCGGGTGACCGTCCTCGGCTTCCGGCCGGAGCGCTCGGGCCTCGATGCCGCACTGACGGCGCTCGGGGCCCGCCGGCACACGGCGTACAACCTCACCGACGCAGGCCTCGCGGTCCGCGAAGTCACGCTGCCCGTGGCTGCCCTGGACGACCTGGCCGACCGCGGTGACGTGCTGCTGGTGACGGCCGGCACGGGCACCCCGCAGGTGGAGGACGAGGCGACCGCGCTGCTCCTGGCCACGACCGAGGCCAACAGCTATTCGCCGAAGCCGGGGTACGAGAAGTTCCTCAAGTCGGTGAAGGCCGACGGCACCGGGGTGGTCGTCACCGTCATCGACGAGGGCATCGACCCCAACCACCCGGAGTTCGCCGGGCGAGTGGCCAAGCGCTATGCGCACAGCCCGGTCCCGGCTGAGGGCCACGGCACGCACGTCGGCGGCATCGTCGGCGGCAAGGGCGCCGCCGTTCCCGTCATCGGCCGGGTCAAGGACGACAACGACCTGCTCTACGGCCTCGGCGTCGCCCCCGGAGTGCGCTTCGTCGACATCAACGCGATCTCCACTGGGGCGGAGTTCCCCGCCGCGGGTGGCTTCGGCGACTACACGAAGGAGGCGCTGGCCGCGGGCTCGTCGCTGTGGAACGCCTCGTGGACCAGCGGGGAGGGCGCCGGTGCCGGCTACATCGCCAATGCCGCCCTGCTCGACGCGCTTACCCGCGATGGTCACGACGCGAAGGCGGGCGCCCAGCCCTTCACCTTCGTCTTCTCCGCCGGAAACTCCGGCGGACCAGAGGCCAAGATCACCGCACCCAAGGAAGCCAAGAACATCATCGCGGTGGCCAGCACGGTCGCCCCGCGCGACCCGTTCCCGATCGGCAGCGCGCCGGACGAGGAGAAGACGAGCAGCTTCTCCAGCCGCGGGCCGGCCCGTGACGGCCGGCTCGTCCCGACGGTCACTGCACCGGGGGAGAACGTCTCCTCGGCGCGGGCTACCACTGGCACGACGTGCGGGGAGAGCCCGCCGGTGGACAGCTTCGTCCTCTACTCCCTGTGCAGTGGTACGTCGATGGCCGCACCCCAGGTGACGGGTGCCGTGGCCTTGCTGACCCACTGGTGGCGCCAGCGCAACGGGGGCCGCACCCAGTCGCCGGCCATGTCCAAGGCGATGCTCGTCAACTCCGCCGTCGACATCGGCGAGGCCGACATCCCCAACATCACCGAGGGCTGGGGGCGAGTGAGCACCGGCGCCATGCTCGACCCGCGCTCGCGCCGGGTCCTGGTCGACCAGCAGGTCGTGCTGAGCCGCCGCGATGCGGCGTACGGCGTCAACGTCGTGCCGGTTGACCCGTCGAAGCCGATGAAGGTGACGCTGTCCTGGACGGACGTGCCGGGGCTGGCACAGGACCCGCGCACCACGGACCGGGACACCGAGACGTTCTCTCCGGCCGCACTCGTCAACGACCTCGACCTGCGGGTCGACGGCGCCGGCGGATCCTTCCTCGGCAACATCTTCACCAGCGGGCTCTCGGTGCGGGGGGGCAAGCCGGACCGGCTCAACAACCTGGAGAACGTGTTCGTGGCCAAGCCGCGCGGCGCTTACCGGGTGACCGTGCGGGCGCACAACCTGCCCGGCGACGGGGTGCCAGGCAACGCCCGGCGCACCGACCAGGACTTCGCGCTCGTCATCAGCAACGCGCGCGTCATCCGGTAGCCGGGCTTCACTAGGCCGATCGGCCCTGTACCGGAGCCCCACCATGCGCAACACTCACTCCAGGCACGGGCGTCGCCTTGGTCGGGCAGTGGGGAAGCTGCGCGAGCGACACTGGGCAGAATCGAGTGCGCCATGGCTGCCTCCCTCTCCGAGGTGCGGTTCCTGACGGTGGCAGAGGTCGCGACGCTGATGCGCGTCTCGAAGATGACCGTCTACCGGCTTGTGCAGTCCGGCGAGCTGTCCGCCGTACGCGTCGGACGGTCCTACCGAGTGCCGGAGCAGGCGGTCCACGACTACCTGCGCACCGCCTTCATCGAGACTGGCTGAGCCAGCCCGCCGCAGAGGCGGGTAGAGTCGGCGGTCTGTCGTCGCACCCGCCCGTATCTGTCGCACCACTAGAAGAGCAAAGGTCGTCTCGTGGGCTCGGTCATCAAGAAGCGTCGCAAGCGCATGGCGAAGAAGAAGCACCGCAAGCTGCTGAAGAAGACGCGAGTCCAGCGCAGAAACAAGAAGTGACGACCGCGTCGCGTCTCTGAGCCGAGTCGGGCAGGGTGGCTGGGGTGGGGGACACCGACACCGTTGTGCTGGTGATGACTGACGTGCAGGGCTCCACCCGGCTGTGGAGTGAGGCGCCGGCGGCGATGGATGCCGCAATGCGGCGACATCACGAGATCGTGCACGGCGCTGTCGCTGAGTACGGCGGCTGGCGGCCGGTCGACCAGGGCGAGGGCGACTCGGTGTTCGCCGCGTTCGCCTCGCCCTCGGCTGCCATGGCTGCCGTCATCAAGCTGCAGACCGGGCTCGCCGCCGAGCCGTGGCCCGATGCGGCCCAGATTGCGGTGCGGGTCGGGCTGCATGCCGGGGAGGTCATCGATCGCGACGGCAACCTCTTCGGGGACACGGTCAACCGGTGCGCACGCATCCGCAGCCTGGGCAGCGGCGGGCAGACCCTTATGTCCAGCGCGATCTACGAGCTGGTGCGGGACACCCTCCCCGAGGGCGTCACCGTGCAGGACCTGGGTGAGCACCGCATGAAGGACCTGGTGCGAGCCGAGCGGATCTGGCAGCTGCAGGTCGTCGGGCTGCCCACGGAGTTCCCTGCCCTCCTGTCCTTGGAGCGCGCGGCACACAACTTGCCCGTCCAGACGTCGAGCTTCGTCGGCCGGGAGCGTGAGGTCGCTGAGCTCATCGATCTCGTGCGGTCTCGGCGACTCGTCTCGCTGCTCGGATTCGGCGGCATGGGAAAGACCCGCCTCGCCCTGCAGGTCGCCGCCGAGCTGGCGGATGGATCCGGCGACGGGGTGTGGTTCGTCGACCTGTCCCGAGTGGAGAGCGCGTCTCGCGTGCCGACGGAGATCGCCACTGCGCTCGGGGTGCGGGAGGCCGGTGCCGGGGCCGATGAGGCCGTGCTCGCCTACCTCACTGACAAGCGTCTGCTGCTCGTCCTCGACAACGTCGAGCAGGTCATCGACTGTGCGAGCTTCGTGGCGCAGATCCTGGCGAGGGCCCCCGGGGTGAAGGTCCTGACGACCAGCCGCGAGCCACTGCGACTGCAGGGGGAGACGGAATTCCCGCTGTCGTCCATGCCGCTGCCCCCGGAAGGCGCCGACGCCGACGCCGCAGCGCTGTCGGCGTACGACGCCGTGCGGCTCTTCGTCGACCGGGCGACTGCTGTGAAGCGCGACTTCGAGGTGACCAACGCCAACGCACCCGCTGTGGCCGCGATCTGCGCCCACCTCAACGGCCACCCGCTCGCGATCGAGCTCGCTGCGGCGCGGGTCAAGCTGCTCTCGCCGGCGAGCCTGCTTGCCCGCCTCGACTCCGCGCTGTCGGTGCTCACCGGCGGAGGTCGTGACCGCCCGCTGCGGCACCAGACGCTCCGGGCGACGATCGCTTGGTCGTACGACGCGCTGTCCGAGCCGGAACGGCTGCTGCTCGACCGGCTGTCGGTCTTCCCGGGCTCGATGACGATGGAGGCGGCCGAGGCGATCTGCAGCGAGCCGTTGGCCGACGAAGAGCCGATCGAGGTTCTCTCCGCGCTGACCGCACTCGTGGACAAGAGCCTCGTCCGGACTCTCGAGCCCGAGTCGGTCGGGGCGGAGCCGCGTTTCGACATCTTGGCCAGCATTCATGACTTCGCCGCTGAACGGCTCGCGACCTCCGGCGACGCCGCCGCGCTCGCCGTACGGCATGCGGCGTACTTCGCCACGTTAGGACAGGTGCCACCGGACTGGACTCGATCAGACGAGCAGCGGGCCCGCGTCGAGGTGAACTGCGAGTTTCACAACCTCACCGCCGCGCTGGCTCACCTCCAGGTGCACGGCACGCCCGAAGAGCTCATCGGCTTCCCATGGCTGTACTACTACGACCTGGGCTCCCTTGGCCGCTACGAGGAGCTGCTGCACGACGTCGAGGTAGTGATGACACGCCATCCGCAACCGCACGAGGTGCGTGTCATCCTCGAGGGCCGTCGGGCGTGGACGTTTGCCGCATCGCTGCGATCGGCGGACAGGCAGCGCTCGTCCAAGGCGGTGGTGGCCGAGGCCGAGCGGGTTGGTCGGGCGGCGTCGATCGCCTTCGCGGCTGCATTCGGGGCGGCGGCGGCGGAGACGCCGGAAGCGCTCGACGACATCGCAGTCACCTTCGAACGGGTTCTCGCCGAGCCCGAGGGAGGGTGGATGCCGTCGCGAGACGAGTGCATCGGGATCTACGGCGCCGCCTTCGCCAACGCGGCGCGTTGGTCCCGCCCTGACCGAGCCCTCGTGGCTGCGCGCCGGACCGTCGACCTCGACCAGCCGGACGTCGAGAACGTTTTTTACCGCACCCAGCTGGCTGCGTTGTACTGCGACCGGGGAGAAGGCGAGCAGGCGATCGACGTGCTGCACGACGCGGTGATGCACACCCACTTCGGCCGGGCCGATGAGCACTACGAGCTGCGGGCGCTGCTTGTCCTGGCCCGTGGTCAGCTCCTGCTCGGCGATCTGGCGGCGGTGCGACGCGCGGCGGAGGACGTGCTGGGGAGAGGCCGGCGTCTGTCGTACCTGCGAATGCTCAGCGACGCTCGGCTGCTGTTAGCCGAGTGCGACGTCCGCGAGGGGGAGTGGGCCAGCGCTCTGGTCCACCTGCAGGAGGCGCGGTCCCTGGGCGATGACGGACTGCGCACGGGCGCGCTGGCGTGGCGTGCGGCTCGGTGCCACCGAGCTCTCGGCGAGCGCGAGCTGGCTCAGGCGGCTGCTGCCGAGGCGTGGGCTCTGCTCGAGGGCAAGGAGTTCCACGCGCTGCCCGACGTCATCGGCGCAATGGTCGAGCGCGCCGCTCTCTCGGACACCCCAGCGGAACGCAACGCTCTGCTCGCGGAAGCCGAGCGCAAGTGCAGCATCTTCGCGCTGCCTTTCGGTCTGGAACAGGAGATTGCGGGCGCCCCCGGGCTGACCTGGTGACCGACGGCAGGGCGGACTAGTCGCAGCAGGTGTCGGCGAGGGAGTCGGCGCGCCAGGTGCGCACTGCCTGCACGGCAGCGCCTGCGGCGATGCCGAGACCGGCGACGGGGTCGGCCCACCACCAGCCGAGCAGGGCATGCGCCGCCAGCCCGCCCAGCAGCACAGCCGACAGCAGCGCGCACAGGTCGGTCTGCGCAGCGTCCGCTTCCACGGCCCGCGAGCCGAGCGCCGGCGCGAGCTTGCGCTTGGCCCGGGCAAGCCACGGCATCACGGCCAGGGACAGCAGGGCGAGCGCGATGCCCACCCGCGACGTCTCGGGCCGCGCATCGGCGACGAGGTGGCGGGTCGACTCGACGGCGACGTACGTCGCCAGACCCGCGAGAGCGACGGCGATCAGCCGGGTCGCGCGCCGGTCGTCGTCCTGGGTGCAGCCGTCGCGCCGCTCTCGGCGCAGCCGCCAGGCCAGGGCGAGGGCAGCGGAGACCTCGACACCGGAGTCGATGCCGAAGCCGACCAGGCTCACCGACCCCGCCGCGACGCCGGCGCTCACGGCGATCGCCCCTTCGGCGACGTTCCAGCCGATCGTCGCCCGGTTGAGCAGGCGGGCCCGGCGTACCGCACCGGCCCGGTCGAGCACGATCGCGCCCGGACCCGTGTCCTGCGCGTGCCCGATCGCCATGTGCACCTCCGTGCGCCAGGGTCGCACGCCCTCCCCCGCCAGTGCGACCCGGTCGCGACCTGGACCCTTTCCGTGCGGGGGGCGCGACCCGGTCGCTACCCTGAACGGTTGACAGGGCTAATATAACGTCGCTAACTTTACGACGCTAACTTGGTGAGATCAGGAGTGGGGGGGCCATGCTGGCTCGGATAGGCGGCTTCGCGGCTCGGCGGCATCGGCTAGTGCTGATCGCGGCGGTGCTGCTGTTCCTCGCCGCCGGCATCCTCGGCGCGGGGGTCGCGGAGCGCCTCAGCCTCGGCGGGTTCGAGGACAAGGGCGCCGAGAGCACGCGGGCGCGCGAGCTGCTCGACGAGCGCTTCGGCGGCCAGCCCAACCTCGTGCTGCTGGTCGAGCCCACCACCGGTGATGTCGACGATCCCGCCGTCGCCGCCGCCGGCCGAGCGCTGACCGCGGAGCTCGGCAAGGAGGTCGGCGTGGGGGGCGTGGCGTCCTACTGGACGCTGGGCAACGCTCCGCCGCTGCGCAGCAAGACCGGCGACTCGGCGCTGGTGCTGGCGGTCATCGAAGGCGGCGACGACGTCGTCGCTGATGTGGCCGAGCAGCTGGTGCCGCGCTACACCCGCGAGGACGGCGCGGTCATCTCGGTGCGTCCGGGTGGCATCGCCGCAGTCTTCGACGAAGTCGGCAAGACGATCGAGAAGGACGCCGTGCGCGCGGAGCTGGTGGCGCTGCCGATCACCCTGATCCTGCTGGTCCTCATCTTCGGCAGCGTGGTTGCCGCGACGCTGCCGCTGGCCATCGGCCTCCTCAGCATCGTCGGGACGTTCGTGGTGCTGCGGGTCGTGGCGAGCTTCACCGAGGTCAGCCTGTACTCGCTCAACCTCACCACGGCGATGGGCCTGGGCCTGGGCATCGACTACTCCTTGTTCATGGTCTCCCGCTACCGCGAGGAGCTGCGCGGTGGGGCGACGCCGTACGACGCAGTGGTCCGGACGGTGCGCACCGCCGGGCGCACGGTCACCTTCAGCGCCCTGACGGTAGCCGTCTCGCTCGGTGCCCTCCTCGTCTTCCCGCTGTCGTTCCTGCGGTCGTTCGCCTACGCCGGCATCGCAGTCGTCGCCGTAGCCGGCATCGCCTCCGTCGTCGTGCTCCCGGCGCTGCTCGCTGCGCTCGGCCCGCGTATCGAGAAGTGGGTGCTGTGGCGCCACACTCCCGCAGTAGAGGGCCAGGGGATGTGGCACCGCATCGCCGTGTTCGTGATGCGCCGACCGCTCCCGGTCGCGGTGGCCGTGACTGCACTCCTGCTCTTCCTCGGCAGTCCGTTCCTCGGCCTGCGACTCGGGCTGCCCGACGACCGGTCCCTGCCCGAGGATGCCGCGAGCCGTCAGGTGAGCGAGCAGATCCGCAGCGACTACACCTCGCGCGAGTCGGCTGCGCTGTCCGTGGTGCTCCCCGACCTCGACGCGACCACCTCCGCGGCCCCCATCGGTGCGTACGCCGAGCGGCTGTCTGCCATCGACGGTGTCGCGCGGGTCGATGCGACCACCGGCTCGTACATCAACGGCACCCGGGTCTTTCCCGCCACGCCGGCCTCGGCGAGGTTCCGCGGCGCAGCCGGCGGGGGCACGTACCTGTCGGTGATCCCCGATGTCGAGCCGCTGTCCGCAGCGGGGGAGCAGCTCACCGCCGATGTGCGGGCAGCGCTGTCGCCGGTCGGTGCTGCGCTGGTCGCCGGACCTGGTGCTGAGCTCGTCGACACGAAGGCCTCGATCACCAGTCGGCTCCCGCTGGCCGGGCTGCTCATCGCGCTGTCGACGTTCGTGGTGCTGTTCCTCTCCTTCGGCTCTCTCTTGGTGCCGGCCAAAGCCGTGGTGCTCAACCTGCTCAGCCTCACCGCGACGTTCGGCGCGATGGTGTGGATCTTCCAGGATGGTCACCTGAGCGGGCTGCTCGACGTCACCGCGACCGGCAGCCTGACCGCCACCATGCCGGTCCTGATGTTCTGCATCGCCTTCGGCCTGTCGATGGACTACGAGGTGTTCCTGCTGTCACGGATCAAGGAGGAGCACGACCGGTCGGGCGACAACACTCGGTCGGTGGCGCTCGGCCTTGAGCGCACCGGGCGCATCGTGACGGCGGCTGCGCTGCTAATCAGCGTGATCTTCGCCGCGTTCGCGCTCACCTCGGGGGTCAGCTTCATGAAGCTCTTCGGGGTAGGTCTGACGATGGCGGTGATTCTGGACGCGACCCTGATCCGCGCCGCGCTCGTGCCGGCGTTCATGAAGCTCGCCGGCGAGGCCAACTGGTGGGCCCCGACACCGTTGAGGCGCTTCTACGACCGCTTCGGGATCGCCGAGCACGAGGTGCTGCCCGACCCAGCCAGGGAGCCAGTGGAGCTCGCCTCCCGATGACCCCGTCAACTGCTGCGTCAGCCGCCCCCCGGCGGTCGCGGGCCCGGCGGGGAGACGGCGACCTGCTGCGCGCCGAGATCCTCGAAGCGACCCGCCGACTGCTGGTCGAGCGCGGCGACGAGGAGCTCGTCTCGATCCGGGCCGTGGCGGACGCGGTCGGGGTGACCGCCCCGTCGATCTACCTGCACTTCGCCGACAAGGACGCGCTCATAGTCGAAGTCTGCGAAGAGACCTTCCGCACCTTCGATGACGACCAGGAGCAGGCTGCGGCGGCGTACGACGATCCGCTGGAGTCGCTGAAGGCTCGTGGTCGGGCTTACGTCAGCTTCGGTCTGGCCAACCCGGAGGCGTACCGGATCCTGTTCATGACCCGCTCGGAGCGCGTCATCGACTTGGCCGGCGGCTCACCGGCCACAGCGCTTGCGGGGGTGACCGCGCTGGCGCACATCGTCGACGCGGTGCGCCGCTGCATGGACAGCGGGGCGTTCGCGACGGACGACCCGATGCTCGTCGCCCTGCAGCTGTGGACCGGCCTGCACGGTGTCGTCTCGCTGCTGATCTGCGAGCGCGGCTTCCCGTGGCCCGACCGCGGCGTCCTCGTCGACCGCATCCTCGACATGCAGGTCCGCGGGCTCGCGCCGTCGTCCGGGCCTTAACGCCCGACTCCCGACCGCCGTACACTCGACCGAGATGTCCGGCCGCCGCGTCCTCGTCACCGGCGTCTCCCGTCAGCTGGGGGGGCGTCTTGCCGCCATGCTCGTCGCCGACCCCACGGTGGAGAAGGTCATCGGGGTCGACACGGTGCCGCCGCAGGGTGATCTCGGGCGCACGGAGTTCGTCCGCGCCGACATCCGCAACCCGCTCATCGCCAAGGTCATCGCGACCAGCGAGGTCGACACCGTCGTGCACATGAGTGTGGTCGCCACACCGCTCACCGTGGGCGGGCGCACCGCGATGAAGGAGATCAACGTCATCGGCACGATGCAGCTGCTCGCTGCGTGCCAGAAGTCCCCCTCGGTGCGCAAGCTCGTCGTGAAGTCGACGACCGCCGTCTACGGCTCCTCGCCGAAAGACCCGGCGCTGTTCACCGAGGACATGGAGCCGCGGGCGGTGCCCCGCAGCGGCTACGCGAAGGACTCGGTCGAGGTCGAGGGCTACGTGCGGGGGTTCGGCCGCCGTCGTCCCGATGTCGTGCTCAGCCTGCTCCGCTTCACCAACTTCATCGGGCCGACAGTGGACACCCCTCTGACGCGCTACTTCGCGCTTCCCGTCGTACCGACCGTGCTGGGCTTCGACCCGCGGATCCAGCTCATCCACGAAGACGACGGCCTGGAGGTGCTGCGCCTCGCGACCCTCACCGACCGGCCCGGCATCGTCAACGTCGGCGGC
>DATLOQ010000035.1:0-2226 GCA_035536235.1 Mycobacteriales bacterium
CCACCGGTGAGGCTGACCGACAGCGTCAGCAGGACGAGCTCGTAGATCAGCCCGCAGGCCGCGCACGCCGCGACAGCGGCGAGCAGCAGCGCCCGCGCGCGGCGGCCGCGCACGGCCACCGCCCCCCGGGGACCGGACTCGACCGTCGATTCGCCCATGGAGTCAGGACTCACGGCGTCAGGACAGCGCGGCGGCGTTCACGGCGCCGATCGCCACCAGGCTGATCCCGACCGCCCAGGCCGCGCCGCTCATCCGCGGCTCGTTGACCAGGTCGCGCAGGTGGCCGGGCACGAACACGGCGAGCAGCAGCAGCGCGACGGCCTGCAGCACCACCCCCAGCAGCCCGTAGACGGCCGAGTCGACCAGACCCTGCCCGAGACTGTCGGCGCTGGTCGTGATCGCGGTCACGACGATGATTGCCAGTGCCAGGTGGTTCGCGCCGAGCAGGATCGCGGCGTTCGGGTTGCGGTCGATATACACCTGCGTGCGCAGGTTTCCGGGGGTGAGTAGGTCGAGGGCGAGGAAGCCCAGGCTCAGCACCCCGAAGCCGATGACGAAGTACAGCAGGGTCGCGAGCACTCCCTGGCTCAGCAGAGCGCCCGAGACCGACCCGAACTCCAGGGCGTGGGGCGTCGTGTTCACGTGCTTGTCCTCCAGGTCGTGGGGCTGGCGAGGGTCATTTCACGCCTCCCGGGCCGCCGCCGCTGGATCCGGCGGCGGGTGAGCCGGGGCGAAAGCCCGGGCCGAGGAAACCGAAGAAGCCGCTGCGGTAGCGGCTGTTGAGATCCTCGACGCGGACGGTGCTACCACCGGGCGCAGCGCTGACGATGACGATGTCGTTGTTGTAGCGCAAATACTCCGAGCCACCGTCGGCCTGGCGCGCCGCCGGGTTAACGGCGCCGACGATCCTCGCTGTCGTGGACCCCACGGGATCGTTGGAGAGGTAGGTGGCGGTGTCACCGCTGCGGTTCTGCAGCACGTAGGTGTCTTGGACGAAGTTCCGGACGTCGTTCCCGCCGCCACAGCCGGTGAGCACCAGGGCGGTCGCTAGCAGTGGCGTGGCCAGGGACCGCGCTCTCACGGGGGCGTCCACCTGCTTCGCGTCGTCACGACCGAGCTTCTCACCCCGCCGGGATAAAGATGCCAGCTCACCCAGATCCAGCCACCGGCGGGCAGCGCGCCGGCCGTCATCGCAGTCATCGCGCTGCCGTTGCCGGGGAATGTCCCGCACAGCCACCAGTCGCTGCGCTCGGCAAGACCGCGCAACCTCGCTGCGGTCTCTTCCAGCTCGGCGCGCGGCACCTCCCTGGTGACGGTGGCCAGCTGGTAGTCCCCCAGTTGTGCGCGCTGCGGCAACTCCTGGCCACCGGCACCGACGGCGTCGCACGACACCTGCTCGGTGAGGTGGTGGCCGGGCAACGTCGCGGTGACGACGTGCGACGCCCCCAGCACCCCGAGGGTGAGCAGACCGCCGCGACCGTCGCGAAGGCTGATCTCGGCCAGCGCAGCGGGGGCCGGCGCGTGGAGCAGCAGGCCGAGTGCGTCGGCAGTGACGTCGCGCGGCTCCACATCGAGCAGGTGCACGCTCATCCTTCGGTCGCCGAGTGGTACACGGTCAGCTCGCCCAGGGTGACCGACCGGCCGGTCGAGACCTCCCAGGACTGCGTCGGCGCCCAGCGCTCGAACGCGATCATGCCGGCGCCGTCGGACGTCGCGTAGTCGGCGTAGTCGACCGATCCGCTCGGCGGTGTGCCGGTGGTGCCCTCTGCGGTGTAGGTCGCCCTGCCGCGTTCGATCTGCCGGTGCACCCGGTCGTCGAGGATCACGTCACCGTCCGGGCTCAGGCCGGTGCCTTCGCGCCGCATCCACAGCGTCATCTCCAGCTCGCCCTCGTCGTCTTCGACGGTGAGCCAGCGGCGCCCGGTGGAGCCGTCCAGCAGGTGCTCCCGCCAGGTGGTGCCGCCCTCGTCGAGGACGATGGTGCCGCGCACGACGTGGTCGATCCCGGCGTAGGTGATGACGTCGCCCACGCCGATCTTGTGCGGGTCGTAGATGTCCGGTTGGTTCGCCAGCGGGTCCACCCGGCCGGCCCCTGAGGATTTCGAGGGCTTCGCGGACGATCGGGACCGCAGCACGAGGACGATCACGGCGACGATCACGGCGAGTACCAGGACGACGAGGAGAAATTTGATCATCGGGCAGCTCCCGGGGCCGAGCGAACGGAAC
>DATLOQ010000036.1:0-6658 GCA_035536235.1 Mycobacteriales bacterium
GACGGCGCTCGGCGCGGGGTCCGACCGACGTGGCGCCCGGACGGTGCGCTGGATCCGAATCTGCTTCATCCCTGCCACCTCTTCGCATTGCCGACATTGCCGACCTGAGAGCTATCGGCGGCTTCGCCCGGTAAGACGAGCGCACGGGCCCAACCGACACGGGTCATTCGCAGAACCCCCCGTCGTGACTAGTCCTGCGGACGTGCCCGGAGCGCCGTTTCGGACCTGACCGACGGGTGAGTAGAATCCGCAGACGGCCACGGCTTGCTCGTCGTGGCCCTACGCGCGTCCGGAGGCCGGCCGCCCGCCCGCTCCGATGGGCGCACCAGCAGAGAGGCGATACCCGCATGGCAGCGCTCGGACAGCTCGCCTTCCTCGTGCTCATGGTCGGCGGCTTCTACGCACTGGCCATCCGCCCGCAGAAGGCCCGGATCCGCGCTCTGCAGGCGACCCAGGCGTCCCTCGCGCCGGGGCAGCGGGTCATCACCACGGCGGGCCTGCACGGCACGGTCGTCGAAGTCGACGACGGCGACGTGCTGCTCGAAGCTGCGCCCGGTGTGGTCCTGCGCTTCGCCCGGGGGGCCATCGCCCAGACGATCTCCGAGCCCACCCTGGGTGGAGCGGCGGCCGCGCCGGCCTCCTCCACCCTTCCGCCCAGCTAAGAACAGGACGGCCGTCTCGTGGCCAGCAAGCCGCAGTACCGACCCATCCGCTCGCTCGTCCTGCTGCTCGTGATCGTGGTGGGCGCATTCGGCTGGATTCTCAACAAGGGGTTCGAGCCCAAGCTCGGCCTCGACCTGCGCGGGGGGACGAGCGTCATCCTCACGCCTGACTCGGCCAAGACCGAAGGCACCATCACCCAGGCGCGCCTGGACAAGGCCGTCGACATCATCAGCCAGCGGGTCAACGGCACGGGCGTTGCCGAGGCCGAGGTCGTCCGCGAGGGCACCAACATCCTCGTGGCGCTGCCCAGCGTGGGGCGCGACCAGGCCCTCGACCTGGTCGGTCGTACGGCGCAGCTGACCTTCCGCCCGATCCTCAGCTCGGCCGCGGGTGACCCGAACGCACCGGTGCCGACCCCGGAGCCGAGCATCGCCGCCTCCATCGCGGTCGGCTCGCCCTCCGGCTCTGCCGCGCCGGCGGCGTCGGGCACTGCCGGGCCGGCGGCGTCGGGCACTGCCGGGCCCTCTCCCAATGGTCGTCCGGTGAGCGGCGCCCTGCTCGCCCAGGCGGCGACTCCCACCCCCGCTCCGCCGCCCGCTTCGTCGTCCGCGGCACCGGCGCCGACGAAGTCCGGAGCACCTGCCCCCTCCGGCTCGGCCGCGCCGGGCGCCAGCGCATCGGCGGCTCCAGGGGGCGCCGCCGACGTCGTCGCGCTGCAGGGCAAGTTCAACGCCTTGGACTGCACGGATCCCGAGCAGGTGGCGAAGATCTCCGCGGAAGACGACCCGGCGAAGTCCATTGTCGCCTGCGAGCGCGACGGGAGCGTGAAGTACATCCTCGGCCCGTCCGAGGTGAAGGGCAGCGCTCTCAAGACCGCCTCTCAGACGATCGACCAGGTCACCGGCTCCTCGCTCATCTCCTTCGAGCTGACGAAAGAGGGCACGAAGCAGTTCGGCGAGGTCACCACGAAGTACCAGGGCCAGCAGCTCGCCATCGTCCTCGACGGCGTCGTCCAGTCCGCGCCCACCATCCAGCAGCCCATCACCAACGGCGAAGGGCAGATCACCGGCCAGTTCAGCGACAGCGAGGCCAAGGACCTGGCCAACGTGCTGAAGTTCGGCGCTCTGCCGCTGGCGTTCGAGCAGTCGCAAACGCAGACGATCTCGCCCACCCTCGGCGAGGAGCAGCTCGACGCGGGTCTGCTCGCCGGCATCCTCGGGCTCGCCATCGTCGTCGTCTACCTGCTCATCTACTACCGGGCCCTCGGCTTGGTCGTCACCGTCGGCCTCGGCGTCTTCGGCCTGCTTAACTACGCGGCAGTGACCCTGCTGGGCAACAGCGACATCGGGTTCACCCTGACGCTGGCCGGCATCGTCGGACTGATCGTGTCGATCGGCATCTCCGGTGACAGCTATGTCGTGTTCTTCGAGCGGATCAAGGACGAGCTGCGTGCAGGACGATCGCCGCGGGTCGCGGTCGACCGGGGGTTCGTCGGCGCCCGCCGCACGATCCTGACGGCCAACTTCGTCTCCTTCCTCGCTGCCGCGACGCTTTACCTGCTCTCCGTGGGGGCGGTGCGTGGGTTTGCCTTCACGCTTGGGCTCGCCACGCTGATCGACGCCTTCGTGTTCTTCGTCTTCACCCGCCCGGTGACCACCCTGCTGGCCCGTTCTCCACGCTTCGCCGACGGTCCTCGATTCGGCATCAAGTCGCTGAACCCGGTCCGCACCGCCGCGTCCACCGCCACCGTCAAGGAGGCCTGACGTGTCTGCGATCGGGCGGCTCTACCGCAACGAGACCAACATCGACTTCATCGGTCGACGCAAGACCTGGTACGCCCTCTCGGCCGCTCTGCTCGCGCTGAGCGCCATCGGGCTGCTGGTGCTCAAGCTCAACCTCGGCATCGACTTCACCGGCGGCGCGGTCTTCCAGTTCACGGCGCCCACCGCGACCCAGGAGCGAGTCACCGAGGTCGTCGAGGGGGCCGGCGGTGAAGTCGCGGTCTACCAGGACATCGGCTCCGACGACGTGCGCGTGCAGACGGAGGAGCTCGAGCCCGCAGTCGCCACCGCGGTGACCAAGGCGCTGGCCGAGGAGTACGACCTCGACGCCGATGACGTCAGCCCGTCGACGGTCGGCGCGAAGTTCGGCGACCAGGTGCGCAACAAGGCGCTGCGCGGGCTCTTCTTCTTCCTGGTGCTCGTGGTCGTCTACATCTCGCTGCGCTTCGAGTGGAAGATGGCTGTGGCGGCTTTCGTCGCCGTGTTCCACGACCTCTTCATCACCGCCGGCATCTACGCCTTGAGCGGGTTCGAGGTGACGCCGTCGACCGTGATCGCTCTGCTGACCATCTTGGGGTACTCGCTTTACGACACCGTGGTGATCTTCGACCGCGTGCGGGAAGACACCCAGGGCCTGGCCGGGGGGTCTCGGATGACGTACTCCGACGCGGCGAACTCCGCCCTGAACGAGACCGTCATGCGCTCGCTCAACACCAGCCTCACCTCGCTGATCCCGGTGGGCGTCCTGCTCTTCGTCGGCGCCGGACTGCTCGGCGCCGGCACGCTCAAGGACCTGGCGTTGGCACTGTTCATCGGCCTCGCGGTGTCGACGTACTCGTCGATCTTCGTGGCCACGCCGGTGCTGGTGGCGCTGAAGGAGCGGGAGCCACAGTTCAAGGCGCTGGCTGCGCGCGTCCGAGCCCGCCAGGCCAGCGGCACCGTGCGCACGGGAGGGCGTCTCGCCACCGCGGGCGCTCCTGCGGGAATGGCCAGCAGCCGGGTCGCCGACGTCGCACCCGGCGTCAGTGGTGGCCTCGGAGCGAGCGGTGTCAGCGACGCGGTGCCGGAGATCTCTGCGGCTCCCCGCCCGGCCTCGCCGGTGCGCGGTCGGACGCCGCCCCCGCCGAAGCGCAAGGGCGGACGGTCCGGTCGGCCCGGCCGGCCGAGTGGCAAGAAGCGACGGTGAATACCCCCGGCCCAGCCGGGGCAACGAGCGCAGGGGATGCGATCGGGCTGGGTGCCGGCGAGCCCTTCGACGTACGCGCTCTGCTCGCTGACCGGGTGCGCGACGTGCCGGACTGGCCCCAGCCCGGGGTGATCTTCAAGGACATCACGCCGCTGCTGGGCGACCACGTCGCATTCGCGCACGCGGTCGATGCGATCGTCGCGCACCGAGGACGCGGCACGGTGGACAAGGTGGTAGGCATCGAGGCGCGGGGCTTCATCATCGCAGCGCCGGTGGCCTACCACTTCGGCGCGGGCTTCGTCCCGGTCCGCAAGAAGGGCAAGCTGCCATCCGCGACGTTCGAGCGCTCGTACACCTTGGAGTACGCCGAGGCGACGCTCGAGGTGCACCGGGATGCGTTCAGCGTCGGGGAGAAGGTGCTCATCGTCGACGACGTGCTGGCGACCGGAGGCACGGTCGAGGCCACTGCCGCCCTGGTGCAGGCGGCCGGCGCTGAGGTCGTCGGATGCAGTGTGCTGATAGAGCTGGCCTTCTTGGGCGGCCGGGATCGACTGGCCGGACTACCGGTGCACAGCCTGCTCACCTACTGAGCGAGGTGCCCGCGGTATTCTTCAACGCAGAGTTGTCGAAGCCACGGACGGAGCGTCGCGTGCCCTCTGAGGTCGCCCCCGCGCCCTCGGCTGCCGCTGCCGCAGAGCCGCCCATCCCGGACCCGTCTGCCCTCGAGCCGTCGATCGCTGAGCCGATCGCTCGGGAGAACCACGCACCCGAGTCGGCTGATCCGGAGGAGGCGGTGCGCGCTCACTCGGTGGACTCTGCGCTGCCGGAGAAGAACCCTCCTCCGCCGATGGAGCCCGCCCCCGACGCGGCTGGTGCCCTCGGTGGCTCGGCCGCGGGCCCGCGCCGGGTCCGGGCGGCCCTTGCGCGGCTGAGCCCCAAGCTGACGACGACGGCACCGGCGGAGATCGAGCCGGTCCTGCGGCTCTTGCGCGCGCACCACCCGAAAGCAGACGTGCGCCCCGTCGTACGCGCCTACGAGGTGGCGGAAGAGGCGCATCGGGGCCAGCTGCGACGCAGCGGAGACCCCTACATCGTCCACCCGGTGGGTGTCGCGATCATCCTCGCCGGGCTGGGCATGGACGCCAGCACGATCGTCGCTGCGCTGCTCCACGACGTCGTCGAGGACACCCCCGCAACGCTGGAAGCAGTGCGTCTGGAGTTCGGCGATCTGGTGGCTCGGGTGGTCGACGGAGTCACCAAGCTGGACAAGGTGAAGTTCGGTGAGGCGGCGGAAGCGGAGAGCATCCGCAAGATGGTCATCGCGATGGCGCGCGACTCGCGCGTGCTCGTCGTCAAGCTGGCCGACCGGCTGCACAACATGCGCACCATCGAGCACGTGCCGCGCGACAAGCAGGAGCGCACCAGCAAGGAGACGCTCGAGATCTACGCCCCGCTGGCGCACCGCCTCGGGATGAACACCATCAAGTGGGAGCTCGAGGACCTCGCGTTCGCGACCCTCTACCCGAAGCGCTACGACGAGATCGTCCGGCTGGTGGCCGGACGCGCGCCGTCGCGGGAGACCTACATCTCCGGGGTGATCGACGAGGTCACCGAGAGCCTCACGTCGAGCAAGATCCGCTGTGAGGTCACCGGCCGACCTAAGCACTACTACTCGATCTACCAGAAGATGATCGTCCGCGGCCACGACTTCGCCGACATCCACGACCTGCTCGGCGTGCGGGTGCTCGTCGACTCGGTGCGCGACTGCTACGCCGCACTTGGCACGATCCACGCGCTCTGGAACCCGGTGCCCGGCCGGTTCAAGGACTACATCGCGCGGCCCAAGTTCAACATGTACCAGTCGCTGCACACGACGGTGATCGGCCCGGAGGGCAAGCCGGTCGAGATGCAGATCCGCACCTTCGCGATGCACAACACCGCGGAGATCGGCATTGCGGCGCACTGGAAGTACAAGGACGGTGCGAGCGCGACCGTCGCCGGCCGCAACGACATGGAGTGGATGCGCCAGCTGCTCGACTGGCAGAAGGAGACAGCCGACCCGGGCGAGTTCCTCGACTCGCTGCGCTTCGACCTCTTCGCCGGCGAGGTGTTCGTCTTCACCCCCAAGGGCGACGTCATCTCCTTGCCGACCGGTGCCACTGCGGTCGACTTCGCCTACGCCGTGCACACCGAGGTCGGCCACCGGTGCATCGGAGCGCGGGTCAACAACCGCCTGGTGCCGCTGGAAAGCCCACTGGACAACGGCGACGTCGTCGAGGTCTTCACCTCCAAGGCGGCCAGCGCTGCGCCCAGTCAGGACTGGCTGGCCTTCGTCAAGACCCCTCGCGCCCGCAACAAGATCCGGCAGTGGTTCGCCAAGGAGCGCCGGGACGACGCGATCGAAGAGGGCAAGGATGCGATCGCCCGGGCGATGCGCAAGCAGGGGCTGCCGTTGCAGCGGCTGATGTCCGGCGATGCGCTCGTCACCCTCGCCAAGGACCTGCGCCATCCCGATGTCACCACGTTGTACGCCGCCGTGGGCGAGGGTCAAGTCTCCGCGCAGCACGTCGTACAACGCCTGGTGCAAGCCCTCGGCGGAACGGACGGTGCCGTAGAGGACCTGGCCGAGGTGACCCGGCCGCTGACCTCGCGACCCAAGGCGCGGCCGGTCGGTGACCCCGGCGTCGTCGTCAAAGGCGCCAGCGACGTCTGGGTCAAGCTCTCAAAGTGCTGCACCCCAGTGCCCGGCGACCCGATCGTCGGCTTCGTCACGCGGGGCAACGGCGTCAGCGTGCACCGGGGCGACTGCGTCAACACCAAGGCGCTCGAGGACCAGGGCCCCCGGTTTGTTGACGTCGAGTGGGCGCCCACCGCGGGCTCGATCTTCCTCGTCAACATCCAGGTCGAGGCTCTGGACCGCACCCGGCTGCTCTCCGACGTCACCCGCGCGCTGTCCGACCAGCACGTGAACATCCTGTCCGCCTCGGTGACCACGACCCGCGACCGGGTCGCCGTCTCGCGCTTCACC
>DATLOQ010000037.1:0-6640 GCA_035536235.1 Mycobacteriales bacterium
GCGATGTGCGCCTGCGCGGAGTCCGCCACGGCGAGCAGGTCGCGAATGAGGAAGTCGTCCACGCTGCCCGGTCGGATCTCGAGCTCCCGGATGTAGTCGAAGGCGGTCTTCGGTCGAGGGCCCGCGACGACCGGCGGATCGGAAGCGACCGCCGACGCCGACGCGACGGCGACAGAGTCGTCGGCGCGGCCGTCGTCAGGGTCATCCCCGCTGCAGGACGCGAGCAGTGAGCCCACCAGGCCCAGCGCGAGCAGCGCCCGGATGCCTCGTCGGCGGCGCCGATCGGGAGGAACCATCAGCCGGCGGCCCGGGTCGCGAAGGACAGCGCCTGGCTCTCCTCGGGCGACAGCGAGTGCTCGCTCTTGCCGGCCTTCACGCCCTTGGCGTAGGTGCGGGTCTCGCTGCGGCCGTTGATCGACGTCAGGAGGAGACCGTCGCGGGAGTCGTCGAGCAGGGCGACCGAGAAGGAGAGACGGCCGCCCATGTCGGGAAAGGCGTCGTAGCGGACGACCGCGACGTGCCGCAGTGCATCCGCGAGATCGGTGCGCAGACCAGCGACCTCGCCGCGCACCTGACCGACCTCGCCGCGCAGCGCCCCCACCTCACCGACGTGGCGTTCGACCGCGGTCACGAAGTCGTCCCGTTGGCCACTGCCCTGCAGCACGTCGTACGCCCTGCGCATCCGGGAGAGCCGCACCTGGGCGAGTGTCGCCAGGAGCAGCCCGAGGACGCCGGTGATGGCACCGACGAGCGCGAGCAGGTCGGCGGTGTCACGGTCGAGCTGCACGGTGGCCCTTCGACTTTCCGGCACGCGAGCCGCGCGCGGGTTGGGCAGCGGCCCGGGGTGCGTGAGTATATCGAGACGCCTCGGCCATCCGGCTGCGGAGGAAGGGCCGGAGGACACGTGGACCGTGACGAGGTACGACGGCTGCTCGACGCCGTCGCGGCCGGCGACACTGCTGTCGACACCGCGCTCTCCACGCTGGCAGCGCTGCCGCTGATAGCCGGCGGGATCGCGGACCTCGGCTTCGCCCAGGTGGATCATCACCGCGCACTGCGCACCGGTGACCCCGAGGTGGTCTACGGGGAGGGCAAGACCGACGATGAGGCGATCGCCATCCTGACCTCGCTGCGGGCCAGCGGGTCGAGCCGGCCCGCTCTGGTCACCCGCGCGCGCCCGTCGATGCTCGACGCCGTACGGCGCCAATGGCCCGACGCGTCCGTCGACGATGTGGCCCGCTGTGCTGCGGTCGGCCCGCCGCCGCAGCCACGGGGCCGGGTCGCCGTGGTGAGCGCCGGCACCTCGGACGCGCCGGTCGCTGCTGAGGCGGCTTTCGTCGTGCGGACCTTCGGCAGTGCCGTCGAGCGCATCACCGATGTCGGGGTCGCGGGACTGCACCGGCTGCTCGCCGTGGTGCCGCAGCTCGACGCCGTCGACTGCGTCGTCGTCGTCGCCGGCATGGAAGGCGCGCTGTCGTCGGCGGTCGGCGGGCTCGTCGGCGTACCGGTGGTGGCGGTGCCGACCAGCGTCGGATACGGCGCGTCGTACGGCGGCCTCGCCGCGCTGCTCGCGATGCTCAACTCGTGCGCTCCCGGCGTCGCTGTCTGCAACATCGACAACGGCTTTGGCGCGGGGGTCTTCGCGGCCCGCGTGGCCCGTCGCGCGTCGACCGGCGGCAACAGCGAGGACCCCGCATGACCCGCGTCGGGTGGTGGCACTGCGCGAGCGGCGCGTCCGGCGACATGGTGCTCGGAGCCCTGGTCGACGCCGGCGTACCGCTGCCGGTGCTTCAGGCGGCGATCGACGCCCTGCCGGTCGAGCGCGTCCTGCTCAGCGCCGAGTCGGTGATCCGCGGGGGAGTGGGCGCGACCAAGGTCGACGTCGCGGTGGAGGCCTCCAATGTCGTGCGCACCTGGCCGCACGTGCGCGACCTGCTCGACTCTGCCGACCTCGCCGAGCCGGTACGCCGCACCGCCCTCGAGGTCTTCGAGCGGCTGGCGCTGGCGGAGGCGACGGTGCATCGCACGACGCCCGACCAGGTGCACTTCCACGAGGTCGGCGGACTCGACGCGATGGCCGATGTGCTCGGTGCGGCGGCCGGCCTGCACCACCTCGGCCTCGATGCGATAGGCGCGTCGCCGGTGGCCACCGGGATGGGCATGGTGAGCAGCGCACACGGGCTGCTGCCGGTGCCGACGCCTGCGGTGCTGGAGCTGCTCCGTGGGGCGCCCCTCTACTCCGGCGCCATCCCGCACGAGCTGTGCACTCCCACGGGCGCGGCGATCCTGGCCGCGACCGTCAGCACCTGGGGTGACCTGCCGCCGATGACCCTGGACCTCGTCGGAGTCGGCGCCGGGCAGCGCGAGCTGGACGAGCAGGCCAACGTCCTGCGCCTTCTCGTCGGTGAGGCGCTCGCCGACGGGGGCAACGCCACCTCGGCCGTCGTCGAGGCCAACGTCGACGACCTCGACCCCCGCCTGTGGCCCGGGGTGATTCGCGCCCTGCTCTCGGCGGGTGCGGCTGACGCCTGGCTGACCCCGATCTCGATGAAGAAGGGCCGCCCGGCCGTCACGGTGTCGGCGCTGGCCGACGCGCAGCACCTGGACGCCGTGCGCGCCGTGCTCTTCCGGGAGACGTCGACGATCGGCGTCCGCGAGCACGAGGTCACCAAGCATGCGCTGGCGCGGGAGACCGTGACGGTGACTCTGTCTGGTGGTGGCGATGTCCGGGTCAAGGTCGCCCGGTGGCAAGGGGTCGTCGTCAATGCCATGCCGGAGTTCGACGACGTCGCGGCAGCCGCCGCGGCGCAGGGTCGGCCGGTCAAGGCAGTCCTCGCCGAGGCCGCTGCTCTGGCGCACGGCCTCGTCCAGTGACCGCACTGGCCGTCCTGGCCTTCATCGCCGGGCTCGCCGTAGTCCTGATCACGCTCACCAGCGTTGTCCGGACGCTGGTCATCCCGCGCGGGGAGACGTCGCGGCTGACCCGCACCGTCGAGCGGGTGATCCATCGTGCGTACGCCGTCGCTGTCGACCGCTGGTCGTCGTACGAGGCCAAGGACCGGATCCTGGCCACCGAGGCGGCGGCCGGGCTGCTCGGCCTGCTGACGATCTGGCTGCTGCTGCTGGTCGGCGGCTTCGGGCTGATGCTGTGGTCGGTGGCCGACGTGGCTTTCGGTGCCGCCTTCCGGGAAGCGGGCTCGTCGCTGCTCACGCTCGGCTTCGCCAGCTCCGGCGGCGGTGCCGCGACGATCATCGACATGGTCGCCGCGGCGGTCGGCCTCATCATCATCGCGCTGCAGATCGCCTACCTGCCCACGCTCTACGCCGCCTTCAACCGGCGTGAGGTGCTGGTCACCACGCTGGAGTCGCGCGCGGGCTCGCCGGCCTGGGGCCCGGAGCTGCTCACCCGCCACGCCCTGGTCAACAGCATCGACAACCTGCCCGACCTCTACGCGCAGTGGGAAGCCTGGGCGGCAGACGTGGCGGAGAGCCACACCAACTACCCGATCCTGGTCAGCTTTCGCTCCCCCAAGCCGCTGCGCTCCTGGGTGGTCGCGCTGCTCGCCGTGATGGACTCCGCGTCGCTCTACCTCTCGCTCTGCCCGTCGACCGCGCCGTCCGCTACCCGGCTGTCGCTGCGGATGGGCTTCACCTGCCTGCGCGATGTCGCGGGTGCGCTGAAGCTGCCCTACGACCCCGACCCGCTGCCGGATGCGGGCATCGCCCTGACCTACGACGAGTTCCTCCGCGGCATCGAGCGGCTGAAGACGCAGAACTTCCCGATGGAGCGCACGCCCGAGGAAGCCTGGCCGCACTTCCAGGGCTGGCGGGTCAACTACGAGGCGGTGGCGTACGCGCTCGCCGACCGCACGGCCGCCGTACCGGGCCAGTGGACCGGCGAGCGCTCGCGCATGGACGGCACGCCGATCGCGGTCATCCCCCCGCCGAACCGCACGCCGGAGCACCCCGACGGGGCGGGTCCGCCCGGCCCGCAGAGCCTCGGCCCGGCCTGACGGTGGGAACTACAACGACGTAATTCGGAGGGAGCACTGCTCGCCGGGGAGAAGACAGGCACCCATGCGCCTGCGCACCTTCCTCACGTCCACCGTGCTCGCTTTAGGTCTTGTCGGCTCCATTGCCGGCCCGGCGCTCGCCGATGGCTGCTCGATCGCCCGCGCGCAGACCGGGAGCAACCCGAGCTTCGCGCAGGTCTCCGCCGCGATCGACGCCGCCGCGCACCGCCGCCAGGTGCCGCCGCCGCTGCTCAAGGCGATCGCCTGGAAGGAGTCCGGCTGGGGCCAGTTCCGTGACGGACGCGCGAAGGTCAGCGGCGACTGCGGCGTCGGCATCATGCAGCTCACCGGCGGCAGCTGGGACTACCGCCGCCTCGGCGCGGACTACGCCTACAACGTCGACGCCGGTGCGCAAGCCCTCGCGTCGAAGATGGCCGCGTCCGGGGCCAACGTACCCGCCTCGCTCGGCAGCGAGGAGCGGCGGGTGCTCGAGAACTGGTACCGCGCGACGTACCGCTACAACGGCTCTGGCTACCGCGCAGAGGGGTACGCCGACGCGGTCTACGCGCTGATCGCGGAGCCGCCGGCCAGCACCCGCGCGTTCAGCCCGCCGGTGGCGGTCAACAGCCCCAAGAACGTCTTCCGCGGCTATCGCCCGACATCGGCGCACAGCTACGTAGCCCGCCTCGACGGCACGTGGTCGACGACGGGCGGCACCTTTCGCGGCCGCGTCACCCGTGCCGACCTGCTGCCGGTGCACGCCGTGATGAGCGCAGGGCGCACCCTGGAGGGCGGTCAGCGGAGCAGTGCGTCGTACGCCGTCCGCAACGCCGGCTACGCCGCCTGGGACCCGCGTCAGGTGCGGGTGGCGACCTGGCCCGCCGGCCGGGCGAGCGCCCTCGCGGACCGCACGTGGGTCTCGCGGTCCACGGCCGTGCCGATCCCCGAGCTCGTCCGGCCCGGCGGTGCCGTGCGGGTGCACTTCCCGGTCACCGCAGCGTCCGGTGCGTCGCGCACGGCGAACGAGACCTTCACGCTGGCCCACGGTGGGGTGGCGTTGGCGACCGGCGTCGCGAGCTCTCGCTGGACCCTCTACCCGGCCGGCGCGCCGACCGCGGACATCACCACGGCGCCGACGTACGCACTCGAGTCTGGAGCGGATGCCGCGGCCACCATCGGCTTCACCGCGGCCGATCCCTCTCCCGGCGCCGGCCTGCAGCGCGTCGAAGTCTCTAGCCGCCTCGCCTGTGCCGAGTGCACCTGGACCGCGCCGCTGCGCGCCTCTCGCAGCGCCACCACCGCGCGGGTGCCGCTGTCCGGCGCGGGGGCCCACGAGGTCCGGGTGCGAGCAGTCGACAACGCGGGGCACTACAGCCCGTGGTCGACGGCCCGCCCGGTCGTCGTACCCCGCGACGACACTGCGCCCGAGCTGACCTACGACGAGGGCTGGCAGACTCAGCCCGTCGAGGGCAGCTGGCTCGGCAGCGTCCACAGCGCGACCCGCCCCGGCGCGTCGATGAGCACGACCGCGGATGCGACTCGCTTCGCCGTCATCGGCACCCGCACCCCCGACGGGGCAGATCTGGAGATCTGGCTCGATGGCGTGATGGTTGCGGTCGTCAACCCGCGCTCGGACACCGTGGCGCATCGTCAGGTGCTGTGGGAGGGCACTGCCGTTCCCGGACAGCACCATCTTGCCGTGCGGGTGGCCGGCTCCCCGCCGACCGGGCTCTCCGCAGCGCCGAGCGCCGACGGGACCGGACCGCCAGCCCTGATCGACGCGATCGCCGCCGCCTAGCTGCGCTGGGGCCGGCCACCGGACTTTCCGAACTGTGCGGCGACTACGCGGCGCGGACCACGCTGGCGCAGTCGCACAGTTCCGGGTGAAGCGAGGTGCGCCGCCCGTTGGTCAGGTGCGCTGGGTCATCGAGTAGCGGAGCTTGGCCATCATGTTCTCGGCCGCCGGGACGATGCCGCTCTCGGCGAAGAGCTCGTCCACGCGACCGGCCAGCGCTGCCGGCTCCCACGGGGCGCCGGAGTTCTCCACGACGGCGACTGAGGTATAGGGGCGATATAGCTCCACCGCGTCACCCTGCACGCCGAAGACCTTGCCGCTGATGTGGCTCGACGCGTCGGAGCAGAGGAAGACCACCATCGGCGCGACGTTGTCCGGGTGCCAGAAGTCGAAGCCGTCGTCGCCGCCCTCGATGGCGCCGTACGCCCCCTCGGTCATCCGGGTGCGCGCGGCTGGGGCAATCGCGTTGCAGGTGACGCCGTAGCGGGCCATCTCCATCGCGACGATCGTGGAGAACGTGGCGATGCCGGCCTTGGCCGCGCCGTAGTTGGTCTGGCCGAAGTTGCCCAGCAGGCCGCTGGAGCTGGTCGTGCAGACCACGTGGCCGTTGCGCCCCTGGTCTTTCCACCACGCGCAGGCCGCGTGGGTCGCCGCGTAGTGCCCGCGCAAGTGCACCGCGATGACGGAGTCCCACTCCTCCGGCGTCATCGTGGCCAGCGTGCGGTCGCGCAGGATGCCGGCGTTGTTGACCAGCGCGTCGAGCCGGCCGAGCTGCTCGACGGCGGCGCGCACGATGCCCTGCCCGTGCTCGATCTCGCTGGCGTCGCCGAGG
>DATLOQ010000038.1:0-3180 GCA_035536235.1 Mycobacteriales bacterium
AAGTTCGCTTCAAGATGAGGTCTCCCACAGGGTTAACCTGGTAAGGCCCCCGACTAGACCATCGGGTTGATAGGCCGGAAGTGGAAGTGCGGCAACGCATGCAGCTGACCGGTACTAATAGGCCGAGGGCTTGACCACAAATATGCTACGCGTCCACTGTGCGGTTCCCGAGTGACGGTCGGCCTATGCCACCTGTCAACTCCATAGAGTTTCGGCGACCATAGCGAGAGGGAAACGCCCGGTCCCATTCCGAACCCGGAAGCTAAGCCTCTCAGCGCCGATGGTACTGCACTCGTGAGGGTGTGGGAGAGTAGGACGTCGCCGGACATTCTTTGTTGATGAGGGCCATCCGTTTATCGGGTGGCCCTCATCACGTTGCTCATCGATTTTCTAGGCATCGATTTTCTAGGCGAGGAGCCTGCAGTGCCGACCCCGCGTAGAGATGCGCCCCGCTCGACCGGCCGCGGCGGGTCAGCCGACCCCCGGAAGCCCATTGGGCGCACCTCTGGCTCCAGCAGCAGCACGCCCGGTGCATCGTCGGCATCCGCCGGCCGCGGCAACGAGAAGAAACCAGGCTCGTCTTACCCGCCAGCCGCGCAGCGGGGGGCCCCGGGGGCGCCGAAGCCGACCGGTCGCCCGGCCCGCGACGGCGGAGCAGCTCCAGAGCGGTCCCGTCGACCGCGGGCCGCTCCGCTGGCCATCCCCGCGGAGGCTGATCCGCAGTTGCTGGACCCGGCCATCCGGCGTGAGCTGCGCACGCTCGCTCAGCCCGACGTCATCGCCGGCCACCTCGTCGCGGCAGGGCTGCTGCTGGCAGAGGACCCAGCAGCGGCCTACGCCCACGCCCTCGCTGCCAAGGCCCTCGCCGGCCGTAGCGGCGCGGTGCGAGAGGCGGTCGGCGTGACGGCCTACGCGGCGGGGGAGTACGCGGTGGCGCTCGCGGAGCTGCGGGCCGCCCGCCGGATCACTGGGAGCGCCGAGCACCTGCCGTTGCTCGCCGACTGCGAGCGCGGGCTGGGGCGGCCGGACCGGGCGTTGGCCGTGGCGGCCGAGCCTGCGGCGAAGAGCCTCGACCGCGCCAGCCGAGTAGAGCTCGCCATCGTCGTGTCCGGTGCCCGTCGCGACCTGGGTCAGGCCGCTGCGGCAGTTCTAGCGCTACAAGGCAAGGACCTGGACAGCGACGAAGTCCACGACTGGACGCCTCGTCTCTGGTACGCCTACGCCGAGGCGCTGCTGGCGGCAGGACGAGTCGACGACGCGCGGACGTGGTTCGCCGCGACGGTCGCCGTCGACGACGATGACAGCACCGATGCCAGCACGCGGCTCGCGATGCTGTCCCATCAGGACGGGAGCTAGGCGGGCGACGCGGGCCGCAGAGTTGCCGCCGCCGCGCTGGCGGCATCGCCCAGCTCATAGCTCGAGCCCTCGAGCCGGTCCAGCCAGCGGTTGATGCCGACCAAGTTGGCAGCGACGGAGTTGAGCTGCTCGAACTTCTCGTCGACGTCAGGACGGCTGCGCACAGCGGCGTAGCGCTCAGCGGTGCGATCCTGCACCATGGCCACCGCATGGTCGAGGTCGAGCCGGTCGCGGCGCGCTGTCCGGGTGAGCTCCACCCAGAGCTTCAGCTCCTCCTCGCTGCGTTCCAGGGTCGCCGACACCGCGCCGACCGGGCCGTAGTGGCTGAACAGCAGCCGACGAGGACCCAGGCCCGCAAACAAGTGCAGCGACTCGACTGCGGTGTCGAGATCGAAATCGGGAGGGGGAGTCGACGGCCGCAGCACGTCGGCTTCCGGGATGTAGATGCCGACCGCATCGCCGACGTACAGATCACCGGTGTCGGAGTCGAGCAGGCCGATGTGGTGCTTGGCGTGTCCGGGCGAGTAGTGAGCGGACAGGGTGCGCCCCCCGCCCAGGTCGATGTTCGCCGAGCTGCCGACGGCTCGCACCCGCTCGGCCGGTGTGGGGAGGAGCTCGCCGAAGACGTCGTCCATCGCGCTGCCGTAGACCCGACGAGCGCTGCCCATCAGCCGGCTCGGGTCGACGAGGTGCCGGGCCCCCGCCTCGTGGACCACGATGTCAGCGCGCGGGTACGCCGCTGCGATGTCGCCGACCCCGCCGGCGTGGTCGAGGTGGATGTGGGTGACGACGACCGTCGCGAGATCTTCCGCTCCGAGGCCCAGCCCTGCCAGCGCAGCGATGACGACAGGTGCCGACCGCGCCGTGCCGGTCTCGATGAGGCACGGCCGATCGCCGAGGACGACATATCCCGCGGTGATGCCGGTATACCCGGACATCAGGGTGTCGATGACGTGGACGCCGTGTCCGAGGTCGACCGTCGATGCGCCCACCGAACCCCTATCCACAGTTGTGCCGTACGCAGCCCCCGCCTGCCGCCGGCTGTCGCATCCTAGGCGCACCCCGACCGACGTCGACGAGCAGGAGGATCGCATGGCGGCAAGCCGAGGCGCGCAGGACAAAGAGGACGATGAGGGCCCTTCGGCGCCGGCCCGGAACGAGGTGCGGCTGGTAGGTCGCCTGGCCGCGGCGGCAGAGGAGCGAGAGCTGCCCAGCGGCGACCGCTTGGTCACCTGGCGGCTCGTCGTACGACGCCCGCCGTCGACCCGCAAGGGCGCACCGACCATCGACACCATCGAGTGCGCCGCCTACCGCGGTGACGTACGGCGAGCCGCCACGCGATGGTCGGTCGACGACGTCGTCGAAGTCGACGGCGCGTTGCGGCGCCGCTTCTGGCAGACGGCGGCAGGGGCGGCCAGCCGCACGGAGGTCGAGGTGGCCGCCGCGCGACGAGTTGCTCGGGCCTGACGCGCCCGGCAGGGCCGCCACGGGCCCCGCCGAGCGTCAGGCCGGAGGGGGTGGCACGAGCCGGAGCGGCCGCAGCGCGACGACGTGCTCTACGGCACCGCTGTGGTCGTGCTGACCAGCGAAGAGCGCGAGCAGGCGCGGAAATCCTGGGGCGGACAGCGCGAAGTGCATGGAGTCCTGACACGGCTCGCAGGTGACGGTCATGTCGCGGTCGACCATGCTGGTCGTGACACGAAAGTCGCCGGACATGACGCCATGGTGGCGCGGAAGCACAGGCGCCGGGGGCGATTCGCCAAATCAGTCCGCGAAGGCCCGCAGCACGAGTCCCGTCCGCGGCTTGGGGGTGAAGGAGGTCGA
>DATLOQ010000039.1:0-7949 GCA_035536235.1 Mycobacteriales bacterium
TTCCCGTCTACACCTGCGCCGGCTGCGGCACCCAGGTCGTGCTGCTGCGCAAGGGCAACGACCGGCCGCCCCGCCACTGCGGCGAGGCGATGCGCTTCGACGTCGTCGCCGAGGCCCCCCAACCAACCCATTAACCGATGACCTTGACGTCCCCGTCCACAAGAGCTGCGGAACGCCGGTGGACGCAGACCGCAAGATCATCGGTTAGGGGGAGGGGCCGGCGGAGCTGAGGGGGCTCACTCGTCGGCGATCTGCTCGGCCTTGCTGCGCAGCGCCTTGAAGTCGCGGCCGCGGGTGTCGCTCACCAGGGAGTCGGTAGCGGTGAAGCCCCAGCCCTCGTAGCGCACGGCGACGCGGGAGAACTTCTTGCGCAGCTCGCCGCCGCAGGCCGCGCACGCACCCGGGATCGGCGCGCCGAGCGGGAGCAGGTGCTCCTCGACTGCGTCACAGGCGCGGCAGGCGTACTCATAGACGGGCACGTAGGACCCTCTCAACGCACCTTCGCGGAACTTATGCACACTGTGGACGACGCATGTGGAGAAATGACACCCGTGTAATCACGCACCGGTAATCCGGACTTATCACCCGTTTGTCATCGCCACTGGGTAGCGAGCGCGAAGCCGGCCGCGATGAAGCCGAATCCGACGAGCACGTTGGCGTTGCCGAGCTCCTTCTGGATGGGCACGCCAGCCTGGGAGATGTAGGCGACGATCAGCCACACCACCCCGAAGGCGAGCAGCCCGAGCACAGTGAAGCCGAGCCAGCGCGGCGACGGACCCTTCTTCTTCGGGCCGAGCTGAGTCGACGGGGTGTAGGCCGCCGTCTTCTTCTTGCGCAGGCGTGACTTGGGCACCGGGGGCCTCCGGGTCGATGGTGCAGTGACGTCCACTGAACGCGTTGTGAGGTACGCGCAGTGGGTTAGCGTAACGAAAGGCGACGGAGGAGGTGACACGGATGCGCGGGTGGCGCTGGTTGGTCTCCGGTACGGCGCTGCTGGCCGGCCTGCTCTTCGCTACCAGCGCGTCGACGGCGCAGGGCACCGACTTGCGTGCCGGCCGCCGGCTGCGCCTCGCCGAGCTCATCGACCGCCAGCAGCGGGAGGTGGCTGTTCTCGACGCCCGAGCGAGGCGGCTCAGCCGTGACCTGGAGGCCGTGACCGACTCCGCGGCCAGCCGGGACGCCCGCGTGCGCACCGCCCAGCAGGCTGCCGAGGCACTCCTCGGCCCGGCCGGGCTCTCGCCAGTGTCCGGCCCTGGGCTCAGTGTGGTGCTCGACGACGCTCCGCGGCTGGGGCAGGGACAGGCACGCGCTGGCGATCCTCAGCCCGACGACCTCGTCGTCCACGAGCAGGACATCCTGGCAGTGCTCAACGCCCTCTGGGCCGGCGGCGCGGAGGCGGTCACCGTGATGGGTGACCGGGTGATCGCGACGTCGTCGGTGCGCTGCGTCGGCAACACCCTGCTGCTGCACGGCGCGGTCTACTCCCCGCCGTTCAAGGTCACGGCGATCGGCGAGCCGCGACGTCTGGAGGCGGCGCTGGATGCGGCGCCGGGGGTCCGGACGTTCCGTGAATACGTCGACGCCTACGGCCTGGGCTTCGAGCTGACGCGCCATGACAGCGTCGCCATGCCGGCGTACGACGACCCGCTGCGGGTCACTGCCCGCCGGTCGCGGGGGTAGCGCCGTGATCGCGAAGACCCTGCGGGGCGTCGGCCAGACCCTCATCACCGCCGGTCTCATCATCTTGCTGTTCTGCGTCTACGAGCTCTACTTCACCGGCCTCGAGACCCGCGCCGAGCAGAAGAGGGGCCGGACGGCGCTGCTCGAGAACTGGGCGATGGCTCCCGCCGGCCCCGCGTCGGCGAAACCCGGACAGCCGGCGCCGGAGAAGCTGGCCGACGTCGAGCTCGGCCAGGGCCTGGCCATCCTGCGCATCCCCCGCCTCGGCCGCAGCTTCGCGAAGGTCGTCTTCGAGGGCGTCCGGGTCGACGACCTGAAGAAGGGCCCCGGCCACTACCCGTCGACTGCGATGCCCGGAGAGATCGGCAACTTCGTGGTCTCGGGACACCGCACGACGTACGGGGCTCCGTTCAACCAGATCGACGAGCTCGACCCGGGCGACGCTGTCGTGGTCGAGACCCGTGACCGGTGGTTCACCTATCGGATGGTGAAGGAGGAGATCGTCGCGCCGACCGATGTCGACGTCATCCTCCCGGTACCCCGACAGCCGAACCAGCGGGCCAGCAAGGCGCTGATGACGCTGACGACCTGCCATCCGAAGTACTCGGCTCGGCAGCGGCTGATCCTCTACGCCGAGCTGTCCGAGACCACCATGAAGGCGCCCGGCGTGCTGCCGCCTGCGCTGCTGGTTTAGGGGCGCCGCATGTACGTGTGGATCTGGCGTCGGCTGCCGGGCGGGCTGCCCGGCAAGCTGGCCGGCAGTGCCCTCCTCCTGCTGACCGCCCTCGCGCTCCTCTTCCTCGTCGTGTTCCCCTACGCCGAGCCGCGGCTGCCCTTCAACAACGTGACGGTCGAAGACGGTCCGGTGAGCGGCGAGCCGTCTGAACCGGGCGAATAGGTCGAAATCGCTCTCCCGTGCGAGGATCGATCGTCCCCAGCCCTCGGACGAGGAGCCTCATCATGCCCGCCGCCGCCCGCACCGCCCGCCGTACGCCGTCTACCGCGAAGCCTCGGGCGCGAAGGGCCGACCCTGTCGCCCCTCGGGCACGACGAGCCGACACCGTCGGAGTCGTGACGAAGCCGGTGGTCAACTACGCGGATCGGCCGTGGCTCGCGTCCTACCCGCCGGACGTGCCGGCCGACTACGACTTCCCGGTCGTCCCCCTGACGCGGCTGCTCGATGACGCTGCCGCGTCGTTCCCGACCGGCGCTGCGCTGGCCTTCCTCGGCTCGACGATCACCTACCGCGACCTGAAGGACTCGGTCGACCGCTTCGCGACCGCGCTCGCCGGGCTGGGCGTGCGCAAGGGCGACCGGGTGGCGATCGTGCTGCCCAATTGCCCGCAGAACGTCATCACGTTCTTCGCTGCCTTGCGTCTCGGGGCAGTCGTCGTGCAGCACAACCCGCTCTACACCGAGCGGGAGATGGCCCACCAGCTCGCCGACTGCGGCGCGAAGGTCGTGGTCTGCCTCGACAAGGTCTACGAGACGGTGGCCGCTGTCCGCTCGAAGACGTCGCTCGAGCACGTGGTGGTCGCCTCGCTGACCGAATACCTCCCGACGGCGAAGCAGCTGCTGCTGAGGCTGCCGCTCGGCAGCGCGAAGAAGTCGCGCTCGCAGATCAGCGCGGACATCCCGTCCGGGGCGCCGATCAAGCGGTTCCTCGCCCTGCTCAAGGCTGCGAAGGTCCCGGCCCGCCAGACCCCCGTGGACGCCAAGACGGATCTGGCGCTGCTGCAGTACACCGGCGGTACGACGGGGCTGTCCAAGGGAGCGATGCTCACCCACTACAACCTGGTGGCCAACGCCTACCAGAACCGGCTGTGGTTCCCCGACGTGCAGGCCGGTCGCGAGGTCACGCTTGCGGTGCTTCCGCTCTTCCATGCCTACGGTCTGACGGTCTGCATGAACAACAGCGTGCTGCTCGGCGGCACCCTGGTGCTGCTGCCGCGCTTCGACCTCGACCTGGTCTTCGCCGCCATCGACGAGTTTCATCCGACCCTGTTCCCCGGCGTGCCACCGATCTACAAGGCGATGACCGACTCGCCGAAGGTCAAGGCGCATGACCTCAAGAGCATCAAGGCCTGCATCTCGGGTGCGATGAAGCTCCCCGTCGAGACGCAGGAGCAGTTCGAGCGGATCTCCGGTGGCCGCCTCGTCGAGGGGTACGGCATGACCGAGACCTCGCCGTCGACGCATGCCAACCCCATCGTCGGCAAGCGCAAGACCGGCACCATCGGCTTGCCGCTGACCGGCACCGAGTGCCGCGTCGTCGACCAGGACGACCACACCAAGGACGTGCCGGTGGGTTCGCCGGGTGAGCTCGCGATCCGTGGCCCGCAGGTCTTCCTCGGGTACTGGAACAAGCCGGAGGACACAGCGGCGACGCTCACCGATGACGGCTGGATCCTCACCGGCGACGTCGCGGTCATGGACGACGAGGGGTACTTCGCCATCGTCGACCGCAAGAAGGAGCTGATCATCGCCGGCGGGTTCAACATCTACCCGTCGGAGGTGGAGGAGGTGCTCTTCACGCACCCCGACGTCGCGGACGCTGTCGTCGTCGGTCTCCCCGACAAGTACCGGGGAGAGACGGTGAAGGCCTATGTCGTGCCGAAGCCGGGCAAGACGCTGTTCGAGAAGGACATCCTGCGCCACTGCGAGGCGTCGCTCACGGCGTACAAGGTGCCGAAGGCGGTGGAGTTCCGGGAAGAGCTGCCCCGCACGGTCGTCGGCAAGGTGCTGCGCCGGGTGCTGCTCGAAGAGGAGAAGGCGAAAGCCGCAGCTGCCGAGAGCAGCGAGCCGACCTCCACCCGCACGTCCCCCAGGCCCGAGCCGGCAGTTGCCGCTGCGAAGACTGCGCCGGCGCGCAAGCCGGCGGCGAAGAAGACTGCCGCAGCGCGTAAGCCTGCGGCGAAGAAGACCGTCGGGGCACGCGAGCCTGCCGCCAAGAAGACCGCGGCGGCGCGCAAGCCGGCCGCCAAGAAGTCGGCAGCGGCGCGCAAGCCGGCGGCACGTCGTACGAAATCCTGAACAAGAGCTGCGGGAGGTCCGGGCGATGGTCCGGTTGTTGGTGGTCGACAACTACGACTCGTTCGTCTACAACCTCGTGCAGTACGTCGGCCAGCTCGGCGGCGAGTGCGTCGTACGCCGCAACGACGAGGTGACCCTCGATGAGCTCGACGACCTCGCGGTCGACGGTGTCCTGCTCTCCCCTGGCCCGGGCACGCCGGAGCGGGCCGGGGTGAGCGTGGAGATGGTGCACGAGGCGGTGCGCCGGGACCTGCCGCTGCTCGGCGTGTGTCTGGGGCATCAGGCCATTGCCGTGGCTTACGGTGCCGCGGTCGGTCAGGCACCCGAGCTGCTGCACGGCAAGACCAGCGAGGTCTCCCACGAGGGGGCTGGCGTCCTCCATGGGCTGCCTAGCCCCTTCACGGCAACGCGGTATCACTCGCTGGCGGTGGACGAGGACACCCTGCCACCGGACCTCGAGGTCACCGGCCGCAGCGAGAGCGGACTCGTGATGGCGCTGCGCCACCGGGATGCTCCGGTGGAAGGCGTGCAGTTCCACCCCGAGTCGGTGCTGACTCAGGCCGGGCACTTGCTGCTGGCCAACTTCCTCGCCCAGTGCGGCGACCGCTCCGCCCTCGAGCGAGCCCCAGCGCTGGTGGAGAAGGTCGAGCGCCTGCGCCTCACCGCCCTCTAACTCACGATCTTGCTGTGGGTATCCACAGGCGATTCCCTGTGGAGCTCGGCAGCAAGATCGCGGCCGGGGGGTGGGGAGGGATGACCCGAGGGCTAGGGGGTCGGGGTCGGTGAGGGCTCAGCCGGCGGGGTCGACGGCGGCGGTTCGGACGGCTGCGGCTGGGGTGATGGTGACGGCGGCGGTGCGGGCTCGGCGGCGACGACGATGACGACCTCGGAGCCGGCCTCAGCCTTGGCCCGGCCCGGCGGGGCCATCCGCACGACGGTTCCGGCCGGCATGTCCGAGCGCACCTCTCGTTCGACGCGGACCCGGAACCCGGCCGCCCGTAGCTGGTTGGTCGCCTCCTGCTCGAGCAGACCCACGACGTCGGGGACGACGACCTTCCCGCTGGCGACAGCCACGATGACCTTCGACCCGGCTTCGAGCTCGGTGCCCGCGGGTGGGTTGACCGCGAGCACCTCGCCGGCGCGGCGATCACCGTCGACGGAGTCGACCCGCGAGATCGCCAGCTGCAGGTCAGCCAGCTCACCGCGGGCCACGTCGAGCTGCGCGCCCAGGATGTTCGGCACGCGCACCCGGCGTACGCCGTCGCTCACGACGATCTTCACCGACGCGCCCGCCCGGACCCGGATGAGTCCGAGCGGGTCCTGGTCGATCACTTCACCTGGCGGCTGGGTGGTCTTCTTCGACGGGTCGACTGCTTGGCGTGAGACTTCGCCCACTTCCAAGCCAGCGTCCTCGACGAGGGCCCGAGCCTGCGCCTCCGTCTTGCCGATGAGGTCGGGCATCCGGATCAGGTCGGAGCCGCCGTCGTTGGTGAGCGAGCGGGCGACCAGCGCCGCAGCGCCGAAGACGAGGAGCACCGCGAGTGCCAGCAGCCCGTACGCCGCACCTCGGCCGATGCGGCTGGGCGGCTCGGGGGGTGGCAGCACCGTCGCAGAGATCGGCGTCAGCAGCGTGGCTGCGTCGTCTCGCGGCAGGATCGGCGTAGCGGCGACCGGGCGTCCGGCTGCACCGCGAAGCAGGTCGTCGCGAAACTCCGACGCCGTCTGGTAGCGGTTGCCAGGGTTCTTCGCCATCGCCTTGAGCACGATCGAGTCGACGGCCGGCTCGATTCCGGCCGTGCGCTGGGAGGGCAGCTCGGGGTCCTCGCGCACGTGCTGGTAGGCGACGGCGACCGGCGAGTCGCCGGTGAACGGCGGGGTCGAGGTGAGCAGCTCGTAGAGCAGGCAGCCGGTCGAGTAGATGTCCGACCGCGCGTCCACGTGCTCTCCGCGGGCCTGCTCGGGGGAGAGGTACTGCGCGGTTCCGAGCACCGCGGCGGTCTGCGTCATGGTCTGGGACGTCGTCGCGCGGGCGATGCCGAAGTCCATCACCTTGACGATGCCTGCGGGGGTGAGCATCACGTTGGCCGGCTTGATGTCGCGGTGGACGATGCCCGCGACGTGGCTGTAGTGCAGAGCCGCGCAGACGTCGGCGATGATCTCGAGGGCGCGCTGGGGGAGCATGCGTCCCTCGGTGCGCAGCACCTCGCGCAGCGTCCGGCCTTCGACGTACTCCATCACGATGTAGGGGACGCCGTCGTCCTCGCCGGTGTCGTAGACGGCTACGACGTTGGGGTGGTTGAGCGAGGCCGCCGCTTGGGCTTCGCGACGAAATCGGGCGATGAAGGTGGGGTCACCCGCGAGCTCGCTGCGTAGCAGCTTGACGGCGACGTCGCGGCCGAGCCGGGTGTCCCGGGCCAGGTGGACCTCCGCCATCCCGCCGATGCCGAGGGTCTGGCCGACCTCGTAGCGATCGCCGAGGAGCGTCGCCTTGGCCATCAGTCGTCGTCCTCGTCTTTCTTGTCCTTGCCGCGTTCGGGGCGAGGAGGCGGCCGTACGGCGACGGACACCGCGACTGCCGCTGTCTCGCGCAGGCCGGTGTTCGGGGAGATCGCGAACACCGTACCGGCCGCAGCCTGCGACGTGGTGACGCGCCGCACCGTCGGCCGAAGCCCGAGTTGGGACAGCCGGGCGACGACCTCGGCCTCGGGCCGTCCGATGAGCCCGCTCGGCAGCACGACCTCGGCCGGCCCGGCGGAGACGACCAGCTCGATCGTCGACCCGGAGTCGACAGAGGTCGGTCCGACCGGGTCAGTGCGCACGACCGTCCCGGAGGGCACGGTCCGGCTGGTCTCTTTGGTCACTGTCGTGTCGAAGCCCAGCTCCTCGACCGTCGCCCGCGCCTGCTCCAGCGGCTGTCCGGCCACTGCGGGGACCGTGCGCTGCCCGGCGCCGGAGCGGGATGCCGCGATCGCGACCGCGATGAGCAGCAGGACCAGGGCCACCCCCAACGTCAGAAGCACTGCCGATCTCGAGGGTCGGCGGCCGCCGAGGGATGTCGTCTTCGGCGCCGACGCGGGGGCGAGCAGCGGCGCCCCGGGGGCCACGGGCATGTCGTTCAGAGGGATGACTGCAGTGGGGACGGCGTTGGCGCTGGCCAGCGCCGGTGCCAGCTGGCCGTCGAGGTGCTGCTGCGTGGCAGTGACGGCCCGGGCGAAAGCCGCGGCAGTGGTGAAGCG
>DATLOQ010000040.1:0-24034 GCA_035536235.1 Mycobacteriales bacterium
ACTTGGTCGCCGACTCCCTCAGCCAGATCTCGAAGTACCCGAAGCCGAGTCCGGAGCCGAGTCCGGAGCCGAGTCCGGAGCCGAGTCCGGAGCCGACGTCGAAGCCTGCGCCGCCCGCGCCCACGGAGTCGGCAAGCCCCAGTGCGCGGCCCGCGGTCGGTTACTACCCGGTCCCGGCGTCGATCCCCGCTGACTGCTCACGTCCCGTAGAGGCCGAGCTGATGGCGTTCCTCGGCCGCGTCCCCGATCACGCGACCATCGTCTTCCCAGAGGCAGGCTGCTACGGGATCGACCAGACGATCTACGTCGACGACCGAATGGGCGTCACGTTCGACGGCAATGGCAGCACCATCAAGACGCTCACGACAGGTACGCCGAGTCGAGCGCATTGGAAGGTCCGCGGTGGCGACGGCGTCACCTTCACAGACATGACTCTGCGTGGAGAGCTGGATGCCGAGACCTGCCCCGATGCGATCTCGTCCTGCTCCTGGCCGCGCCAGCCGACCAACCTGGAGTGGCAGCACGGCTGGCACTTCGAAGGTGCCGTCAACTCGACTTTGGATCGGGTGGCGGTCTATGACGTGTTCGGGGACTTCGTCGGGGTCAACCACGACGAGCGAATCTGTGCCTGCGAACCGGCCTTCTTCACCCCCGCCAAGAACATCTCGGTGCTGAACTCCACTTTCTCCCGCGCCGGCCGGATGGGCATCGCCATCACGAATATCGACGGCTTCCTGCTTCAGAATTCCCACCTCAGCGAAGTGAACATGGCCGCGATCGACCTCGAGCTGGATTCGGCACGGGCGACCGGGAAGAACATCCGCATCCTCAACAACACGTTCGGCCGGCACCGGTTCGCCATGTTCTCCAACGGTGGGCAAGGCGAGCACGAGACCGACATCGTCATCGATGGGAACTTTCAGGTCGGCGACACAGTCACCTGCCAGCCGATCGTCTCCCTCAACGTGCCCCGTCCGGGCATCCAGCGGACCAACTACACGATCACTAACAACGTGTTCCGCAGCCATGGCGAGTTTGTGAACCTCAACGGCATCACCGGCGCGGTGATCAAGCACAACACGGCCACCCATATCGTCGGAGGCGGCTGCGGAGCCGGCGGGGTCGCCACTGTCGACTCACACAACATCACGATCACGGACAACGCGTTCAAAGATCACAACGTGGTGGTGCATCGCAGCGGCGCGGCCAGCACCGGAATCGTGGACGAGCGGAACACCCTTTAGACCGCCAAGCAGTTCGTCGGGTCCCGCTCCCCACATCAAGGCGAACTGTCACCGTGAGTCCGTTTCGCCGTTCGGCGTAAGGGCATATAGGCCATACGGCCAGACGTGGATGGATGGCTGGCACACCCAAGATCTGCACTGCTTCATGCGTGCGTAATGGTGTGTTCCCGCGTCTCACAACCCCCCTGAGCAAGCTCTGCTCTGCTCGCCACCGCATGCGCGTTTGCGCCGTGCGGTCTTGCCTTCGCCCTTCCTGGGTGCAGCCCCCGCATGTCGTCCGGAAAGCAGGCGAAATTCGTCGTGCGCATCTCTACTTCTGCTGCCCACCGTCGCAAGCACCCCCTACCTCGACTCGCTCGGCTTGCCGCGCTCGGACTTATCACGGCGCTGGCCGTCGGGACTACGGGCCTGGGCCGGCAGTTCCTCGAGGTCGCTTTCGCGGACGTGTCGGATGTGTCGCCGAGCAACTTGCTGGCGCCGCTGGACGGGCTGCTCAAACGGCCCTCGTCCGCGAGTCCGACCCCTTCCCCGTCGCGTTCGGGGCCGGTCAAGCCTCACCCGACTGAGACGCCGTCCTCGACGCCGACGGCCGCCCCACCGGCGAGCACGTCTGCTGAGCCGACGCCCGAGCCGACTGCTGCACCGACGCCCACCCCGACTCCGCCTGCGCCCTCGGGACCACCGACGCCTGCGCACCCGGTGCCGTCGTCGATTCCGGCCGACTGCTCGCGTGCGGTCGACGCGGAGCTGATGTCCTTCATGGCTACCGTGCCGGACAACTCGACCATCACTTTCGCCGCCGGCGGCTGCTACGGCATCGACACCGGTATTGAGATCAACGACCGCACGGGTCTGATCCTGGAGGGGAACGGCGCGGAGTTCCGGGCGCTGACTATGGGTGGGTCATCGCGGCGCACCTTCAAGATGCAGGGCGACCGGGGCCTCGTGCTCCGCAACATGACGGTCCGCGGCTCGCTCAACTGCGCCGACGCGATCAGCACCTGCTCCTGGCCGGCGCAGCCGACAAACCTGGAGTGGCAGCACGCCTACTCGTTCGAGAACTCCCACGACTCGACCCTGGACAACGTCAAGGCGTTCGACGTCTGGGGCGACTTCGTCGAGGTCCACCACGATGAGCGGCTCTGCGGCTGCGACCCGATGTTCGGCAAGCCCAGCACCAACATCTCGGTGCTCAACTCCCAGTTCGCCCGGGCCGGCCGGATGGGCATCGCCATCACCAACGTCGACGGCTTCCTGCTGCAGAACAGCTCTATCGGCGAGGTCAACATGGCGGCAATCGACATGGAGCTGGACTGGGCGGGGGCGACCGGCCGGAACGTCAGGATCTTGAACAACACCTTCGGTCGACACCGGTTCGCGATGTTCGCCAACGTAGGCCAGGGTGAGAATGAGTCCGATGTCCTCATCGACGGCAACCGGAGCACCGCAGACACGGTGACTTGCCAGCCGATCGTCTCCGCCAACGTGCCCCGCCCGGGCCTCCAGCGCACCAACTTCACGATCACGAACAACGTCTTCCGCTCCTACGGCGAGTTCGTGAACCTCAATGGCATCACCGGCGCCGTCATCAAGAACAACACGGCCACGCACATCGTCGGCGGCGGCTGCGGTGAGGGGGCAGTCGTTCTCGTCGACTCGCACAACATCACGGTGACCGACAACGCGTTCCGGGACCACAATGTCGCCGTGGTCTCCCGGGGCGATCTGAACAGTGGGGTCGTGGACGAGCGAAACACCCTCTAGCACCGAGGACCTGCCTACTGATCGAACATCACGACGGCTCGGGCGCCGCGGCCTTCTTCCATCGCGACGAAGGAGGCGTCGATCTCGTCGAGGTCGATGGGGGTGCCGACCAACGCTGCGATATCGAGTGCGCCGGTGCGGTGCAGGTCGACCAGTCGGGGGATGTCGGCGGCCGGGTCGACTGATCCGTAGTAGCAGCCGACCAGCGTGCGCGCCTGGTAGAAGAGCTCGAGTGCGTTGAACGACACCTCGTCCTCGAGCCGGCCGACGCCGACGACGACCGCCGTACCGCCGCGCCGGGTCGAGCGCCAGGCCGACTTGATGGTGGTCGACCGGCCGACCGCCTCGAAGGCGAAGTCGACGCCGCGCTTGCCGGTCAGGCCGCGGATCGCCTTCTCGGCATCTCCGGACGCGTCGACGATGTCGGTCGCCCCCATGGTCTGCGCGAGCGCCAGCCGCTCGGCGGACAGGTCGACCGCGATGACCTGGGAGGCTCCGGCGACGCGGGCACCCTGGATGACCGACAGGCCTACCGCTCCGCAGCCGAACACCGCGACGGTCGCGCCGGCCGGTACCTTCGCCGTGGTGAGGACCGCGCCCACGCCGGTGGTCACGGCACAGCCCATCAGCGCGCCGATCTCGAACGGCACGTCGTCCGGGATCGGCACGACCGACCGCTCGAGGACAAGGGTCTCCTCGGCGAAGCTCGCCGTGCCGAGTCCCTGGTGCAGCCGTACCCCTTCGAGCGAGGCATACGTCGACGACGTCGAGTCGGCGGCGGCCCGCTCACACAGGTGTGCCTCCCCCCGGGTGCAGAAGAAGCACTTGCGGCAGGGGGGGCTCCAGATGAGCACCACGTGGTCGCCCACCGCGACGGTGGTGACGTCGGCGCCCACGTCGGTCACCACCCCGGCCGCCTCGTGGCCGAGCACCGCGGGCACCGGCTGCGCAAGTGACCCACGAGCCAACGACAAGTCGGAGTGGCAGACCCCGGTGGCCCGGATGCGCACGCGCACCTGCCCCGGCCCGGTGGGCGCGAGATCGATGTCGGCGATGGTCATGGGGGACCCCGCCTCGTGCAGTACAGCAGCGCGTGTCATCTCCGCATCATGTCGGAACTCCTCCGGGCATCCTCGGCCGCTTGCGCGGATGCACCGATGGCTGGCAGGTCACCACGCTGCCGAGGCCGGGGGTCAGTGTGCGCGTGCTGCTGTCTACGACGTCGGGCGCGGGGCACTTCCGACCTCTGCTGCCGCTCGCCCGGGCACTGAAGCGCGCGGGTCACGAGCTGGCGTGTGCCGCGCCGGCAGAGGCGCGGCCGATGGTCGAGCGCGAGGGCTTGCGGCTCCTGCCTTTCGAGGGAGTCCCAGCCGATCATCCGGACCGCGTCGCCGTCATGCGCCGGGTCCCCGCCCTTCCGCCGGACGAGGCCCGCTTCCAGTTCTGCTCCGTCATCTTCGGCCGGCTCAACACGTCGTACGCGCTGCCAGGTGCGGATTCCGCCATGGAGTCCTTTCGGCCTGACCTCGTTGCCCACGAAGCCGCTGAGCTCGGGGTGCGGCTCGCCGCCGAGGTTGCCGGGGTGCCGGTGGTGGCGGTGAGCCCCTCATTGACGAGCCCGGCCTTCCTCACCTCAGTGGCCGCCGGTATCAGCCACCTGCGGGAGGGCCTTGGCCTCGACCGCGACGAGGGTGGCGAGTCGCTGCTCCGAGGAGCGACGGTGTCGGCTTTTCCGGCGTCCTTCGACTTCCCGCACGCGGCGAGTTTCGACGTGCATCGCTTTCGTGATCCCGACGTCCGGGCAGCCGCCTCGACCGAGCGCGACCTCGTCTACGTCACGCTCGGCAGCGAGGCGCACTCGCTGCCGTTCTTCGCCGCCATGCTGCGTGAGGCCGTCGCCGGTGGGCTCGCCGCCGGGCTTCCCGTAGTGGTCTCCACCGGTGTCGACGTGGAGCCTGGGGTGCTGGCCGGGCTCGACGGGGACCTGCGGGTCGAGCGCTGGGTGGACCAGGCTGAGGTGCTTTCGCGGGCGCGTGTCATCGTGTGCCACGGCGGTTCGGGCAGCACGTTGGGTGCGCTCGCGGCTGGCGTCCCCCTGGTGGTCGTGCCGCTCTTCGCCGACCAGCCAGACAACGCCGAGCGCGTCGAGGCAACCGCGACTGGTCACCGGGTCAACCCAGGGCCTGAGCTGGCCGCCCGGGTCGGTACCGCGGTGCAAGACCTGGCGGCACGACCACCGGCTGGAAGTGCCCGGATCGCGCACGATGTCGCTGCCCTGCCGACGGCAGATGATGCGGTGCCGTGGCTGCAGTCGTTGGTCACGGAGGGCGGGGCAGGGCCGCCTCCCGCGTTCTAGCCGGCGCGGCGTAGAGTTGGGGTCGGTGCGCCGGGAAGCCTGGTCGGCAAGATCGATGTCGCCTGCCCCGAAGGACACCATGAGCCGCACCCGCCGAAGCACGTTGCTCGACTTCCTGCACACCGAGTCGAGCGGCGGCGTGGTCTTGCTAACCGCCACGGTCGTCGCGCTGGTCTGGGCCAACTCGCCGTACGGCGATCGCTACGCGCGAGTTTTCGACGCGGACACCCGGCACTGGGTCAACGACGGCCTGATGGCGATCTTCTTCCTCGTCGTCGGCCTGGAGATCAAGCGCGAGCTGGTCGTCGGCGAGCTGCGCGATCGCCGGGTCGCCGCGCTGCCGGCGTTGGCTGCTCTCGGCGGCATGGCGGTACCGGCGCTGGTCTACACCGTCGTCAACCTGGGCCGAGGTGGCGAGCTGCGCGGCTGGGCGATCCCGATGGCCACCGATATCGCCTTCTGCGTCGGGATCATGGCCCTGCTGGGTGACCGCGTGGCACCGTCGCTCAAGCTGTTCCTGCTCAGCCTCGCGATCGTGGACGACATCGGCGCGATCGCTGTGATTGCGCTGTTCTACTCCGACGGCATCAGCGTTCTCCCCCTCCTGCTCAGTGTCGTGCTGCTGATGCTGTACGCCGCTGGTCAGCGGTGGCAGCGGGGGCGGTGGCCGGTCTACGTCGTGCTGGCCGTGGGCGCGTGGGCCGCGCTGTTCACCTCCGGGGTGCACCCCACCCTGGCCGGGGTGGCCGTCGGTTTGCTCACCCGCGTCGGCGGGCCGGCCGAGCGGGCGGAGCGGCTCCTCCACCCGTGGTCGGTGTTCCTCGTTGTGCCGCTCTTCGCGCTGGCGAACGCCGGCCTGCGGCTGTCGGCCGGGGCCGTCGGCGACGCGCTGACCAGCCGGGTCGGGCTTGGCATCGCGCTCGGCCTGGTGGTCGGCAAGACGGTGGGCGTGGTGGCGGCCACCTGGATCGGCGTGCGCACCCGGCTGGGCACGCTGCCGGCCGGCGAGGGATGGACCGGCGTCACCGGCGCGGCACTGCTCGCGGGAGTCGGCTTTACGGTGTCGCTCTTCGTGCGTGGGCTGGCCTTCGACGACGCGGGCTCGGCCGCGGAAGCGACCGTCGGGATCCTGGCCGGCTCCCTGGTCGCCGCTGTCGCGGGCGCCCTCGTGCTCGGCCGAAGCGGCACCGACTCGCCCCCCCTGCCGACGCCGGACTCAGTCGGGTAGCTCGCCCGGGAAGACGACGCCGATCGCGTCCCATCGGCTGATCTCGCATCCGTTCGTGCGGGTGTAGCGGGCGGCCACCCGACGACCGTCCTGGGTGCCCGTGATGGTGCCCACCGCCGGTCCGCCGAAGATCTGCGTGCAGGCCACGTCGCGCGGCACGGGGGCGAACGGGTCCGCGCTCGCTGCCAGCGCGGCGCATGCCGCCGACGCATCCGGGTGGCTCCCGCCGGCCGGTCGGCAGGTGAGCGTCCAGCTCTGCTGCCCGCCCTGGGGGTCAGCCGCCAGGGTGACGGTGTAGCTGTCGCGGGGTCCGTCGTCACTGACGACGGTGGTGGCATCGTCGGACTCCTGGGAGCAGCCGCTGAGCAGCACAACGGTGCAGAGGAGCAGTGCGCAGAGCCGGGCCGGCGTCATGGCACTTGGACGGGCGTCAGCGCAGTGCGGCTCCCTGTGGACAGGTCGAGCTGCCGGGACTGCTGGGCCAGGTCGGCCGCCTCCCGTGCATCCCGGTGCAGCGCCTTCGCAGAGACAGCGGATCCGGGTGAGTCCAGGTGCAGCGTGGCAAGAGCTAGCCTGCGCTGGAGAGGACCCTGCGTGATCCGCAGGCTCTGCACTCTGGTGTGGGGTACGACGTCGGTGAGACGGCGCAGCCGTCCTCGACGGGTGACGGCGAACAGCGGGGTCCACGCTGCTCCGAGGCGGCGGTATGAAAGTGGGGCCCGCCACCGGGCGAGCGGCGGCGCAACCTGCAGCGGGATCGCGCTGAGGTCCAGACCCGGCAGCACCCTCGACAGAATCGGCCCAATGAGGAGCCGGGGCGCGACGGGCAGCAGCAGCGAGGTCTGGTCCCGGCCGTTGCGTCCGCCACCCCGGTAGCCCGCAACGTCCACCAACACCCGAGCCCAGCCGAACGGCCGCCAGAGCAGCGGCTCCACTATGCGGACACCCTGGACCCGGTTGAGGGGGATGGTCTGGGTGCGCAGGTTGACCAGCCCGCGGCGGATGCGCAGCCCGTCCGGTGCTTCGGCGACCGTGAAGCCGAAGAGGGACTCCTGCCGAGCGATACCGGCAGCGGTGATGGCGAGCAGGCCGGGCACCCCCCCGAAGATCAGCACGCCGGCGAAGGCCAGGGAGAAGAAGGCCGAGAGCACGGACGCCGCGATGAAGAGCACCAGCAGCAAGGCCGGCGTCAGCAACGCTGAGATGACCAGGGGACGTGTGGGCACCGTGGCCAGGACCACCTCAGGCGGTGGCGCCGAGTCCGGGGCTACGCCGGCGCGGCGGGCGAGCAGCGTGGCCTTGAGTGCGATCGCCTGGTCCTCGCCGAGGTAGGAGAGCACGACCTCGGACTCGCCGGTGCTCACTGCCTCGAGGTGGAGCTCGGCCAGCCCGAAGGCCCGGGCCACCAGGTTGCGCGTCAGGTCGACCGACTCGAGGCGGGCGAGCGGCACCCGCCGGCGACGCCGCTGGAACACTCCGGACTCCAGCTCCAAGGCGTCGTTCGCCAAGCGGTACCGCGTGAAACGCCAGCTGAGGTAACCGACCACTCCGCCGAGGAGGAGGACGACGCCGACCACCGGCAGCACATAGATCCGGCCGGACGTCCCGTTGCTCGTCTGGAGGATCCCGATGGCAGCGGGCAAGGCGTAGCGACCGCTGCGCAGGATCGGCGTGAGCGGGTGCAGCGTCTGCCAGCCGTCAGAGTCCGGCGGCACGGGCCTTGCCCAGCTCGGCGAGGCGGTCCCGCAGGCGCTCTGCCTCGTCTTCCGGTAGGCCCGGGATGACGGCGTCCGTTGTTGCTGCCGCGGTGTGCAGCACCACGGACGCGATGCGGTAGCGGCGGTCGAGCGGGCCCTGTGCGACGTCGACGAACTGCATCCGCCCGTAGGGCACGATCGTCGTACGACGCACGAGGACGCCGCGGCGCAGCATCAGGTCTGACTCGCGTTCGGTGTAGCTCCAGGCACGGTGCCGCCGGCCCTGAAGAGTCCAGAGCAGGGCGCCGAGTACAGCGCTGACGAGGAGAACAGCGACGGCGGCAGCGGGGCCGCCCGTCGCGTAGGCGACCACCGCTCCGCAGAGGCCGAGCGTGCCCGCCAAGGCCGTGCTGACGACGCGCCAGAGCCGGAGCACAGCGGGCGACAGCGACTGACAATTCGGGTTCACCGGCTCAGTCTGCCCCGGTGGCGACCAGCCCAGCGGCGACTAGCCCAGACGAATGGTGCCGAGGTCGAGGCGTTGTCCGCGGCGTACGACGACCTGGCGGGTGACCGCCTTCGCGCCGGGGGCGCTGATCGTCACGGTGTACGCCTCCCGGCCCCCTGCAGCCTGCACGGCCGGCCGGGTGCTGGGGTTGACGTGCCAGGAGAAGGTGCCGTTCGCAGCGGTCTGCGAGGCGGTGTCGATCACGTGCGGGAAGGTCTTCTTGCCCGAGGGGTTGCCCGGCCAGAGCGGGTTCTCGAAGCGCTTGACGGCGGTGAGCTTCGCCGAGATCGGGCGGCCGTCCCGGCCGACGACGCGGCCCGAGATGACGCTGTGGTTGCGCGGGCTCGCCGCTGCCTCGGCCATCTGCGTGAAAGCGCCGATCACACCGGGGAACTCCTCGCCGGGGCCGTCGCCGTAGACCGGGTGGAACTCGTCGCCGTGCTCCAGGACGTAGGCGAGCGATCCCGACGTGCCGTAGGCCCAGTCGTTGAGGGTGCCGGTGGTGACGTAGAGCTCGATGCCCAGGATGTTGCGGTAGCCGCCCATCGCCTCGGCCATGCCCTCGCCAATCTTCTCGAGCAGGGCCTCGTCGGGGGAGGGCTCGTCGGTGTCGCCCCACGGCCGCAGCACCAGCCGGGAGTAGGTGTGGTTGCTGAGCACTCCTGTCGCGTGGCGGCCGAGGAGCAGGGAGCGGACGTTCTGTGTCTCCGGCTCCGAGAACGGCTTGGTGCCGCGGTAGGTCTGGTTGGTCTGCTCCGACGACGACCCCGACTTGTTGTCGCCCCATTTGTAGCCGTAGTTGCGGTTGGGGTCGGTGCCATAGGCGTCGAGGTTGCGCTGGATCACGCCAGGAACGTTGGTGGTGACCCCGGTGTAGGACCGGCGGTTCTTGCGCCAGTAGGCCTCGGCACCGGCGATCGCCAGCGGCGTGCCGGCGGCGCCACGGGCGTCGACCAGCGACGAGCGGGCGTAGTCGAAGCCGTCGGCGTTGACCACCGGAACGATGAGGAAGCGCAGGTCGCCAGCCAAGCGGGTGATCTGCGGGTCACGGGCCTTGAGGCTCTCCACCAGGTGGTGGGCGTAGATCATCGGGTACTCGCCGGCCGGCCACTCGCGGGCGTGGTGAATGCCGTCGATGTAGAGAGTCGGCCGGCCGTCGACGGCCTTGACGTTGCGGGCGATCTCCAGGCCGAAGACGGTGCGGCCCTCGAGGGTCTTGTTCGGGAGCGTGATCAGCTTGACGATGGTGGGGTTCTTGGCCGCCAGGTCCTTCATCTCGGCGTTGAAGTCGGCGAGCCTGCGGTAGTCCGAGCGGTCCGGGCCGGGCAGCGCGATGAGCCGAGCCGGGCCGGCGGCCGCGCGCTTGGCGTTCTCGGACTTGACCAGGTCCGCGGTGACGACGTCGAAGTCGTAGCCGAGGGCCTTGAGCCGCTCGTCGTCACCGGGGCGCACGACGATCTCGACGAAGCCGGGGAGGTAGCGGTGCGTCTCGTCGAAGTTCGCGGCGACGTAGGCTGCCTCCGCGCGGCTCGACACCTCCACGGCCACGACGGAGAGCGCGTTGGACTGGGTGCGGGCCAGCGGGGCGGTCGCGGCAACGATGGCGACGGCGGCGGCCAGGATCAGAGGTCGTCTCATGGTCGGAGTTCTTCGACGGCCGGACGGGATCTCCTACCGGTCGGTCAGGAGTTCGACCCGCCGGAGAAACCCGCGCACATTTAAGAACTCCCCGAGGGTGTCCCGGTGCTCATCGCAGGCGGCCCACGTCTTCTCCCGGTCGGCGGTGTGCAGCCGGGGGTTGTTCCAGACGAGCACGTGCTGCGCCGTCGCCTGGCAGCTCTTGGCGGAGCAGATCGCCGGCTCGGCTGGACTGCCGGTCATGGGCAGCCCGTCACGCGGACGGGTCGAGCACGAGCTTGCCGGTGGTCCGCCGGGCCCGGAGATCCTCGTGCGCCTGCCGAGCGTCTGCCAGCGCGTACTCCCCGCCGAGCACGGGACGTAGGCTGCCGTCGGCGACCATCGTGAGCAGCTCGGTCATCGGAGCGTTCATCATCGACGGGCGCGTCATGCAGTGCGCCAGCCAGAAGCCGACGACGGCACGGCTGCGCCCGATCAGCTGGCCGGCGTCGACCGGTGCCGGCGGCACCCGCCCGGCCATCCCGTAGGTGACCAGGCGGCCGAACGGCGCGAGCGCGGCCAGGGACGCGTCGAAGACCGGCCCGCCGGTCATCTCCAAAACGATGTCGACCTTCTTGCCGCCGTTGGCTTCGGCCAAGGCCGCCTTGAGGTCTGGGCCGTCCGGGTCGACCGCGACATCGGCGCCGAGATCGATGGCCAGCGCCCGCTTCTCCTCGCTGGACGCGGTGGCGATCACCCGACCGGCCCCCCAGGCCCTGGCCAGCTGTACGGCGAGGCTGCCCACACCACCCGCGGCGGCGACGACCACGACGGACTCCCCGGAGCTGAGCCGGGCCGACGTACGCAGCAGGTGCCACGCCGTCAGCCCCTGCAGCACGAGAGCAAGCGCGTCGCCGTCGCTGACGACGTCGGGCACGTCGAAGGCCAGCATCGGCCACGCCACAGCCTTCTCGGCGTACCCACCGCCCTGCACCAAGGCGACTACCCGCCGCCCGTCGGAGGTGCGGCCGACGACCTCGGCACCGGGCACGAGGGGCAGCTCCTGGGGGGCAAGGTAGGAGTTCTCCGCCTGGTGGGTGTCGGCGTAGTTGATGCCAGCGCGGCTGACCTCAATCGCCAGCTGCCCGTCGAGCGGCACGGGGTCCGGCAGGTCGGCGACGGTGAGCACCTCGGGTCCGCCGAACTCGGTGATCTGGATGGCGCGCATGCGTTGCTCCTATGTCGAGCCGGAGCCTACGCCCGCCTCGCGGGCGCTAGGCGCCGGTGTTGAGAGCGAACGCGCCGACGGCGATGAAGTGCAAGGTGGCTGCCACGATGGTCAGCACGTGGAAGACCTCGTGATAGCCGAAGACGGCCGGAAACGGGTTCGGACGGCCCGTGGCGTAGACGATCGCACCCAGGCTGTAGAGACCGCCGCCTGCCGCGATCAGCACGACCGTGGCCACCCCGGCGCCGTCTTCGAGCTGGGGCATGAAGGCCACTGCGACCCAGCCGAGTGCGAGGTACGGCGGCGCAGACACCCACTTGGGAGCGCCGAGGAAGATGAGCTTGCTGGCGATCCCCAGCACGGCGCCGCCCCAGACGATGATCAGGATGGTGGCAGCAGTGCGCCCCTCGAGGACCAGCATCGCGAACGGCGTGTAGGTGCCGGCGATCAGCACGAAGATCATCGAGTGGTCGAGGCGCTTCATCCGGCGCCGACCACGGTCGGACCAGGTGCGGCGGTGGTAGAGCGCGCTCGTCCCGAAGAGTCCGACGACGCTGAGGGCGTAGATCAACGCAGCGACCCGGGCCCGGCCGGTGTCCGCAGTGATCACCAGGGCGAGGCAGCCGCCACCGAACGCGGCGAACGCCCACTGATGCAGGACGCCGCGCAGGCGGGGACGTACCGGCTCAAGCTCCACGACGACCCTTTCCCGCTACGTGTCCCCCTCTGGAGTTACCCCCCTCAGACCAGGGGAATCACCCGGACCCGCTGTCGACCGGCCACCTGATCATGAGTCATGCCAGGACGGCGGTCTTGACACAGGTCACCGGCGGCAGGAGGTCAGCCGTCAGCTGCCACGAGGCGCCCTCGTCCGCCGAGCCGTAAACCTGGCCGGTGCGGGTGCCGAACCACAGGCCGACGGGGTCGAGGTCGTCCGCGGCGAAGGCGTCACGCAGCACCGTCGTATGGGCGTTCTGCTGCGGCAGGCCTTCGGACAGCGGGACCCAGCTCTCCCCGGCGTCGGAGGTGCGGAAGACCCGGAGCTGTCCGTCCGGGGTCAGGCGCACCATGTCGGAGTGCAGCGGCAGGGTGTACGCCATGCCCGGGGTGCGCGGATGGGCCACGATCGGAAAGCCGAAGGTGGACGGCACCCCGCTCTCGGCAGGGGACCAGGCGGCCCCGCCGTCGTCGCTGCGGTAGATGCCCCAGTGGTGCTGGAGGTAGAGGCGGTCCGGGTCGCCGGCGTCCCGCGCCACCTTGTGGACGCACTGGCCGAACTCGACTGTCGGGTCGGGCAGGAAGGCTGCGCGGATGCCCGAATTGGACGCCCGCCAGGAGCCGCCGCCGTCGTCGGAGGCGTAGACCCCGGCTGCTGAGATGGCGACGAGAATCCGCTGGGCGTCCGCAGGGTGCGGCAGGATCGTGTGCAGGCAGAGCCCGCCCCCCCCAGGCTGCCAGTGCGGTCGGTGCGGGTGGTCCCAGAGGCCACTCACCAGCTCGAAGCTCGAGCCGGCGTCCGCCGATCGGAAGAGGGCTGCCGGCTCGACGCCGGCCCAGACCACGTCGTCCTGCCCGGGCCCGCCCAGGGTCAGCGCCCAGATGTTGGCCAGCGCGGCGTCCGACCCGGGGGGAAAGGCCACGACGGGGACCTCCGGCTCGTGCCAGGTGGCCCCGAGGTCGTCGGAAGTCGTCAACGACGCCCCGAAGTGCATGCTGGCGGCCGAGGCCAGGATCCGGCTCCGGCCGCCCCGGTCGTCGTAGACGGCGGCGTACACCTGGCGTCCCGGGAGATGCGGACCACTGCGGGTCAGGCGCTCGCGGTCGTCTCCCGTGAAGAGGAAGAGGCCCTTCGTCGTGCCGACCATCAGCAGCAGACCGCTCACAGTGATCTGCCGAGGGTGGTGAGAACCGCTTGGGGCCGGTTGGTGATCACCGCGTCGACCCCGAGCCCGATCACGAAGTCGACGTCAGCGGGCTCGTCGACGGTCCACACGTGGACGCGATTGCCGTGGCTGTGCGCCCGGTCGACGTAGCCGGGGTCGCGCCGCAGCACCTCGAGAGACGGTCCGGCAATGCCCACCCGCGCCGGCAGGGTGCCACCCCGCAACCACCGCGGCAGTCGCTCGAGCAGGAGCACAGTGGGCATGCCCGGAGCGTAGGCGTGCATCCGACGCAGGCCAATGGGCGCGAAGCTCATCACGGTCACCGGCGGAGCGGCCGCGCCGTAGCTCGCTACCAGCTCGGCGAGCACCCGCTCGACCCGGCCGGCGTAACGGGTGGGGTGCTTGGTCTCCACGTGCAGCTCGACCGATCCCGGGGCCTCGGCCACCAGCGTCATCAGCCGCTCGAGGGTCAGCACGCCGGAGCTGTCGCGGTCCGGCTCCTCCCACCCGGCGGTCAGCAGCACGTCGGTGTCCGGGCGTCGCCACTGGCCGAAGTCGAGGTCGGCCAGGTCGGCGAGCTCCAACGTGGAGACCACCCCCCGGCCGTTGCTGGTGCGGTCGACGCGGCGATCGTGCACGCAGACGAGCACACCGTCGCGAGTCAGCCGCACATCGCACTCGAGGGCGTCGGCCCCTTCGGAGATGGCGCGCTGGTACGCCGCGAGCGTGTGCTCGGCGACGTCGTACGACGCGCCCCGGTGGGCGACAACCTGCACCATGAGTGGAGACGCCCAGGTCAGGCGTCGAGCAGGGAGACGGCGAGCGCCGCGCGGTGCTCGCGGGGGTGTCCGTCGTAGGCCGTGATCCACTGCGCCCGCTTGTAGAACCGGTGCAGTGGATGGTCCCAGGTGAAGCCGATGCCGCCCATCGCCTGGATCGCGCTCTCCGCCGCGAGCACCGCCGCCTCGCTGCCGGCCGCCTTGGCTGCGGAGCAGGCCGCCGCGGCCTGCGGGTCGTCGACACTGACGCTCCACGCCGCCCAGTAGGCAAGAGAGCGGGCCATCTCCAGCGCCACGTAGATGTTGGCGATGCGATGCGAGACGCCCTGGTAGCTGCCGATCGGCCGGCCGAACTGCTGGCGCTCCTTGGCGTAGTCGGCGCTGATGACGAGACATCGCTGTGCGACCCCGACCGCTTCGCAGGCCAGCCCGGCCAGTCCCCGCAGGCGGGCGATGTGGAGCGCGCCCGCGGCTACGCCGGGGTCGAGCAGTGCGACGGCGGGGGTGTCGTCCAGCACGAGGTCGCCGAGGCGGCGCGTGGTGTCCATCGTCGACGTCCGTCGTACGACGTTCGGGTGCGCGCGCAGGTCGACATGCCACACCCCAGGTCCGGTCGCACCTTGGACGACGACGAGGACGTCGTCGACGATGCCCAGGTCCGGAACGTGGCGAGAGGTGCCCGACAGCACGTCGCCCGCCGAGGTCACGCCGGGGAGGGTCGCCACTGTCGCCGTACGCGAGCCGCCGAGCACCTGCGTCAGGAGGTCCGTCCCCGCTGCAGACTCCGCGGCCGCCAGAAGTGGCTGGGCCAGCGCGACGGTGGAGAAGTACGGCCCGGGATAGAGGCCGCGGCCCGTCTCCTCCAGCACCACAGCCTCTTCCACGAAGGTCATGCCGGCGCCAGCGCGGGCCGTCGGCACCGACAGGCCCAGCCAGCCGAGCGCGCTGACCTGCTGCCACGATCCGGGATCCCAGCCCGGGTCGCCGTCCGCCAACGCGGTGACCCGCTCCAGCGGCACGCTTCGGTCGAGGAAGTCGCGCGCCGCCGCGCGCAGCATCTGCTGCTCCTCGGTGAAGGTGAAGTCCACGGTCGGCAGTCCTCTCAGCGTGACTTGGGTAGGCCGACGACGCGCTCGGCGATGATGTTGCGCAGAATCTCCGATGTGCCGGCCTCGATCGTGTTGCCACGGCTGCGCAGCTGCTGGTACTGCCAGAACCCGTTCCAGACGCCGTCGCTGCCGTCGACCTGCGCGCCGGGTCCGAGCAGCTCGAGAGCGAGCGACGTCAGTCGCTGGTTGGCTTCGGACCAGTAGAGCTTGACCGCGGATCCCTCGGGTCCCGGCACCCCGGTCCGCACGAGGCTGCTGAGCGACCGGTAGTTGGTGTAGCGCAGCGCCTGCAGCTCGATCCAGTGCTGGGCGATCCGGTCGCGTAGGACGGCGTCATCGGCCGGCCGCGTCCCGTCCTCCCGCGGTGCCCGAGCGATCTCGATGAGCTTGGTGAGCAGCACCTCGAGTCGGGCGGTCAGCGCGAAGCCCAGCGTGCCGCGTTCGTGCAGCAGCGTCGTCATCGCTACTGACCAGCCCTCACCGACGTTGCCGAGAGCGTTCTCCACGGGCACCCGCACATCCGTGAAGAAGATCTCGTTGAACTCTGGGTCCCCGGTGATCTGGCGCAGGGGCCGTACCTCGACCCCGGGGGAGTGCATGTCCACCAGGAGGTAGGTCAGGCCGCGATGCTTCTCCGACCCGGGCTCGGACCGGGTGACGAGGATGCACCAGTCGGCGATGTGGGCGAACGAGCTCCACACCTTCTGGCCGTTGACGACGAAGTGGTCGCCGTCCTGCTCGGCGCGGGTGCGCACCGCGGCCAGGTCTGAGCCCGCACCGGGCTCGGAGAATCCCTGGCAGAAGACCGTCTCGCCAGACAGGATCTTCGCGAGATGGTCAGCCTTCTGCGCCTCGGTGCCGTGCACGATGATCGTGGGGCCGGCCATGCCGAGGCCGATCACGCCGATGTGCGACGGCGCGTCGGCGCGTGCGGTCTCCTCGAGGAAGATGGCCTGGTGGCTGTACGGCGCGCCGCCGCCGCCGTACTCCTTCGGCCAGGTCAGGCCCGCATAGCCCCCGTCCTGCAGCGTGCGACTCCAGGCCCGCGACAGCTCCTCGTTCCCCCGGCCGGTATCCGGAGGCCGGTTCGCCCAGCCGGTCGGCAGGTTGGCAGCGAGCCACGCGCGCAGCTCGGCCCGGAAGTCGGCTTCCTCCGGGGTGTCGCGGAAGTCCACTCCAGCACCTCCTGGCGGCTTGATCTCTCGTCGCCCAGCCTAGGGCGTTCCCGAATCGTCATGTCGGAGGGGAGACGGTGCCGGGCCGTCGTACCGTTGTCATCACTATGAGAAGACCCTTCAAGAGATCGGTGCCGACGGTGACCCATCAGGTGCAGAAGACGGACGAGCAGTGGCGGGCGGAGCTGACTCCGGCGCAGTTCAAGGTGCTCCGGGAGAAGGGCACTGAGGCGCCGTTCGCCGGTGCCTACACAGGCAGCCACGAGGAGGGGGTCTTCCGCTGTGCCGGCTGCGGCGCCGAGGTCTTCCGGTCGGAGACGAAGTTCGACTCCGGCTCAGGCTGGCCGAGCTTCACCGCGCCGGCGGCTCCCGGTGCCGTCGACGAGCACGAGGACCGTGGATTCGGCATGCGCCGGGTAGAGGTGACGTGCTCCGCCTGCGGTGGGCACCTGGGGCATGTGTTCCCGGACGGCCCGGGTCCGACCGGTCAGCGCTACTGCATCAACTCCGTGGCGTTGGAGCTGGAGAAGGACGCGCCCGCCGAGTCGCCGTAAAGTCCGTCCCGTGACATCACCCGACGGTGGCGCGGCTCGCCCGATCGAGCTCCGGCAGCTGCCCCTCGTGCTCTTCCAGGCCGCGAGCCAGCAGTGGGGCGACCTCCTGCGCGACTACTTGCTGCGGGGCATCGGCGGAAGCGCCCAGCCCTACAGCGCCGACAGCATCGCTCGATCGGTGTCGGCCCTCGACCTCCTCCGGCAGGCCGTGGCCGAGGGCGCGCTCCAGGAGCCTCACGCCGAGCGGATCGACGTCGTCCTGGCACTCGGCAGCGTGACCGCCGGAGATTTCGCGGTGCTGCAGGGAGCGCTCGACCACGGTCGGCAGCTCGCGATCGCCGGCGAGATGCTCGCCCCGCCGACGCTGCCCGAGGTCGTCGCCCTGCGCAATTGGTTCTGCGACCAGGTCGTGGACCAGACGTCGGATGCAGAGCCCGACGCGTGGCAGTTCATCGATCGGATCGACGCGCCGGTGGAGGTTGAGCTCGCAGAGTGGGATTCAGCACTCTCTCCGCCGGACGATGAGGCGTGGCTGGTGGCGGACGACCACAACCGCATCGTGGTCGCGAGCAGCGCCGCGTCGACTCTGCTCGGCTGGTCGGGCTCGCTGGTCGGCCACCGACTGCTGGCCGTCATCCCCGAGCGACTCCGTGAGCAGCACGTCGCCGGCTTCACGCGCAGCGTCCTCGGCGGCGACGACCGGCTGCTCGGCGTGCCGTTGGCCTTGCCCGCGCTACGCCGAGATGGCACCGAGGTGGCCGTCACGCTCACCCTGAGCAAGCACCGCGCGAGAAGGGGTCGGGCCGTCTACCTCGGCCGGCTCGCCCCTGACGAGAGCGCGGCCGCAATCTCAGCGCAGTAGAGACAGCCACTTACGTGACGGTGCGCCTAGGCCGCTGGAGGTGTCGTAGCCGATGACCGGCACGTTGCTGTCGTAGGCCTCGAAGGTCTTGAGCACCTTCTTGGTCCCTGACGCAGCGGTCGACCCGTCCAGGAAGTCGGTGCGGACGCCGGCGGTGACGAGCCCGCTCCCGACGACGTCGCGGAAGGCGGCTGGGCTCTTCACCCGCAACGCGTAGAGCAGCGGGTTGAGGAAGCCGAGGTTTCGTCCGGCGCGCTGGTTGGCGAGTGCGACGAGTGCGGCGAACACGGCGGTGGCCGACTCGCCCGACGCGTGGCGGCGTTCGGCATAGGCCCGCGAGCCGTCCGGGAAGGTCTGGGTCAGGCCGATGGTGAGCCCTGTCTCGGCGTCGCCGTTCACGGCTACGTCCGGGACCGCGCGGCCGAGGCTTCCGTCGTCGCGGGCGGCCCTCGCCTCGGGGACCACTCCTCGCTGGTACGCCGGCTGCGGGTGCACCGCGCTGATCCCGCCGCCGCTGCCCCGGAAGGTCGCCGGCGCGTCGTCGACCCACGCGCCGTCTTCGAGGTTGGCCACCGTCTTGGCCCAGCCCACCTCGCGGAGCAGCCGACCGCCGCGACCGTGGATGAGGCTGGTGCCGCCCACCGCCGTCACCATCGGGTCGTTGGCCGGGTACGCCGGGCTGGGACCCCCACCGACGGCGGTGTTGTCGCCGATGGAGCCTGACGCGAAGAGCAACGAGATGCCGGTGGCCGCCGCCTGCTGCGCGGTCTGCGAGATCTGCGCGATCTGCGCCGGATTGGTGTTCTCACCGGCGCTGTACCAGCCGTTCATCACGATGTCGCCGAGCTTGCCGTCGACGGCCAGGGTGGTGCCGTTGGCCAGGTCGAAGCTCGACGTCGTACCGAGGTAGATCACGTCAGCTGACGGCGCCATCGCGTGGATGTTCTCCACCAGCATGTGGGCCTGCAGCGACCAGACAGCGGGCCGCAGGATCGGCTCGACGTTGGGAGTCTGGTACGCGGTGGGGTAGGAGAGCTGGGTCAGCTGGCCCGGCTTCATCGGCGGAAGTCCGCGTCGCTTCGACCACTCCCGGACGTCGCCCGGGAGGGTCTGGATCGCGTGCGACCCCACGATCACGATGGTCTGGCCCGTGCCGTCGATGCGCTGCTGGAGCGCGCTGTCCACGCCGTACGCGGCCCGCTGCTGGGCGATCGTGGTCTCGCACTTCACGGCGGGCTGGCGGCGGCCGTAGATCGGCGGCAGAGACGTCTCGGTGCGCGCACCGTGGAACTCCGAGCACGGTCGCCCGAACACGATGGCTGCCGGGGGAGCGCTGTCTGCTGGCGTCGCGGGTTGATCGGGCAGCGGCACGGGGAACGGATCGCGCGCTTCCTCGCCGCCGATGAAAACGGGCTCGTCGGCGAGCCCGCGCACACCGACGACGAGCCGCCCGACATCAGCCGGGGCCGAGGGACTCCGATCCGGGGCCCGCAGGGTCCGACCGCGGACGCGGTAGCGCCCGAAGGTGGTGCCAAACGCGCGGGCCAGCTGCACTGCTGTGCCGCGAGCCGGGACGTAGAGCCGGTTGGCGGGCATCGCACCGAGCTCCAGGCCACTGGCAGCCAGCCAGGACTGGACCGCGTCGACGGTCGCCGCCGTCGGCGAGAACCGATCGCGGAAGGCGTCGCTGCTGATGTGCTCGCCGTACGACGTTCCCTCGGGATCGCTCACCCTTGCCGCGAGCGAGGCGGCCCCCGGGGCGTCTCGCCAGGGGAGGACGACGGCGATGTCGACGACGGTGCCGCCGGGCAGCGGACCCACCCGCGACTCCGCCTGCGCCCAGGCCGGCACAGCTCCGCTCAGCACCAGGCGTTCGGCGAGACCGGGGCGGGCGAGCGCGGCCGGTGCGCCGACCAAGCCGAGGACGAGCGCGGTGCACGCGGTGACGCGGCGGAACGACATCGGCAGACCTCTCCTGGACAGGCTCGCTCAGCAGATTTCGACCTGCCGGGGCGGCCTCCTGCACAATCTCGGCGTATGACCCCTGCGTCCTCCGTACCCGCCCTGCATCGCGAGCTGCTCGACGTGGCGAGCACCATTGCCCGCTCTGCTGGTGCGCTGCTCCTCGACCGGCTGGCCGGGCCGCGCACGGTCACGGTCAAGTCGAGCCCGACCGACATGGTCTCCGAGGTCGACCAAGCCGCTGAGCAGCTCGTCGTCGGGCTGCTTCGTCGCCGCCGTCCGGACGACGGAGTGCTGGGCGAGGAAGGCGCCTCCGTCGAGGGCTCATCCGGTCTGCGATGGGTGATCGACCCGATCGACGGCACCACCAACTACCTCTACCGGGCGGCCGCGTTCTCCGTCTCCATCGCGGTGGAAGACGGCGAGGGCAGCCTGGCGGGAGTGGTGTACGACCCACAGCGGGACGAGCTCTTCGCAGCCTCGCGCGGCGCAGGTGCTACCCGCAACGGCGCGCCGATCCGCTGCAGTGCCGCCACCGATGTCGCTCAGTCGCTGCTCGCCACCGGGTTCTCCTACGACGCGGCCCGTCGACGCCGGCAGGCCGAGGCTGTTGCGGCAGTGATCGACTCGATCCGCGACATCCGGCGTAGCGGCTCCGCTGCGGTCGACTGGTGCAGCCTCGCGTGCGGCCGGGTCGACGCGATCGTCGAGAGCGGGCAACAGGTGTGGGACTTCGCGGCCGGCGCACTGATCGCGGCCGAGGCAGGGGCTCTGGTCGGCGATCTACGCGGCGGGCCGCCGTCGACTTCGATGGCGTACGGCGCTGCCCCCGGCATCTTCGACGCCCTCGCTGACCTGCTCAGGAGAGGCGGCGCCGACACCGCGTAAGGAGCCCCGCGCCGAGGAGCGCCGCGGCGGCGACGGCTGCGCCGGTGAAGGCGAGAGCGGAGGGCGCCCCTGTGGCGGGCAGCGGTCGGGGCCTGGCCGGCGCCGGGCGCGGCGCCGCAGCGGGGGCCGCTGCAGCCCCTGCCCCCCGCGCGGCTGCGCATGAGGTCGGACGCAGGTCGGTGTTGGCCACGGTCGGCGGGACCCGACGACGGGAAGCCTGCTCGTACGCGTAGGCGTAGGAGATGAGCTGCGGCTCGGTCCACGCGGTGCCGAGGAAGCTGATGCCCTGGGGAACCGTGCCGTCGCCGTCGTACCCCGCGGGCACGATGACCGTCGGGTAGCCGGCGGCAGCGCCGATGTTGGCGTTGAACGGACCCAGCGCGATGATCGAGTCGAGGTTGCCTTCGAGCAGTGCGGCGTCGATCGCCGCCCGGGCGGCCAGGGTCACCGGAGTGCTCTGGGCGATTGCCACGGCCTCCTGGCCGGGGGTCGCGTCGGAGGCCTCGAGCAGGTTCTGGCCGTACTTCACCTTGTCCGGGTGCCGGCGGTTGAAGGCGATGATCTCGGTCAGCGTCTTCACGCGCAGGTTCGGCGCGGTCTCTTCGGCCAGGTAGCGGTTGAGGGAGTACTTGAACTCGTTGGGAATGGCCGCGATCTCGCCGAGCCCGACAAACTTCGTGGCGTCCAGGGAGTCGATGGCGACGAGCTCAGCGCCCTGGGCGGTCAGGTCCTTCATCGCCTCGTCGAAGATCGGGTCGCCGACATCATTCTGCGAGTAGCCCAGCCGCACGCCCTCCAGCGCCGTCCGCTGGAGGAAAGGCCGGTAGTCGTTGCCCGCGGGGGCTTTGCCCTCACTTCGAGCAGTGACGGGGTCGCGCGCGTCCACGCCGGCTACCGCGCCGAGCAGCAACGCTGCGTCGGTGACGCTGCGGACCATGGGCCCGGCGCTGTCGTAGCTGGGCGCCAGGGGGATGATGCCCGCCCGGCTGACCAGGCCGATCGTCGGCTTGATGCCGACCAGGCTGTTGTCGTTGCTGGGGCTGAGGATGCTGCCCGAGGTCTCCGTGCCGATGGTCATTGCCGAGAAGGCCATGCTCCCGGCCACGCCGGAGCCGGAGCTCGATCCGCTCGGGTCGCCGCCGTCGTAGGCGTTGAGCACCTGGCCGCCAAGGCTGGAGTAGCCGTTCGGCATGCCCAGCTGCACCCAGTTGGCGAACTCGGACAGGTTGGTCTTGCCGAGGATGACCGCGCCGGCCGCGCGCAGCTTCTCGGTGAGAAACGCCTCGCGGAGCGGGATGCTGCCCTCCAGCGCGATCGAGCCGGCCGTGGTCGGCACGTCGGTCGTCCCGACGTTGTCCTTCAGCAGGATCGGCAGCCCGTGCAGCGGGCCGCGGGGTCCCTTCGCCCGGCGTTCTGCGTCCAACTTGTCGGCCTGCGCAAGCGCGGTCGGTGCGAGCACCCGAATCGAGTTCGTGGTGACGCCCGGGGCCTGGTCAAAGGCGGCGATTCGCGCCAGGTAGGCCTCCACCAGGCGCCGGCTGGTCAGCCGCCCGGTGCCCATCGCCGCCTGGAGCTCCAACGCGGTCGCTGTCTGCAGGTCGATCCCCGCCACGGAGACCAAGCAGTCGCCGTGCAGGGGAGCCGCCGCCGGGGCCGGCGCCGCGAGCAGGAGCGGGGCGGCCAGCGTCACGGCCAGGGTGACGGCCCGGACCGACGGACGGCGCAGGGTCAGGCGCAGAGTCATGAATGCTCCCTTCTGGGTGCGATGACCGGTTCCTGCTATGGGGCGGGTGAGAGCGATGCATGATGTACCGCATGCCTCGCTTCCCCCGCTGCGCCGGATCTGCGCTCGTCCTGCTCACCGCGGTCGCCGGTCTGCTCGGCGTCGCGCCGACCGCGGCTTCCGCGGGGTCAGCGCAAGCCGACCTCGACGCGCGCATCCGGGCGGCGCTGCGGGGCTCGACGGCGCGGACCGTCGCCAGCTATGTCCTCGTCGACGGGCTGGGCACGGTGGCGGCGGCCAACCCGCACGCTGCCCTGCCCCCCGCGTCGAACGAGAAGATGTACGGCGGGCTCGCGGCGCTGCTCTCCGCCGACCCCAACCGACGGCTGCGTACCGAGATCCGGCACACCGGCACGATCACGGACGGTGTGATCGAGGGGGATCTAGTGCTCAAGGCCGGCGGCGACCCGACACTGAAGAGCGCCCACCTCACCGCCTTCGCCCAGCAGCTTGCTGCCCAGGGCATCTCGGCGGTCACCGGAGCCCTGTGGGCCGACGACACCCGATACGACCGGGACCGGCGGGTGGCGGGCTGGGAGCCTGACGACGTGCCGGAGGAGCTCGGGCCGCTGTCTGCGTTCGTCGTCGATCGCAACACCTGGCGCAAGGACGCCGCCTATGTCGCCGATCCAGTGCCAGGCAACCTGGCGAAGTTCCGCTCGGCGCTGGCTGTGGCGGGAGTCCGTGTGGTGGGCCCGGACCTGGTCGGGCAGCCCACGAGCCCGGTGGTCGACGCCGAGCCGCTGGCGCTGCACGAGTCGCCGCAGGTCGCCTGGCTGGTCATGAAGTCGTTGAAGAACAGCGACAACTTCTACGCCGAGATGCTCCTCAAGGAGCTCGGCGCGGAGGCTGGTGCCGGCACCACCGCCGAGGGCGCGAACGCCGTACGCCGGCTCGGTGCGACCCTCGGTGTGGATCTCCGCGGCTTCGTCGACGGGTCGGGTCTGTCAGCGCACGACCGGCAGACCGCGGTGGGAGCAGTGACTTGGCTCCGACGCGCGCAGAACACGGCGGCGGGTCCAGCCTTTCGGACTTCCCTCGCCATCGGCTGCCGGGACGGCACGCTGGCTGATCGCTTCTGTGGCACGCCGGCGTCAGGTCGGGTCTCGGCGAAAACGGGCACGCTCAAGGGCGTGCGCACGCTCTCCGGCTACACGGTCACCCGGTCGAACCGCAAGGTCTGGTTCTCCTTCATGCTCGTCGGTGCCAGCAACGGCACCGAGGCACGCCGGGCGATCGACCGAGCAGTCGTGGCGATTGCCGGCTTCTCCTCCTAGCGCCGTCGGTACTAGCCTGCGGGCGGAGGAGGTGCTAGCGTTCTCAGTGGCTGCTAAGCATTTCCTCGCTCGTTCTCGAACGCCCGCGGAGTGTGATTCGCGGGCGTTGTTCATTTCCCC